>NZ_JAXBLY010000001.1:0-422992 GCF_033963925.1 Rossellomorea sp. YZS02 | reverse complement strand
GTAATCATATATCGATATAAAAAATGGTCAACCAGAAATATCTGGCTGACCTTATAATACGAAAGGGGGCTTATCTGTAACAAGGATAAGCTCCCTTTATTTTGGTATAAGGATTGATTCTCTAGATTTAATTTGAAATAATTGGTAGGGATGAGGTGAGAAAGGGAGAATCTATGTGAAAAAGCTTGAAGCAGTGTTTATTGACCGAGATGGAACCATTGGTGGTGGTGATACTGTCCATTATCCAGGGGAATTTGAACTTTTTTCTTATACAGCTACCGAAATTAATAGATTAAAAAATGATGGAATAAGGATTTTTTCTTTTACAAATCAGCCGGGAATCTCTAGAGGGTTAGCTAAAGAGAAAGACTTTGAAGAGGAGTTACTGGCATTTGGGTTTGATGGTGTCTATTTGTGTCCACATGATCATAATGTGGGGTGCTCGTGTAGGAAACCCAATACGGGTATGCTAACTAAAGCGCAGAAAGATAATGAGTTACATCTTGAGAACTGTGTTGTGATAGGAGATCGTTGGAGTGATATGGTTGCTGCATCAAGAGTCGGAAGCATAAAAATCTTAGTTAGAACTGGAGCTGGCGAATCCACTCTTTCTGAACATTCCGATAAGCTACAAGATATAAAAATAGATTACATATCAAATAATCTTCTAGATGCAATAGATTGGTTGTATGAAGAAGATTTAATCAGGAGTAATACTTAGTCTTTATCCCTGATAACAGGGCATTAGCAGAAGATCAGGCAGCAGATCTCCGGATTTTTTCTTTCTTCCGTTATCAGGCAGTATTGCTGAAGATAAAATCAAATCATTACATAGGGAGTAAAAATAATAATTAAGGAGAAATCGATGAATTACATAGCAGAAATGAGAAAATATATTGGTAACGAAACCCTATTAACTGTTGGTTGTGGAATAATTATAGAAGAAAATGAACAGATATTGCTTCAACATCGAATTGACGAAGACAATTGGTGTATTCCAGGCGGGATTATGGAAATTGGAGAAACCTTTGAAGAGACAGCACGAAGAGAATCATTAGAAGAAACGGGGCTAACTATATCTGATATAGAGTTATTTGGTATTTATTCAGGAGAGAAGTGTTTTGTTCAATATCCCAATGGAGATAAGACCTTCAGTGTTCAAATCATTTTTAAATCTAAACAATTTACAGGAGATTTGAAACAAAAGGATGTTGAAAGCAGAGAACATCGATTTTTCAGAAAGACAGAACTTCCAGCTAACTTAAATCCACGTCAAAAATCATTTATCATAGATTGGGCAGAAGAACGTAAATATCCTATTATAAAGTAATCTGTTCAACTACATGATTTGTTTATGGAATTAAGCTTGCACTACTATTAAAGAGGATGTGTAACGATGGCAGTCGTAGGTATCTTAGGAATGACTCACGATGAAGAAATGCAAAAAAAATATAATTTCCCGTTATCACGATTGGAAAAATTAATAGAAGAATTTAAACCTGATGTCATTTGTGGAGAAGTCCACCCTTCAAGCTGGGAACTCTATCTACAAACAGGTGAACCACTTGGCATTCTAAGAGAGACACAAAATGAGTATCCTCAATTGATATTCCCTTTATGTCGTGAAAAGGGTATTACGTTCGTTCCAGTGAATTGGTTTGAAGAGGATGTATTTGCAGAAGGTCCTTTTGATCAGTATGACCCAGAAATGAAGGCTAAGCTAGAGAAAGAATTACAAAGTTGGAACGATAAAAAACTATCGGCATGGAATGAAGGGAAAATCCCTTTTAACTCATTCGAGTATGATTCGATTACGAATGAAATGTATGACTGGTTACATTCAGTTAACCCTAACGTTCAAAATATTGTATGGAATGCCCGGCACAATATTATGGCGGCACGGGTGAAAAATGCTGCTAAGAAGTACTCGGATAAACGAATTCTTTGCATACACGGAGCTGATCATAATTACTGGTATTATCAATCGTTGAAGGCGGAAGAAGGGATTGAGTTGGTTTATCCATTAAAATAGATCATTCCAACTTAAGCGAGGTGTTCATGATGTTTTTTATTCAGATGTCCGGCTTCCCAGGCTCAGGAAAGTCTACACTTTCCAGGCAAATAGCGAAGCGAACGGGAGCAGTACTCATCGATCACGATATTGTTAAATCAGCTTTATTAGAATCCATTGAAGACGAAATAGACAACAGCTTAGCTGGGAAGATTTCGTACAATATTGATTGGTCTTTAATTGAATTTCATTTATCCCAGGGTCACGATGTGATTTTTGATAGTCCTTGTTTATATGATGAACTGGTTCAAAAGGGCACGGACTTATCTACTAAATATCAAGCTACGTACAAATACATTGAATGTTATATCGATGATGTAAGGGAAATTAATTTCCGATTGAAGAATCGAGAAAGGATGACCAGTCAAATTAAAGAAGTCACTTCAGAAGAAGCATTTAGATATACAATTCATAACAGTAAGAAACCAGCCAATATTAAATGTTTGTTAGTAGATACCAGTAAACCTCTAGAAAGTTATGTTGAGGATGTTTTGGAGTATGTAATGGAGTGAGTTTCCTACTTCAATAAACTGGGTCAATAACTAAAGATCAGTAAACCGATACGGTCATTGAACTTCTTGAATGAATGAGCATTAAACATTAACAAGATTCACAATAAGGACCCTTCATAGGGCCCTTATTTTTTTATCATTTTTGTGATTAATGGGACATTTGTACAACGGCAATCGTCTGTTAAGTGAAAAATACAGTTCATGGTGGTGTGATATGACAAACAGTGCAGAACAGAGTATGCAAGAAGATCGGTCCATCAGGTCACTCCTCAGCCAATATGGGGAGGATGTGAAAAGGCTCATTTACTCATATGTGAAAAGCTGGAGTGCGGCTGAGGATTTAGTACAGGAGGTTTTCATCACGGTCTTTCAAAAGGTGGATACCTTGGAGAAGGAAGCTTCGGTGAAAGCTTGGATTTTTTCCATTGCTGCCAATAAGTCGAAGGATTACCTGCGAAGTTGGCATTATAGGAAGTTATTATTCACGAATACATTTTCCACAAAAACCAATAAAGAGAGTCCAGAAGACTTACTTATTCAACAACAGCAGAAAACGGTCCTGAGTGAAGCCGTTTTTGCTCTTCCAGTGAAATACAGAGAGGTCATCATTTTCTTCTATTATCAAGAGTTGAGGATTGAGGAAATCTCGACGATCCTTGGCATCAATTCTTCGACGATTCGAACCAGATTGGCCAGGGCCCGTGACCTACTGAATCAAAAGCTTGGAGGCGATCTAGATGAACAATAAACGGATTCATGATGCGATTCATCAACATATAGGAGAAGGGCGAACCTTTTCTAAAGAAGAAGAAGCTGCATTACTCGCCAAGCTTGAGAACAATCTCATTCCTCCAAAGAGAAGGTGGTTTCCTGAATTAGTAAGTTGGAGCCTTGCGGGTGTAGCACTTCTCTTGATGATCGGGGTTATTGGAAGCCAAACGGGGCTACTCCCATTATTAGGCGGAGGGCAGCCTGATAAACTGGATACGTCTCTATTGAAAGAAAGTGAAGTCCATGGTCTTGAAGATATGTCAGAGGAACAGAGGAAAGAATTTCTAAAGAGGCAACCTAAAGACTATTATGCCGAGACGGTGGAGGACGCTCTTAAGGCATTGCCATTCCCATTGACCTTGCCTGAAAAACTCCCGTTTGATGCGAAATTTGTGGCAGAGGGCATCAAGGACTGGCATTTTCCATCCAATACAGACGGAAAAGACATCTCAGCGACCTTTAACGCTTCTAATGGTCAACAGTCTATCATGATTGATGCCGTTGACTTCGAACAGAATTTCGTGGAAGGGGATAGTGGGGCTGAAATAACCTCTGAAGTAGTAAAACTCAAACAAGGGAAAGAAGGTGACCTGAAGTTAGACAGTAATGGAGGTCAGATCGCTTTCAAAAGTAAAAATGGGGTTGATATTAAAATCTATTTTTATGATCCCTTAAAGGATTATGATACACGTGACGTATTAAAGGACCTTGCGAACCAGATGGTTGATTGACAGGATAGTTGAATGCGGTATAGGGGCTTATCTCTAATATGATAAGCTTCTTTTTAGTTTTATATTTATCTTGAGAATGTCGCTTGATTTTGAAATAATTGGTATTAAGTTTGGTGGCATTTTCATAAAGTTTGCAGAATTGAGCTTCACGTTGAAGCGAGAATTTTATATACCAAAAAGATATACTCTCAATTTGAATCGACTAAGGGGAAAATGCAATGAGTACGAGTAAGAATTCAACGTTACATATCGTCGAGTTTAACAAGAAAGACATCCCAGGTTTAATTGAACTCTCTGAATCAGTTGGGTGGGACTATGATGAACACGAGATTGGTACTGTTATGTCATCTGGTAAAGTAATTGGCCATAAGAATGCTGAAGGGAGAATTGTTTCAAGTGCAGCCATCATCCCCTATGAAACGAGTGTCGCCTCCATTGGCATGGTCATAGTCAACAAAGAATATAGAGGATTGGGATTAGGAAGAGAAGCGACGCAACAATGTATGAATTCTCTTTCAAGTTATATGGACATCATGCTTATTTCGACTGAAGACGGAAAGCCTCTCTATGAAAAGATGGGGTTTCAAATGGTTGACCATGTTCATAAGTACATATGCGATACTTATTCATCTCCTAATTGTCTCTGTGAAACGATTACCGTCGAACAATTTAAAGAAAGCGACTTACATAAAATAATCAAGTTGGATGAAGCGGCGTTTGGAGATCAAAGGAGCAATTTCCTTAAAAATAGAATCAATCAATCCGAGGAATGTGTCGTAGCGAAAGATAACATAGGGAACATTGTAGGGTTTGGATTATCTATAGGAGGTCCTATCAATCTTATAATAGGGCCGATTGTGGCATCGGATGCTCAGGTAGCTTCTATGATTCTAGATAAGCTGGCTATTGGATATCAAGGCAAACTAAGGATTGATATACCATCAGGAAATGAAGCATTTTTGAAAGCCGTAGAGAAAAGTGGATTTATAAATGTGAGTAATCCACCCATTATGATGTTTCATTCTACGAATATGCCAGAGAGAAATGGTGAGTTATTTGGAATTGCTGCTCAGGTGTTTGGTTAAGAAACAGGGATATTAATGATCTCTCCCTTCTATATATCGTTAGCATTTTTAATTGGATTACAAATGAGAATTAGTTACAAAAGTAACCGCACAAATCCACATTGAAGGGAAGGATATGATCTTGATTCTTAGTCAAAATGAAAACCCAATTTTCAAACCGGTATTAGATCACGTTAATGGCACTTTTAATAATGTAATCTGTTCAGGAGCGTCTACTCTTATCATTCATAAAGATTCAATCGTTTTAGAACAGTACATAGGAAAACAGTCAGGGGAAAGAGAGGCTAGAGCAGTTCAAGCTGATACTCAGTTTCACGTAGCTTCAGTTAGGAAAAGTTATATTGGTTTTGCTGTTTCTTATGCCATGTTTTATGGCTACATAACAAACATAGATGATTTGGTTTTAACCTATCTGCCTGAACTTGGTGAGAGTACCTGGCAAGATACAACGATAAGACATTTACTTACTCATACACATGGACTAAAGGAACAGGGAAATAGAACGACCCGTGAGTTTTCTCCTGGCTCAAACTGGTCGTATAAACAAATTGGGGTCGAGGTACTTACTCAGATTGTCAAACGAACAACCAATAAATCAGTGGCAGAAATCATTCATGAAAATGTCTTTATACCCTTAGGTTTTACCGAGTCCAATTGGTATTCAAAGAAACACAAAAAGCTGGTTGATGTGATGCTGCGTTATGAGGGGGATGAAGATTGGAGGACTAGTGATAGTACCGACGGCGACAAAATGAATATGTATGTATCTACCAGAGAATTAGCTTACTGGGGGTATTTTCATCTGAAGAGAGGAAAGGTTAATGGCAAACAAATCGTTCCTAGAGAGATCATAGATATGGCCACTTCACTTCAAAGCCCATCTACTCTACATAATGACTTGCCTCAAAATGGCTTCTTGTGGTTCGTTAAAGATTCACCTGCCAAAAAGACGGAAATAGGTCACCAAGTCCCTAAAGGTTCTTTTCAAATACTTGGATTTACAAATGTGACCCTATTAGTGATTCCTGAAGAAGATATTGTGGCTGTTCGTATGTTTAATAGCTTTGGATCACCAGAAGGTTATGATTACTTATCTGATGTGAGATCGTTTGGGGATTCAGTTATGAAGTGTGTAAAGAATGAATCCAAAGTGAGTTTATAGTAGATTCACAAATAGGAGTATTCAGTTATAGGGCAGCACAAAATATATCTTTTTAGGAGGATTGCTTTATGTTTATAGTAAATGTAGAAGGCGCCATTCACCGTGATGGGAAATGGCTGTTAATCATGAGAAGTGAAAAGGAGGAACACGCTGGAGGCACACTTTCATTAGTCGGCGGAAAGTGTGAAAGGGAAGGGGTGTCATCCGATATTCTGGAAAGGACCTTAAAACGAGAAATCCTTGAAGAAGTAGGCAGTGAGGTGACAGATCTTTCCTACGTAAACAGTTCCTCCTTTGTGACGGAATCAGGCATTCATGTCATTGATATCGTTTTTCTGTGTCGCCACAAAGCGGGTGAGCCTTACGCAAAGAGTAAGGAAGAAGTCGATGATGTCATGTGGTTGACGACTTCGGAAATTCTTGCTCATACGGAACTGCCGGTATATTTAAAGGAAAATATTAAACTTGCGAATAAAATGCTACAAGGTCATAACCTTTGAATGTTCGAAAGAGAGGGTGAAGACAGATGATCTTAGAACTAGAAAAATCTGAATTTTATAAATGTAAGGGTTTCATTCATGATGAAGGCCTCTTAGAAACAGTGGCTGTAATCGATGGAGATCATCCCGGTCGCGTCTTTGTTGATGACGTGACGGATCCCACCTCTGGCTTCATCTGGTTGGGGAGTCAAAATGGTTTTATTTTTATGGGGGATGCAGAAAATGAGGAGTTCAATGTCGAGTTAAGCCATTTTTTTCAGACAGTCATTAAATCAGATGGCAATGAAGTTGGTTTATCAGCTTTTGAAGCGATTGGAAATCATCCGAAATGGAATAAGACCCTCAGGAACGTATTTGGGGAGAATATCATTGGTTATAACCAAAAGGTTTATGAGTTAAAAATGTCAGGTTATAGAACGCAAAATGAATCTGAATTAGACCAGGGATATGAAGTAGTTAAAATTAACAAGGATATCATGGTGAACAATGTTGTTTTAGATAGTACCGATTTTTTGCGCTCGAAGGTCTTGGAGTTTTGGCCTTCATTTGAAAGGTATTTGGATGAGGGTATTGGGTATGCAGCCATTTATGAAAACGAGATAGTGAGCGTTTGTTTTTCTGGCGTAGTAGCCGGAAAGGTTCATGGTATTGACATTGAGACGTCAAAGAATCACCAAGGAAAGAAACTTGGGCAAAGAGTGGCTCATTCGTTTGTACGGGAATGTTTAGAGAATCATCTTACGCCATATTGGGATTGTATGGAGATCAATCACCCTTCTGTGTCGATTGCAGAAAATCTAGGGTTTGAGAATACAATGAATTATGTTTGGTATAGCATTCCTTTTGATAAAGAAGATCAGAGTGTTTAAGGAGAAAATACATGACAACAACATATGTGAATTGGGGAGAAGCAACAGTAAAATTAACTTGGAGACCTGATAAACAACTCCCACCTAGAGAACGGATTACAAGCGTTCATGGCTATTGTTTTAAAGATGGTCAACTGCTATTAGTCAATTTAAATCATAGAGGATGGGATTTCCCGGGCGGTCATATTGAAGAGGGGGAAACTCCTGAAGAATGTGTAAAGCGTGAAGCTTATGAAGAAGGATATGTTTCAGGGAGTTGTTCTCTATTAGGTTATATCATCGTGGACCACAGTGAGAATCCAAATTGGAATGAAGATAGTCCATACCCCAAAGTAGGCTATCAGGTTTTCTATTGTATGGACATAGAACGATTGCATGACTTTCAAGCTAAGTATGAGTCAGGCGAAAGAATTCTGATAGATCCAGGTGAGGTAACGGAGTATTATCATGATTGGAATGAAATTTATAAGGAGATACTTGATGATGCTTTAAGGTGATGGTGATTTATCTTCGATTTACAGGGTAGAAAAAGGAGAATAGAAAATGAGCTTCCATTTAGAAACATGCTCAGCTGAAGTAAATAATCTTATTTTAAGTATCCAAAAAGAAATGACAACAATCTTAAACGATGATCTGGTTGGCATTTATATTCACGGATCTATAGCCATGGGTGGTTTTAATCCGGACCAAAGCGATATTGATGTATTGGTCATCACGAATAAGGCAATTGAAGTTGAAAGCAAAAGGGAACTAGCCATCTTCTTTTTGAATTGTTCCAATTCCCCTTACCCAATCGAAATCAGCTTTATGAATCAGGATCAATTAAAAGTCTGGCAGCACCCTTGTCCATTCGATTTTCATTATAGTGAGTTCTGGAGAGAGCGGTATGAACATGATTTGGTAAAAGGTACATACGAATTCATAAACGGAGACAGTAACACTGATCCGGATCTAGCAGCACACATAACGATTTTAAATAACAGAGGGATTTGTATGGCAGGCAAACCTATTACTGAAGTTTTCCCAGTCGTGCCGCGTTCAGACTATCTGTCATCCATACTGGGTGACTTTCAGGATTGTTTAGAGCGGATTGAAGAGGAACCGATTTATTGTACGCTAAATATGATTAGAGTGTTTTGGTATCTAGAAGAGGGAGTTATTTCTTCAAAGGAAGAAGCTGGCCGCTGGGGGTTATCAACATTGCCGAAAGAATTTAGTAGCACAGTTCATAAAGTCATAGATTGTTATGCAAGTGAGAAAAGCGATCATGAATTTGAGAAGGATGAACTTTTATTGTTTAGGAATTATGTTGCTACTAATTTGCAGAAACGATTGAGCTAAAAAATATGAAATGAGACAAAAGGAGGGTTCAGCCATGGGCGTCAGGAATTATCTGATCGAAGGCGTTTCCTGCACCGGTAAACCAACGGATACGGCCTCTCACGAGAATCATATATGGGATGTAGAGAAAGTAAAGGCGTTGGTCGATAACAAGAATGAGCCAGTCACATTTTTCTGTGGTGGTTCTCGGAACTTTTCTACTTTCATCGATTTATTTGATGGGGTGTTTGTTCTCGAGGTTGATCGTGAAACATTAAACCAAAGACTGGACGAGCGACCGGATAATGAATTTGGTGGGAAGAAGTCGGAACGGGAGTTGATAGCGCACTTGCATCAAACGAAAGAAGACATTCCCGAAAATGGAATAATTATAGACGCAACTGAACCGATCGGGCATGTGGTTGATGCGGTCATCAGAGAAGTTGAAGGGGTTTAATCTGCATTATTTTGCTCTTGGTATGAAGGAACTCGTATTCAATAGGATCTGAAACTCATAGAAAAGGAGAAACATATATGTTTTATAGAAGAAAGTACTATACCGTGAAAAACGAATTTGTAGAGATTTTTAATCAACACTTCAACAACACCAATCTACCGAATCAATTAAAACACGGGTCTCGTTTAGTGGGGCGTTGGATGAAGGATCGTGGGGATGGGACGTCTAAAATATTTGCAATTTGGGAATACGACAGCTATGAAGATTATGTGGAAATTGAAAATAAGATACGAAGTGATGAGGATCATGTTAAACGGATCCAAGAGTGGTATGAAGAAAACGGTGGAAGAGAATTGATTGGTAAGGAGTATATATTAGAGGTGGGGAATGAGGCGATAGAGTCGACTGTGAATAATGAGTTTAAAGCTGAAGATCCTATTAATAGCTGAAAATCGCGCATGTGGTTGGATAGGATCATCAATCAAATAGTATGAGTACAAGGTGCAATCGAATCTGGAGAGCACCTTTTTTATTGGGATATTTAATCAAAAAGGAAGCAGTAGAACCGTCCCCCTGCTTCTACAAATAATCCTTCCTCTTAAAATCACAAACATTTTCACTACTCATATACTAGTTAGTAGAGGTGGTATTTTAAGGAGGAATACAATGAGAATGAATAGAAAGAAGCACTTCAAGAGTAAGGCAAAGTTTATTGCTTACGTAACGAACTTTGGGGAAGATACGATTTCAATGATTGATACCAAAATCGATAAAGTCACAGATACGATTCCAGTAAGTGATCAACCAGATGGGATTACAATTTCCCCTTTAGTTAAACATGCATATGTGTCCAATACTACTAATAACTCTGTTTCCGTTATAGATCTTTTTAGTCATAAAGTGGTCAATGAAATCCCTGTTGGTGAGGGGCCGGTTGGGATAGCTGCGGCACCTGATGGAAGAAAAGTGTACGTAGCGAATTTCGGTGGTACAACTGTCTCCATCATTGATGTCTGTAAGCAAACAGTGAAACATGTAGAAGTAGGAGATAACCCATTTGATGTGGCATTTAGTCCAGATGGAAGAAGGGCCTATGTTGCTGTAACCATAAGTAATTTTGTTGCCGTAATCGATACAAATAAAGAATCAGTGATAGATAGAATTCCCATTACAAATGGAGAATTTCCTCGAGACCTTGCGATAACCCCAGATGGAAAAAAGCTATACGTGGCCAATCGTGGGAGAGGGGAGCCTAGTACCGTTTCTGTTATTGACCTTAAGCGAAACGTAGTATCGAATGCGATCAATGTAGGGATAAGACCGAATGGTGTAGCCGTTACACCAGATGGGAAGAAGGTTTATATCTCGAATATTAGTAGTGATAATGTAACCGTAGTGAATGCATGTGATGATTCAATTATGACGACGATTGATGTTGGCGATGGTCCAACGGATGTTTGTATTACCCCCGATGGGAGAAAGGCTTATGTTACTAACTTTAATGCGGGGACAGTTTCAGTTATTTGTATTAGAACGGATAGTGTTCTTACTACGATACCTACAGGAAAGCAATCAAGCGATTGTGCTATTACTACTTCATGTTTTCCTTTTTAAGGAGGGGAGCCATGGGGACAGGTCCATTGGCTCTTTAAAGGAGACGTGGGCCTGCCAAATTGGTCCTTTTGCTACTCACAGATAAAGAAAATTCGACACTTTGGCATGATTATCGGAATGCTCGCACGATTGTATCTGAAACTCGCACGATTATGACGGAAGTGGCATGATTTTTCTAAATCCCGCACGATAATCGTAAATCCCGCATGAATCTTCTATCTATCTCTTTTCATGCTATCCACAATAGGGTCAGACCGTTGAAGAAGGATATTATTATCGGATGTCGTATTTATTTCATAAGAGATCATCACTTAGGAGGATGTAAAATACCAGTGTCTAAAGATAATGTAGAATACTTCATTCGAAATGTGAAACTAGAGGATGCGGAAGTACTTTTGGATATAGAGAGCTCTGTTATTTCTGAAGGTAAATATTTCATCGTTGTATCAGAGGAGCTAGAAAAAAAGCCTGTGCAGGAGGAAAAAGAACGAATACAACGGAAATTGGATAACGAAAAAGAAACTCTTATCGTAGCGGAAGTGGATGGTGTAGTTGTCGGATCGATAGAATTTCGTTCCCAAACTAGGAAGAGATTATCCCATACTGGCTCAGTTTCAATGTCGATAAGCAAAGATTACAGAGGCATGGGGATAGGGAAGGCACTTTTAACGGCATTATTAGACTGGGCCGAGGAGAACCCACTCATTGAAAAGGTAAGTTTAGGGGTCCTTTCAACAAATCAAAGAGCCATTTCCCTGTACAAGCAGATGGGATTTTTGGAAGAAGGTCGTTTGATAAAAGAATACAAGTTAAATGATGGGGAATATATTGATGATATTCTTATGTGCAAATTTGTGTAATAGCCTAATTTGGCGTTAGTTATTTCTAAAGTATAAGATTGAGTCCGTAATAGGGTCGACAAATTTAATGAAAAAGGTAAGCACTTTGGTCCGGAGAGTTAATGTGCTTTTTTTGAGAGAGTGGGGAAAGGATATGGATCCTATTTTAATAGATGTTCCGTAAATAGAAACAGATAGACTCATCCTTCGAGCACCACATCAAGCTGGTGATGGGAATGGAAAAGTAAAGGGGGAAGCTTTGTGCCAAAAGGATTACTTCATCATATTGAACTTTATGTATCTAATTTAAATAGGTCAATTGATTTTTGGAGCTGGTTTCTTGAGGAATTAGGGTATCATCTTTTCCAAGAATGGGAAAGTGGGCAAAGTTGGAAAATGGGAGATACGTATATTGTATTTGTGCAAACAGAAGAACGGTTTCTTGACATTCCATATCATAGATGCAGAGTAGGTTTAAATCATTTAGCCTTTCACGCAGATTCACGAGAACACGTCGATAGTGTGACTATGAAATTAAAAGATAAGGGAATAAACGTTCTTTATACAAACCAGCATCCATTTGCAGGGGGAGACGATTATTATGCAGTTTACTTCGAGGACCCGGACAGAATAAAAGTTGAACTTGTTGCACCATAATTAGAGCCGTGGGGACAGGTCCATTGGCTTATTAAAGGATACGTGGGCCTGTCCAATCGGTCTTTTTGTTCCTTATAAATATAGGATATTCGACACCTTGGCATGATTATCGGGATTCGCGCATGATTGTATCTGAAACTCGCACGATAATTGTTAATCCCGCATGAATCTGCTATATCTCTCTTTGTTTGCTGTCCACAATAGGGTCAAACCGTTGAAGAAGGTTATGATAAGCAGATTAATGCAATCAGTTATCATATTAAGGTTTAAAGTAAGAGCGTTTCTCTAAAATGAGAAGCGCTCTATATTTTTTTTATCGAAATTCAATTAAAAACAATAACAATATATTAAAAAACAACATTCATTTATTGTTAAACAATAAATAATGTGGTACAGTGATTTTATTATAGAATCAGTGAGGTGCTCTAAATGAATGGTAAACAAGGTTCAACTTTTTACTTGAAGTTCATTGCTTTTCTTATCGGAATTGGGTTACTTGCGGTGTGTATCTATTGGTTGCCTGAAGCAGCCAGAAGAGATGGGATAGAGCGTCCAGGTGATTATTCGCTATATCCCCTTTTGGCATGTGCATATGGCATATGTTTATCGATTTTTGTAGTGTTGTATCAAGTATTTAAGCTCTTAACCTATATCGAAAAGAACAATGCATTCTCCGAGTTATCATTTCAATCTTTGAAGATCATAAAAAAATGTGCGTTTACGGTTATTCTCTTCATTTTAATCGCAATTGTTTATTTGAGGGTGCTTGCTCACTTCACAGGTGATGACGCAGCAGGTCCGATATCACTGGGTCTAATGGGTATTGTAGCAACAAGCGCCGTCGCAGCTTTTGTGAACGTTCTTCAAAAGCCTCTAAAAAGTGTTTTGGATGGGCAATCAAGAATCGATTAATATGAAACTAAAATACTTTCTTTGCAGTCTAATTATATACAGAGCTGAATTTAATATTTAGGGAGGGGATATTAAATGAGAAAGTACCTTGGTTGGGTGTCCATTGGTATTATAGGGATTACTTTAATATTATTTGTTTTTATGAGAGGGAGAGTTAGCGGGTATGTAGGAACCAACGTCTTAATTATTGGAGCAATATTAGCTTTGGTAACTGCCCTATTGAGTAAAAAAGGGAAATCCAAGACAGTTTCAATTTCAGCATTAGGAATACTTGCAGGTGGATTTATAATACTAGTTTTAGGATTTATGATGAACGGAGGTCTATAAGTTCCTTTAAGTAAAGGGGGTAATACTAGAAGAACAATTTAGAAAAAATTTTATCCAATTAGACAACATGAGGAAATGAACATGCTGCAATTAAAAAGATCTAAAATTATGAGTCACTGAAAGGAAGAGAGGATGTTGAGTAAAGTCATTTCGAAAGGCCCTTTCATTTTAGTTCTATATTTATCTTTTGCATTCATTAGGACGACTTGGGATTTAGTAAAGAATCCCGATTTACTCCATTACATATACTTCTTCTTATCACTCGGCGCTGCCATCTCAGCAGCCTTATTCTTGGTGGTTATTAATAAGGAAAAGAACCTTAACAAAGATAGAAGTTAGTTCACTATACAAGAGGGACATCGTCCTATGATCGGGGGCAATATGATGGTTATTGTCATTTGATGAGGAGGAGGGAGCTAGAATGGGGTCCTTTTGCTGCTTCAAACGAAAAGGAAGCAGGAGAACCGTCCCCGTGCTCCCTGTTGACTTATGCGAGAAAGTCAAGAACCCGCTTTATCACAAGCTTCGTCGCCTCAGCATCATAAGAAGGTATGCTGCTGTCGGTGAAGAGATGTTCATTACCCTCATATAGAAAAAGTTCGGCGTGATTGGCCGACTCCACCAGTTCACGAGCCGCGTCGATGTCACCGTCTTCAACGAAGAAGGGATCAGCATTCATGGCATGAATTTGCACAGGTAAGTCAGCTGGCCATGGAGTTCCGAACTCGGAGGTCGGGAGGCAGGCATGGAAAAACAGTGCGCCTTTTGAGCCTTCACGTGTTTGAGCGAGCTGCTGTGCTGCCGGGACACCAAGTGAAAAGCCAGCATAGACGACATCTTGCGAAAGATCACCGGCTGCCCGAATGCAACGCGACGTCACTTCTTCAAATCCGATTTCTTTAACAAATCCCAGGCCTTCTTCCAATGAGGAAAATGTGCGGCCATCAAATAAATCCGGCACGTGCACAATATGCCCTGCATCCCTCAGTTGATCTGCAATTGCTTCTATTCCCTTCGTTTTGCCTAAAACATGGTGGAACATCAAGACCTCTGCCATCGTTTTCTCCTCCAAAATTTGAATTTCATACTACGCTTAAAGTATAACGTTCGACAAAAATCTTGTTTGACCTGCTAAAAGTTCGTTTCCTAGGTCATATAGGAAACACCACTGGATTTTTTGACGCAATTGAAAAACATTGAGTTTTATTTAATGATTTGAAATAATTGGTATTACATTAGTCAGGACTGGTAAATAGCAGATATTGAACTTTGGTTGAATCTAATTGTGAAAGAGGTCAAAAAACATGAAAATCACCAGAATGGATCATATCAGTATCAACGTAAACGATCTCTCAAAGACTAAAGAGTTTTTTGTGGATTTAGGACTTGAGGTGAAAGCCGAATGGGAGATGGATGGTGAGCTGCTGGACAAGGTCGTTGGTATGAAAGATGTGAAAACGTCATGCGTAGGAATGGGATTGCCGGACGGTCAGACATGGATAGAGCTCGTCAAATATATAACACCGTCCGATGAAAACGGTATTCAGCAAACGCATCCCAACACGTTGGGTATCCGCCATATTTGCTTTGCTGTTGAGGATCTTGACACCATGGTTGCCCATTTGAAAGAGAAGGGTACAGAAACCTTTAGTGAGGTTCAGCAATATGAAGATACATACAGATTATGCTACGTTCGTGGTCCTGAGGGGATTATATTAGAGCTGGCGGAGGAGATTAGATGAAAAATGGGGTTGGGGAATGAGAGAGAGTAGGGGACAATCAATGAGAATAAGTGCAGAGGCACTGGTTGAAACAGAAGATGAAAAAGACATTTATCTTATTGAGAACGGAAGAGAAAAAAAGGTTGGTGTTACTACGGAGAAGATAAAGTTTGTTCGTATCGATGGACGTGAAGCCATTGAGAGAGAGCAAACATTAAATTCCGATGTTTTAGGTGACAGAAAGGCATTACCATAATGGAAAAGGCAACGTGTAAACCCATTTCATTCACCGATTACTCAAATGGTAGTCATCTCGTGAAAGCCGAATATGACGAGGCAGGAGTACATATCTCGATGGGGAATAGTAAAAAAACAATCAAACTACATGGAGACTGCGTTGACACATTTTCCGTGGAGCTTATATTGCGTGTGTTGCCGTTGAAGTCCGGTTACTCCCTGCAATTGAATGGTTTCAATGCAACGCTCGAGTCAGAAGTCGATATTCATATTCAAGTAGTCGAGTCAGAGCGTGTTAAAAGAGGACTTGACGATTTTGTTGATGCCTGGAAGGTGAAAACGTATTTTGGAGAGACCCTTCAATACTATTGGATTGATCCTGCCAACAAGGAGCTGCTGAAACAGTCTTCTCAAATTGGAGATGGACTTGTCCTTGAATTTCGTAGAGGATGAACAACAGAGGTGATGAAAATGAAAAGAAAGCTCCAGCCAACATCTGACACAATAAAAGAATGGATTAATACCTATGTGCCGGATAAAGACCTCTTTTTCCTTCCGGAGGCCAACCTTACTAGTTTTAAAGAATATATAGACAATGCCTTGGTCATTCCGCACGAAGAGTTCAAGAACCATTCATCTTATAAGCAGGTTCAATTTGCGAACAGCTATGAGTATTGGAATCTATCAAAGGACGTTGCCTATGTACTGGTGACACCTCCAGGCTGGGTGAATCATCTACCAGCGGAGAAGAAAATCGAGCTTTCTCATATTCAAGTGGAAGTGGGAAGGGGATTGATTCATCCCATTTCTGACTTCTCCGGAGACATATTATCCCTTCGTAACAACGTTGTCAAAGTGAAGGGAGAGGAGTATGTTGTCCTTCATAAAGCGATGTGGGAAGAACTTTCTTTCCGTTGTAATGAAGACCTCATAACAGATATTGCCCAAGAATGGGAGGAGTGGGATTGCTATCATGTTCCGCCGCAAACCCCTCAACACTTACGAACGTATGCCAACACCTTTCCATCCAGAGCGGGAAGCAATTGTTTGTCAGCAACTCTATTCGCCATAACCCAGCAGGAATGGATCATACATGAATGGGTCCACCCTCAAACGTTTCTTCAACGTTTAGCACTTGAAGATTATCATGTCATCCTCTCTCAAGGGTTGCGAGCAGGTGATGTGGTGACGTGGGAAAATGCAGACGGAATTATTCAACACGCTTCTTACTGCATTGATGGTCAGTTCTTCTTTAACAAGCGTGGGCAGACCTTTTTTAATGCGTGGAGTATTGTGCATCTTGATGATCTGAAAGGGGATTGGGGTCATTTAAGCATGAAGTCCTATCGGAAAAAATAGAGTATGTGCTGTAATGTCAGGCGTTTTTTTATTCCATTTACGATTACTTAAGTTATGAAATATCAGAGGAATTAGGGTGCAAAGGAAGGGATTGAAACAGGAATATATGAATGGATTTAAAAAGATCGTCAACCTCCTTAATAGATTTAAGCAAGTGTTTTACTCCTATGACGATGAAGGTTTCTCGACTGCTGAGAAAGAATACATTGATAATATCAAGAATGCTAATCCCTATGGAATTTTTGTCCTCATCTTTGGCGGGGTTTCATTCGCATTTGGACCACAATACGTCATTTTCCCTATCGTCACGTTGACAGTGGCTCTACTGACAATCTGGACCTTTGATAAAGAAACAGAAGACAACCCTTGGACATTTCTCCTGGGGACGGTTCTATCTCTCACTGGATTGTATATGCATATGGTGGGAGCGGTTCACATTCTCATTCTATAAGGGAGGTAAAGTGTAAGGTGGAAATCATCAATAGCATTCAAGAGGTATTATCAATGGGGCTTGCATTTGTCGTCTATCTTGCCATACCTGCATTTATTATCTTTAGAGCTATTCGAAGAAAGAAACTCCCCAGTAATCAATACACTCCTCTAGACGATATCCTGGACGGTAAAGTGAGAGATCCTGAAGAAGAGAATGATAGCAAAAGGACGGACTAAGGGACTGGAAATTTGGAATTTTATAGGGGATTTAAAGGAGAAGGGGATACTGAAAGCGAACTACTTGGTAGACCAGTATAAAGGAGAGAAGGATTTGAGTAAATCATTCATTGAACAAGTACATTATATTAGAATTCCAGTTAAGAATGTAGAACAGTCAGCACAATGGTATCGAGATATATTAGGTCTCCAATTATTAAACGTAACCGAGGAACTTGCCGCTTTAAAAATAAATGAAGGACCGTTCTTACTGATCCTCATCCCTACAGAAGATGCAACCTTTGCCCATTTTACAGTGAATCAGAAAGAGGAATTCAGTATTGGCTTTACAAGTCCCAAGCTGGCTGAATTTCATCAACACTTAAAGGATCACGAGGTGAAGGTCGATGAGATTAAAGAAGATGAGGGTCATGCCTTTTTCCATTTTTATGATCCAGATGGTAATAAACTGCAAGCGCACTGGTAGGATCAAGCCAATTTCCGAACATAAAGGAAATTGGCTTTTTTTAATGGGATTTCTAAAATGTGGTTGACTATTCAGTTGAACTGTATTAAATTGTTAGTAAGCTGAACTGTATAGTTGAACTGAATAAAAGGGTGAGAACATGAAACATAAATTATTACCATTGTCTGAAACGATGCACTATATTTTACTGGCATTGCGTGAGCCACTCCACGGATACGCCGCCATGCAGAAAATCGAAGAAATGAGCAAAGGCACCGTGGTGTTAGCAGCCGGCACATTATACGGTGCGATTGAGAACTTGAATAAACACGGTTGGATTGAACCTGTTGGGAATTCAGGCCGGAGGAAAATCTATCAGATTACATCTGAAGGAAATGCCATCTTGAACCTGGAGCAGGAAAGGCTCTTGCATATCGTATCCTTGTATGAAGGAAGTGAATCGAATGAAGAAGGTTAAATGGTTTATCAGTATAGAAAAAGAAGAACGCTGGCTGAACGAGCAATTGCAAAAAGGCTATCGGTGCACAAACATCAGTGGACTGGGAGTGTACACTTTCGAAAAGACCGAAAAGAATTATTTGATGAGACTGGACTATCAGGATTATCTGTCGAAAAAAAAGCTGGAAGAATACAAAGGGATCTATGAGGATTTCGGCTGGAGTTACCTGAAAGGATACTGGCTGAGTGGTATTCGCTATTGGCAAAAAGAAAGCGATGATCAGGATGAAATCTTCTCTGACCGGGAGTCAAAAAGTCATTATTATAAACGAATCATGAGCTATTCCCTTTGGTTTGGCATGATATTTCTCATCTACTCTTTTAGGTATTACAGAGATCCGGGGTTATATCATGACGGTCTTTGGAATATGGAGAATGATTTGTTTTGGAAAGCGTTTCTCTTTGAAACGCCATTTGTTCTGTTGAAATTGTTCCCTGCATTTATGGTCGTATTATTGGCTGGGAGTTATTATAAAGCTTATCGGAAGTATGCGGTGTTGAAAGAGCAATAGAGGGAAATGGGGGCTTGTCTGGGGAGGATGAGCCTTTTTATTTGGAATTTCTCCTTGAGTATCATGGTTTATTTTGGAATAATTGGTAGGGAGTATAAAAAGTCATTTTGTAGAAAGCGTGAGGATAAGGAAATTGAAACGAAATACAAATTTTCAGTTGTATATGGGCTTTTTTGTAGGATTCATATCGTTCATGCAAGCATATAACCAGTGGGGAGAAAGCAGGAGTTTAGCCTATTTCTTTATTATAGCTGGAGTGAGTCTCTTAGTACTTAACCTGATTGTTCTGAGCAGGAAGGCTTCTGGGATGAGCCAAGATTCAGGGGACGATAAGCACTAGTCAGTAGGGAGGAATAAACCTATGAATGCTGATAAGCAGGATAAGTATCAGCAGCAGCGAAGGGTGCAAAGCTTATATAGGAAGAAGAAGCATCAAAAGGGAAGAAGATATAAAGACAGGAAATTATGGACCGTATTCATCGTTATTGCTGTTTTACTTGCACTTTGTGTTCTGGCTATAACTGAGGTCTACTATATTGATGACGACGGATCAGTGCCGAGGGTGTTAAGGAAGTTAGCTGAATCGTTTAATTTCATTGCTTGGTAGGTTTCTTTAGTTAGAAATTGAAGGAACTTATGTGAATCTAAAGGAAAAGGACATAAAAGTAACCGAAATAAAGGAATATGGGGACCATACATATTTTGATTTTTATGATTTAGGAGGCTGGTTGTACAGAAACGGATATAATTCCAATTTGCGATTATTCCACTGCTGGTTCAAAAACCTTTGGAAGATTATATTTTGGAAGGATACAAGAAATCGGACTATTGCCAGAGTCAGAGATTCGTGAAGTTGAATTATTTGAAGACCTTCCTACCAGCCTTACCTATTCAGATATTTCAGATATTCAACCGAAACTGTTTGAAAAGACCCTTGATTTTATAAAGAGGACAGTGAAATCTGAGAAAGTATCAAGAATGATTTTAAGCATCGAGGTGATTTTATCTTGCAAAAATGCGATAAATGTCAGACCCCATTTAGTTGGAAAAAGATTATGAAATCGTTTATTTGGACCTATAAACCTATCCACTGTACGAACTGTGGAACGGAGCACGAAATAACCATTCGTGGAAGATTTTCCTTTACGCTATGTACCATTCTACCAGCAATATTGTTCTTTAATTTCCTTTCCCCATTCGAAAATTTTGTTTTAACGTTTGTAATTGGAATGCTGATCCTGTTGGTGGGTACTTTGTTAACACCTTTTCTTGTTACGTATAAAAGTGTAAGATAACTTCTTATTTAGAGGCAGAACCAGCACAATCTAATTGAGCTGGTTTTGCCAAGCAATGTTACTCCTCTAAATCCCAATGTGGATTCCACACGACTTCCCACAAATGTCCGTCTAAATCCAGGAAGTGACCAGAATACCCTCCCCAGAAGGTATCCTTCGCTGGATCGGTGATTTTCGCCCCGGCTGTTTCTGCCTCCAGCATCACCTGATCCACTTCTGCCTTACTGCTTACATTATGTCCGATCGTGAATTCAGAGGGACTTCTGGGAGAGAGGGGGACATTGGCTTCCTTCGCTAAGCTTTTCCGTTCCCAGATGGCCAGTTTCACTCCATTTTGCAAATCGAAGAAAGCTACGGCGCCATTTTCAAACTCCTGCCCGATGATCCCTTCGGTTGGGAGATGTAGACCGTTTTGATAAAATTCCAGTGCTTTTTCCAGATCATCCACTCCGAGGGTCAGTACGGTGATTCTTGGCTTCATTGTTTGTTCCTCCTTGGTTAAGACTTCTTCTTTAGGATACCTCTTTTTATAGCCTTATGTCGGTTGGAATGTCAGGTTGAGTTCGAGAGCTGAACAATAGACGGAAAAATTCCGCTTAATTAGAGATTATTTCTAAAAAAGGATGAAATAGCCGGAAGGATTCCGCCTATTAACTCAATAGAAACAATAATAATCGATTTTTCTTTATTTAACCGGAAAACCTCCTCTTATTTATACCCAAAATAGGTACCATTCTAAATATAACCGGAAAATCTCCGCTTATTTTACGTTTGCGGGCTCCCAATCATCTAATCTATTAATAAAGAAACCCGCCAAAAATACCACGGCGGGTTCTTCCTTTCCAAACGGATTAATATCTCATTTTCAACATTAGGGCTGACTCGGAACTTTAATCGCTTTAACCATTTGTCGTATGGAACCGAGATGGTAAGCGGAGTGGGCGATTGCTCCAAGCATGCCTGAGAAGGTCTGTTCTTCAAAGGAGGTCAGGGAATCGATGGTTGTGAGCAGTGCGGTGTATTCTTGTTTAAGTTCTGAGGTGAATTGTGTCCATGTGTCGGTGTCTACGCTTGTGATTTTCCATGAAGCTTCCCAGTCCTTGTCGGGGACTTCTCCACTCATGTACGATCTTGCCACCCATATATAATAACGGGTGTGATCGGTTTGGGCGGCGATGGTGGTACCATGGACCGGGATCGAGGCATCTTCTGCCGATAATCCGTCAAGTGTTCCGAACAATCCACTGCCAGGCTTCGATTCCGTGTACCAGCTTCCATTTCCTTCAGGTCCTTCGAATGTTTCCTTCAACAACGTCTTAACAGCTGCCAACATCGCATTTTCCATTTTAAAACCTCCTGAATTTGAATTTAACCACCTAAAACACTTTAGATGGTTATAAGTTTACGCTGGTTGTTTCTAACTGTCAATATGTATTATGATGGTTAGAGTAAAGGAGTCATGATTATGTCGGAAACAAACCCTTATATGATGGTCGGAGAACGACTGTGTATGGATTTCATCAATACCGTCAGTTGGCGGGAAAGTACGGAGAAAAGGCGGGACTGGTTTACGGACTACGCCAAATTGGTTGACTGGTCAATCCATGCCGAAGTATTGACTGCCAAACAGGCACAGAATCTTCTTGTGGAAGCCGGGGAAAATCCTTCTCTAGCAGAAGAAGCTCTGAAGCAGGCAATTGAACTGCGGGAAGTGATGTATCAAATGTTCAAGAGCATTTCAAAGAAAACCTCACCGAATGAGGAGAATCTTAAGCGCTTCAATGAATATGTGAGCCATTACTATCAATCGTTGCAAATCATCCCAATTGAAGATCAATTCATGTTGAAGTTCAATCAACCAGACAAAAATCTGGATGCGATGCTGCCTCCCATTCTGCAATCCGCTGTAGACTTGCTTGTTTCAAAAAATGAGTTGGAGCGGGTCAAACAATGTGAAGGTGACCCTTGCGGCTGGTTATTCTTCGATACGAGCAGGAACCGGAGCCGGCGGTGGTGTTCCATGGCCGATTGCGGGAATCGAGCGAAGGTGCGGAGGTTTTATCAAAAAGAGAAATAATAGAGGGTTAAACAATGGGGCTAGAGCGACAATTAAGCGCGATTATGTACATCGCGCTTTTTTTGTGTCATAAAATAATTGTAAGGATGAATAGTTTTTGAAATAATTGGTAGTAACGATATGGAATTGAAGGAAAGAATTCTAGAAAGAGAGGGATATTCAGAGTGGAATTAAATCCCATTCCTTTGGCTCTTCAATTTTTATTAACTACCACTATAGCCATTATCATCTTTTTCTTCTTAGTCAGGTGGAGTAAACAATTAGAAACACGTCGTTATTCCATTTTTATTTACTTTTTGATCAGCACGCATATTGGTCCAATCTATTCTAGAGATACAAAAGAAGGTTTCTTCGAGCTGTGGTTCCCTCTAGGGTTTGTGGTGATTTTCCTTTACTTGTTATTTAGTAAAAGAAAACATCCAGCCAAAATGAAAGCCTGTGTCTTAGGACTGTGTGTGGCATTATACCGGTTGGTTATTCATTATGTTGGTTAGATTAATTTATTTTACTAAAGGGAGGATTGTTAGATGATTTTACATACTGAAGTATACGGGGAAGGGGAACCTGTTGTTTTTCTCCACACGGGGTTACAAGCCGGAACGACTGATTTTGTGAAGCAAAGAGAGGCACTTCAACAAAGCAGGAAAGTCATAGTTCCCGATTTAAGAGGACATGGAAAGTCGGTAAGTCATGACTTCAGCAATTACTTTGAAGACGCTGCGGATGATTTGAGAGATACATTGGATCATTTACAAGTTGAAAAAGTGCATGTAGTAGGGTGCTCACTAGGGGGATTAGTGGGTTTACGATTTGCAAAGAAATTTCCTGACCGATTACGAAGCTTAACCTTGTCTGGAATTACTTCTGATAAGCCGGACAATTGGAAGGAAATGCATGCTCAAGATGTTCAATTCCAAAGAGAATTATTGGAAAATACAGAATTCACCAGTCAATTGGATCTGCAACACGAATCGGACTGGAGACAGTTTATTTATATGGCTCGAGACGAAGACTGGTACCCTTTTGATGATACGTCCGACTTAGGTTCCATTACTGTGCCGATTCTATTTATGGTGGGCGAGGGGAATCAGGCAGAAGTGGCCACTGCAGCAAAATACCAAAGCTTACATAATGATTTGCATGTGTGCGTCATTCCGTTTGCGTCGCATTTGGTACATGAGGAAAAACCTGATATATATACGGGAGTATTAGGTGAGTTCCTAAGGGAAGTTCAAAATCGTTTAACTGTATAGTCCTACTGCCAGGTGTGATCTTTTGTGGGTTGCACCTGAATTTATTTAGCCAGTGAATACTCATAATCCCCTTACCTGCGACTAAAAGATGAGGTGGATTTCATTCTGATTAAGGACGAAGCTGGAGTGGACGACTGATACATTAAAGGGAGCATTCGAAGCATTTTTATGGAGGGATGAGTCATGTTATTTCATTACCATTTCTGGACGCCCCATGTAGAAGAAACAGAAAAGTTCTATGTGAAGAATGGATTTCGAATTTCACTTCGCACTGGGAAGTTTCGAGGTGATTTTCAGACATTCAATCCCCCTTTGGAGTGGGATGACTTTCGGGATAAAGGAATCTCGTTCAGGATCATCGAAGCGAGGAAAGGGGCTATCAATATTACCTTTGGATACGGTAAGAGAGTGATGTTTGACCATATTGGTTTCTTGGTGAGTCCAGAGGAACTTGATGAGATATGTCAAAGAGCCGAAGCAATGAACTGGAAAGTGAATAGTAATGAAAGGAGAACCTTTATCGGAACACCCTATGGTTTCAGGATTGAACTCCAAAGCCATGAAGATGCGATTGACGGCACACCGTCTATTGCTAGGATTGAAGAATTAGAGTTAATCATGAAAGATGGAGAATTTGAGAATGATATATCCTGTTTATTTCACAAGCCAATGAACCATATACATGTAGGAATAGGAGAAACTTCTACGATCCACAAGGCAGTGATGAGTGGATTAGTGACTTCCGGTCAAAGGGATCCTAATGGAGTGTATGTCGTTGGGAAATAAGAGGAGCTCCAGAGAGGCTGGGACAAAAGGGTCCCAGCCTTTTCATTTTTACTTGTATAGGATTCATTCTATTACATAAGATGTCTTGCTCTTTATAGAAGTACTGGCAAAAGTGAATAAGCGGAATTTTTCCGGTTATATTCAGAATTGAACTTGTTTTGGGGGTGCATAAGCGGAATTTTTCCGCTTATGCACCGTAAAATCACCTACAGATGTATTTATAGAATGAATAGGCGGAAATTTTCCGCCTATTTCAGCTTTTTTCAATAGTAGGACTAAATAAGCGGAATTTTTCCGTCTATTTATCAGCCCTGGGAATTATTCTGACATTACAACTAATAAATACGTATCCATCCTGTCTGATGCCGCTGAATCATAAAGCTTTTGATTTGGATGAATCCTCCTTTTTAAAAAAATTTCCTTGAGTAAGACTTTGATATTTGAAATAATTGGAATTATGAGGAGGGATGCATTTGTCAGTCGCCATGTATCACATTCACATTAAGACAGACAAGGTAAATGAAGTAAAAGCTGCTTTGATCCGATGGCTAGAGGATAAACACGACCGTAAGCCAATCATCCTTTCAAATCAAGATTCGTCTTTACCGATGTTCGATCATGACATTCCGACACAATTTGCTTTGTGCCACCTGCATGAGGAGTGGGTAACGGTCTTACATGATTCATATGAACAGTTAATGGAGTTGTCCTCCAGCCTTTCTTCTCGATTCCATACGCTGGTTATTCATGCCTTAGGTCAGAGTACCGTTGATACTTACCATTTGAACATATTCCAAGAGGGCCATCTGTTGCGAAAATTTGATGTAGGTGAGGGGTATGACGGCATAGAACAATATGGTGATCCGCTTTCTTTTGAAAAAGACCCAGTGAATCACACCGTGGTTTTAGCAGAGGAGGACTCCAACTTTTTTGACTATCAGGATATGAAGGAATACTGTCTTTGTTTTGGGCTGGATATTTTAGTCGATCCTTCTGAGAAAGATGGGTTTTGGGAAGTCATAAAGGTTCAAAAAGATCCAGCACCCATACATAAAACCTCACTTATTCAGAAGATTTTTCTTCGTCGGAGAAAATAAGGGTTAATAGACAATAATAAGCAAATGGATCATCAGAATGTTTCGTAAAATATATGATTAGGGTGAAATGAGTTATTGGGCGATGATGGATTGGTAAAGAGTTAAAGACTTTTTGTGTAATAGGGGGCATGTTATGTATTGGGTGAAATTTATATCAATTGCTATCATGATATTTGTTCTGATCTCAACTGTTAAATACGTATTAAGGAAACTTCTTAAACTGAAAAAAGTAAAAAGAAACCCCTTTTCCTATAATCATATAAATGAGACTCATCGTAAAGTTGATAAGAGGTTGAGAGTATTTACTGCCCTGACTGTAATGACTTTAGCCCTTCTTATGATCAATAATAAAGATTTTACGAATGTCTATCTGTTGGGAGTCGTTGCGTTATTCGGGTTGGACTATGCTGTAAGAGCATTCTTCGAAATCAAATATAGTGAGTACCCTAAACAAGCTATTTTAACAATAGCGGAAATGGTCTTGATGTTAACTGCGGTTATAACCGTGTTTCAAGTTTGGATTCTGTAGGGGAAAAAGTGCCGGTTTTAAAAAGGAGGAGATTTCTATCTGGTGGAATTACTATGGAGACGCGGTCATTTCGATAGCAGTGCTGACAGCTATTCTGATATTGATTAGCATTCATTTCTTTAGAGTGAAAAGTAAAAGAAGGTTCGTGATTCCCTTATCTATTTCAATAGCAGGCTATCTATCCTATGTTATAGGTATTGTCTTTATCAGAGGATGGAACGGGATGGGATTTATCGTTTATGGCGTGATTATAATGGGGATTGGTCTTATCTATTACCTGGGATTGGTGATCTATAGGAAAATGAGGTACCGTGAACCAGGTCAGCTCCCTGACAGATAAAAATATGCATAAGGCAGTGATGTATCTATGAATCTAAAAGAAAAAAAGATGTTAATAACAAGCGGAGGGACGCTTGAAAAGTGGGACAATGTCAGAGGACACACTAATTTAGCAAAAGGTGCGATAGGGTGTTATTTAGCTGAAGAAGCTTTGAAACAGGGGGCAGAGGTGATTTATTTACACGGCTATTTCGCAAAGCTCCCCGAACATCATCCTAAAATGCGACTCATTCCGTTCGAGGGTATTGAGGATTTAGGAGAAAAAATCAAAAAGATTGTACAATCTGAACCTGTAGACGTTGTGATCATGGCAGCTGCCGGATCAGATTGGGTGGTTGATAAAGTATTGGATCAACAAGGGAATCCGGTACTGGAGACAGGAAAGATGTCCAGTGACGAACCTCCAATTATTCGCTTTAAAAAGGCACCGAAAGTATTATCGCAAATAAAAACATGGAATCCTGACGTGTTACTTGTCGGATTTAAGTTAGAACATACGGATGATCCGGATTATTTATTTCAGAGGGCGAACCTCCGAATGGAGACTTCCGGAGCGGAATATATGGTTGCCAATAAAACAGGTTCACTTTATGGGGAAGAAGCAGAGCATTATATCGTATCAAAAGGTCAATCGCCACGAAAGTATGCCAGTAAAAAAGAAACGGCTGAGGGATTGATACATATACTTGCGGGAAATATGAACTAAAAATTTAGATGATATTTGGGACCAGGATAAAGAGAAGGTTTCAATTGAAATCAGGCGTGCTTTCAAAGGGAAGTGCGCCTGAAATATAATATCGTCACAACCATGCACTCGCCAACAGAGAAACCCCGCCAACAATCTCCTCCTCAGATAGATTCCCCAACCCTATCTGCACATGTGGATAGACAGGTTGCTCATTAACATAGTATCTGGAACAAGGATATAAAACGACTCCTCCCTCATAGGCATCCACAAGTAGCTGCTCTTCACTTACATCTATTTTCACTTCCATGATGATAAATAAACCAGAATGACCACCCTTTATAGTAATGACATCCCCAAAGTGCTTCGTTAATTCATTGATGAGTAAATTCATTTTCCGTTTATATATGGCCTTCATCTTCCTTAAATGGGGGTACCAATGTCCTTCACTCATGAAAAAAGCCAGCGTTCTTTGATGGATGGCAGAAGCGGTTTGTTCGAATACCGCCATGTTTTTTCGATACTCCATCATCAGGTTTTCCGGTAAGGCCATGTAACTGACCCTGATGGTTGGGAGCAGGGCTTTGGAGAAGGTACCCATATAGATCACCCTTTGCGAAGAATCGATACTCTGCAGTGAGGGGACCGGATGATGAATGTATCGGAATTCACTATCGTAATCATCCTCTATGATATATCCATTCACCTCGTTAGCCCACTGGAGCAATTGAACGCGTTGGCTGACCGGGATGGTCCCGCCAAAAGGAAAGTGATGGGTAGGCGTCACATATACCAATCGGGTGTCCGCCAAGAGCAATGGATCGATCATCATGCCATCATCTTCTGTAACTGGTATCGGATGGACGGAAAAGGACATTAAACTGAACAGTTCTCTTGCTACATCATACCCGGGATCCTCAACGGCAATCGATTGAACGGTATCTCTCAGGAGGAGTGATGCTAATACTAATAACTGCTGGGTACTGCCCCCTATAATGATCTGGTCCGCACTCGTCTTGACTCCTCTAGACTGGAACAGATAATCCTCCAATTCCATCCGCAACCATCTATCTCCCTGTTTATCTCCATACGAATACATGTCCGGGTCTTTCATCACTTTGTTTGTGAGCATCCTCCACTTTTTAAATGGAAAGTTCGCTTCGTCCACTGTCCCAAGCTTGAAATCTATGAGTTCAGGTTTCTTTAGTGGTTCACCAGAAACAGATTGTTTCTTTGTGTCAAAAGCAAGCAAGTCATCGGGAATCATAGCTTCCACATAATAGCCCTTCTTGTTTTCACTCCGGATATACCCTTCTGATTGCAGCTGTTCATACGCCACTTGTGTCGTATTCCGACTTACATTCAGTTGTTCAGCCAAACGCCTGACAGAGGGTAGCTTTGTGTTTTTAGCTATTTTGCCAGATAGAATCTGAGTACGCAAATACTGGTAGATTTGATGATACATAGGAGTGGGGCTGTCGTGATTGATACTGAATAAAAGCTCAAACATCTTGATTCCTCCTATCTGTCATGTACGTTTATTGTAAACTGACCCTTTTAGAAATGACAGTGAAAATCAATAATGAGTGGAGAAAACATCTACTGGAGGCAATCATATGACAAAGTTATTGTTTGGATTCTGCACATTGATTTGGGGGTTGAATTTTATTGCGGTTAAGATTCAAGGGGAGCCGGTCCCTTTGGAGCTATCGTTATTCTACCGCTTGATCATCACAACGCTTCTGTTCGCTCTGCTTCTCTTCGTGCGGAAGCCTTTTTACACACTTGAGAAGAAAGATTATCTGACAGTTATCCTCTTTGGCTTATGCAATTTCGCATGGAGTTATTTATTTCTTTATTATGGGACCATCATGAGTACAGCGGCTATCGTCACGATGATCTATTCACTGAAAGTGGTGTTGACACCGGTAGCCCTTGCTTTAGTGAAGAAAGAACCTATGAGCATACGGTTGGGCATAGGGGGAGCACTAGGAATCATCGCAGTGTTTCTATTGTTATTTCCAACCCTCATGGAGGATCCTGAATCCTTATCAATGAAAGGAATCCTCTTCGCATTGACCGGAACCATCATCACGTCCATAGGTGATGTATGTTCCTCCAT
This sequence comes from Rossellomorea sp. YZS02, assembly GCF_033963925.1. Taxonomy (NCBI): domain Bacteria; kingdom Bacillati; phylum Bacillota; class Bacilli; order Caryophanales; family Bacillaceae; genus Rossellomorea; species Rossellomorea sp. YZS02. The sequence continues at coordinate 393,520 of NZ_JAXBLY010000001.1, read as the reverse complement.
CAATGCTGACAGAGGGATTAATCCAGTCTATTCAAATGTCATTGGATTTACGGCTGCAAGCATATTCCTTGGGACTGTGATATCAATGCAGGATACCAAGATGACGTTTCCTGCCATACCTTCCTACTGGATGGCGGTTGTATATCTCTCATTGTTTGCTTCCTTTTTCGCCTGGCTGTTTTATTTGAAATTGGTGAGTGAGATGGGAGCAGGGAGTAGTGGCTACATGGTAGCTTTATTTCCTGCCGTTGGTGGAGCTGCCTCGGTCATCATCGGTGAAACGGAACTGAGCGTATTTTTAGTAGTGGGATGTTTGATGTCGTGTGTTGGGGCTTTGATTGCTTTAAAAGCGAATAAAAAACAACAACCAAAAGGGGGGAAATACCGTTGGATTCTATAATAATCAAACAATTGGTAACCAATGAGGAGTGGAGAAGTGCATTTGAGATCATGAAACAGTTAAGAACAGATTTGACGCTTGAGAGGTATATGGAGTTTGCCCAAGACATGAGGAAAGAGGGGTATCTATTGTTTGCACTCATGGTTAAAGATGAGATCATCTCATTGGCCGGGGTAAGAAAGGCGATAAACTTTTATAACAAACATCATTTATTCGTCTATGATTTGGTTACAAGTCCTTCTCAGCGATCAAGTGGTCATGGGGAGCGGTTGCTGGAATACATCCATTTCTATGCGGAAAAGACGGGAGCAGAGTACGTCGCGTTAGAGTCAGGGATCATGAGAACTGAGGCTCACCGCTTTTATGAAAGCAAAATGGGCTATGAGAAATGGTGTTATTCTTTTAGGAAAAAAATCTAACGTCTGGGGAGATAAACACCACCGATTTAGTTGCTTCATTTTCCCTCACCCGTATATTGTCAAAAGTAAGAAAGTTTGAAATAATGGTTATTTGTGGAAGGTATAATGAGGGATAGGTCATTAAGAGTGAGATAGGAGATAAAGGCAAATGGGTGAAACAATAGTTAACAACGTGAAACGTTATTTGATGGATAAATATCATTGTCACACTGTCATTCTTTACGGTTCTTATAGCAGAGGTGATTTTACAGAAGAAAGCGATATCGATATCATCTGTTTTTCAGACACAGTGGACGATGATCGGAATGATGTTGAAATATTCGAAGGGAAACCATTAGATGTTTGGATATACGATACAGACAGAATGAAAAATCCTGAACAATTTTTGCATGTACATAAAGGTAAGATATTAATAGATAATAAGAATCTTGCTGAAGAATTCTTATTGAGTATTGAGCGTATTTTGAATGAAGGCCCCAGAAAACTTTCTGACACTGAGAAGGATTTTTTGAAGAGTTGGCTGAGAAAAATGTATTTGCGGTCCTGTAAGAATGATATTGAAGGTAACTATAGATTTCACTGGGCACTTAAGGACAGCTTGGAAATATATTTTGAATTAAGGGGTTTATGGTATTTGGGACCTAAACGTTCTTTTAATTGGCTAAAAGATCACGATGAGAGAGCTTATGACCTGTTTGAAAAGGCATTAGCTAAAAATGCAGATCCAAAATGCACTAAGGAGCTATTTCATTACTTAATTAATGGAGATGAACCGGACATCAATTAATAGAGGGAGAAACTCTGAGGGGGTAGGTTTATGTTTTTACTGGCATCAGCACAATCAACAGCCACAATTAATACAGGTGATATTATTTTTCAGTTATTTTCTTTTCTATTTCTTTTGGCCATTCCAGCAGTCATTATTTTATTAGTCGTTGTTTTAAGAAAGAGAAATAACAGATTGAAACGTGTTGAGGAAAAATTAGATAAACTTCTGGCAGATCAGGAAAACGATAAGAAATAATACTTTGCTGAGAAAACAGGAGGCTCCATGAAACGATTAGCCATCATCACAGTAGGTAAAACACATAGCGGAAAAACAACTTTCGCAAAAGCGTTAGAAAACAAGTTAAACCATTCAATTATCATGGACCAGGACAATACGGCTGATTTTTTAAATACATATTATCAAAATCTATTACCAAAACAAGGACCTAATTTTCTAAAGCATTCAATCTCTAAGGTGATTGTGGAATACGCCAAGAAGCACACGGATGGCCATATTATCACCTGCAGTGCCAATCGCACCAAAAAAGGGAGAACGTATTTGCTCGAAGATATTTATGATAAACATGAGTTTGTCCGGACCTTGGTTCACTTTGATATCCCGGATGATATCCTTCTGGAAAGAGTAAGGAACAGCAAGCGGAGTACAAATATTCTCAGGCGATCCTACTCAACCTTTGAGGAAGTACTGATCAGCCAACAGGGGGGCTCGATGAGTAAAGATGTTGTAGATCCTGAAGAAGGGGAAGCGGATTATTTATTTGTGATCAGGGAGCATCAAGAAGTGGAATCGGTGATGAATGAAATTGTGCAAATCGCTTCAGGGGAAGCGCTATTGAAAGGGTGAATGAAAGGGGTAAATAGAGATGAGCGAGTATATGCAAAAGTGGGAAAGGATAAGAGAAAAAGGGAAACTAAACTATATGGTCTCTCAGTCCCTCCTATCAGGCCTCGTGTGCTTTCTGACATTACTACTGTTCAGCGTGCTTTTCAACACACCATTAACCGTTGGCCTTTTTATTTATCAATCCATCTTCCTTGGCGTGGTTTTATCGGTGACATCTTGGATAACAAATGAAAAGAGGTATAAAAAGCATAAGCAGAAATAGATCTCATAAGGAAAATAACTATATTTTTATTCTGGGAGAGGAATATCAAATACTGAATGGGTAATGCCGGAAATGCATTTCTTATGAGTGATCAAGAGCCTCTCCATCAAAGGAGAAGGCTCGTTTTTCTTACATCGAAATGGGGGTATGAATACTACTTCCCGGTTAAGGCCATTGACCGATGGTTAACCGATATGGAAGTAGAAACCTTTCTGGATAAGGGGGATTAACCCATATAAAAAAGACCATTCAAATACTGTCATTTTATAAAATGTGTATGCGAATGGTCTTTTATAGGAATCGTTTTCTTAACGCTCATCACCATCTTGTTCTTTACGTTCTTTGCTGAGTTCTAACTTCATCTTTTCCAGTTCTACTTTACTTTGTTCCAGCTCGACGTTCTTCTTCTTTAAGTCATAGCGGATCACAAAATATAAAAAGATAAACGTCATCCCAACAATGACGGATATAAAGAAAAACAGGTCCAAACGTATCTCCTCCTTATTAAAGAATTACAGAATTTAGCTTACACCTTCGTTTATTCAGTTTACTAATGAAGATGACCATTCTATTCATTTTTTTTATCAGGTTCATCATTTTAAAGAAATTCACTTGCATGGCTTTCTTTCCACTTCTATACATGTAAAATATTACTATAGTTAAAGCATAAATACAGTACGAAGGAAGGAGAATGACATGAAAGAAGTCCTTATCCAATATATGAAACGTTTTTCCGATCTTAGTGAACCGGAGCTGGAAAAACTAACAGTAGATGTTCCGGTTGCTACGTTTAATAAAGGAACGATCCTTTTACATCAGGGAGAAGTTCCCGACAAGTGTTATTTTGTTCTAAAAGGGTGTGTACGACAGTACGCTGTAAATGAAAATGGGGTTGAGAATACGGTCAATTTCTTTACGGAAGAACAAAGTGTCACGATCTTTCCTCAGCAAGGTGCTGATGCAGGTTCAAAATACTTTCTCAGCTGTTTGGAAGACTGCACGCTTGTTGTGGGTGATTTAGCGACTGAGCAGGAAGCTTACGACATACATCCAGTGCTGGAGGTGATGACCCGTAAAATGATGCAAGAAGATATGGGTGCTATGAGGGATGATTTCTCCTCCTTCATCTCTTCGACACCAGAAGAGCGATATCATGCTTTGAAAGAAAAAAGGCCGGATTTAATTGACCGGGTTCCCCAGTACCAGCTGGCAAGCTACCTGGGAATCAAGCCGGAATCTTTAAGCCGTATCAAGAAACGGTCGGAAGCCAAGTCACCTTGATTGTGTTGTCAATTTCCTTCCTTTTACCAATAGCCATATACCAAAACCCAATTCACCTATAAACATCGGGGCCATGAAAATCAGCTCCAGTAGTCCTGTAAAACGATTAACCTCTGGGATAAAACCGTACAGGAAATGAATGAGCGAATAGCTGAAGCCAGCTAAAATCAATAGAATGCTAAGCACTTTTGGGATCACTTTTGTCTTTGTTGCGATGAAACCTACTGCGATCAGATGGAGCCCAAATATGATTAATCCAAATGACCAGATTGCTTCAAATGCTGTTATGGAACCCATCACCTGCTGTGACATGCCTGAGACTGGTTCCTGAATCATCCGACTGGTAATTACCAGATGTGAAACCGCCATGGCCAGAATGGCTGTGTAAAGCAAACGAAGCCAACCGGCTAACAATGCGTATCCAGGATGGAACGATTTCAGGAACATATAAAAACCCCATGCTACGATTACATCCGTAATGACAATTATTAGCCACCCGAGTATCTCAAAGCGAAACAACGATTGTGATGCATGGATGTTTTCATATGTGGTTGCCGGATCACCATCCATGACCAATGAACTGTGAACATACCCTTGAGCAAAAAATGCAGCAAATGCCATCACAAGCAATGCGATACCTGAGAAGATGGCTGCTTTCTGCTGCATGTTTTGATTCGTTACTTTCATAATAATACCTCCTCCCAATCACTTTTATAACGATTGTAATGTGAATGGGGTAGACTTTCATTGACTTAAATCAAGATGATGAGGAATCCAATTAGAAAAGAGGATGATGACCATTAAAAAAGTTGTTTCACTTAGTGTACTCACACTCATCGCCTTATTATCAGCCTGCTCCAATACCCCTACCTTTGAAGACTTCTTCCATCAGAAGATGAAGGAAGTGTCAGAAGACTCCTATTCTCTTGTTTACAAAGAGGAAGAGGTCGTCCAACCAAACGATGCGATTGCCGTATTTACAGAAAACAATCCCCGAGGCGAGCAAATATTTATCGCCTATTTTAAACAAGAGGATAGCCATTGGAATTGGAAAAAAACGAGAGGTGCTGAATGGGATACACCTGTCAAATGGTCGGTCATGCACCAGGAACCATACATCTATTCCGGGGCAATCAGTGATTCTTCGATTAAGGAAGTATTTGCAGGAAGAGAGAAAGCCAACATCATTGAGGTGGAAGGTGATAAACGGTTTTGGTATGCAGTCAGTGATGAAAAGGATGTAGAAGTGAAGATCGTGATGGAAGACGGAACACAAGAGGTTGTTGAGGAATTAGATGATGAGATGTTAGAGGAATCGACGGATCGGTTTAATAAAAGGTAAAAGATTAGTAGAGGAGGGATTCAATGAATCTTAGACTATATCGGATCTTTCATCTTGTCATAACCGGAGTCATCACGATCCCCATTACTCTTTTTATGGCAAGTGGAGGGTTAGGAGAGAATTATACCGACCATACATTTGTTTACCCTGGCTTTCTACTCATTATAGGAGTATGGATCATCGGTTCTGTTCTTTCTTTTATTAGAAAATCAGCAGTGTTGGGGTTTATCATCAGTGCGTTACCGGCATTGTATTTCATTGGTAACATTATTTTTATATTTTTAACGTAAGGAATAAAGATTACTCTAAATAAATTACCTGGGGGAAGCATATTGAATGTATTAATGAGAGAAGCAACTGTAAATGATTATGATGCGGTTCATCACATTCAGAAACAAGTTCATGAAATGCATACAAAGGAAAGGCCGGACCATTATCGAATGGCTGAAACTACATTAGATAAGGCGTATTTTAGCCGTTTGGTCGAGGAGGATAACACAAAGGTATTCTTACTGGAAGATCATCAAACGATCGCTTATACAATTATTACGATAAAGCACACAGAGGAGAGACCCATCCTTGTTTCGAAGAAAGTTGTATACATGGACGACTTTGGTGTCGATCACGTCTACAGAGGAAAAGGACTAGGAAAGATATTTTTTGAAAAGATTTTAGAGTTTGCAAAGGATATTGAAGCGGACTCATTGGAACTCGGTGTGTGGGAATTTAACGAAGCTGCTATTAAGTTCTATGAGTCAATGAATCTTAAGACAAAGGTCAGGCGGATGGGGATTGACTTGTAGCAGCCTCGTGGCTCCTTTTACAAGAGTAATCAATACGATGACTGGAGGACTTTTACAATGAGCATGAAAAAGAGAGTTCTGACAAAGCTGATCCTCTCTATCGGAAGTTTTCTTCTCATTACTATTCTCTTATACATATTTTCAATGAAAGTAAGTCCGCAAGAAAATAATTTAGGTATGAACGAAAAGGTAAAAGAAATCGAAATGGTTACGTGGGAAACGGAGGAGCACGTTGGTACGATAGATGATGCACAGTTTATTAACGAATTAATTGATGACTTAAATGAAGCTGATACGCTCTCGACGAACGCTTTAAAACTTAGCGATTTTCCACCTTACAAACTAGTATTTAAAAATAGTGAAGGGGAAGTACTTCATACACTGGGCTATTTTGAATCGCCAGTCCTGATCGGGATATCAGGGCAGTATTGGGAGTTTAACCGAATATTCGGATTGGAAAAGAATATCCCTTCAAGATTTTTCGATTAAGAAAAAAGCTCCGTATGGAGTAACTGGGACGTGAAAAAATCCGATGGGGGCCATTCCAGGTCATAGATTCTGCCAACCTGCCCCATGGATCTTTCATAATGAATATCACACCATCAAGATTTCACCCCATACACACCCACCGTATGATACCCACGCGAGACGGGTCCTTCCAGTACACAAAGATCCTTAAACTTCAGTTGTTTCATTAAGGGAAGCAATTCATCCCTGATCATCTTCTTGATTGAATCCCAGTCTTCCCCGTCTTTTCCATCGCAAAGTGTCATCAGGACAGTCCCTCCAGGAGTCAGCACTCTGTGTATTTCGTGAAAAGATTTGAACAGATCCTCCCAAAAATAAATGGAATGGATACTGAATACCGCTGTAAATTGTTCATTTGGGAAAGGCATTTCTTCAACCGTTCCGTGAACTAGCTCCATTTGGTTTTGGGTGATGGCTTTTCTGTTTCGTAATGCAGCTGACTGGAGAAGGGTTTCTGACAAGTCTAACCCGGTCATCGTGTGACCAACATTCAATGAAGCAATCTGTTTCAATGCAAATCCTGCCCCGCATCCAATCTCAAGGATCCGTTCATTCTCCTGAAGCTGTAGTTTTTCAATGGTCCACAGGGTTTCAGGCTTATGCTGACGGATCATTTTTTCCCCGATCACCCAGCCGAGGATCCCAGCTGGCCGGCTGTACTGATGATCGAGGATGTGTTGTAATGTTCCTTTCACATTCATCGTAAATCCCTCCTTTTGTTCACTCTGTCTTTCCACTATAATTTTCTTATAACTATTAAACAATCCTATTTCATTTATAGTTACTATTAAATATTTTTATAGTTAAGGAGGGATCCGGATGGAAATCAATCAGCTGATTGCATTTGAGCTTGTAGCGAGGCTTGGTTCATACAGTAAGGCTTCTAGATATCTGGACGTATCACAGCCTACTGTCAGCTTGCGGATAAAAGAGTTAGAGAAGGGTGTCGGGGGATATCTATTTGTCAGAGAAGGGAAACAGATGGTGCTGACGGATTTGGGGAAAGGATTTCTTCCTTATGCCAGGCAGGCTCTTGAAGTGCTGCAGAAAGGGAAGGAAAGGGCACTGTCGATAAAGGAGGGAAAAAGAGGGGAAATCACGATTGGAACCCTTCCAACCTTCACATCCGGACATTTCACCTCGATCGTGAGGAAAATGTATGACGCCTTTCCAGACATCCACATAGCCATCCACACCGGCCATAACCAACAAATCATCGACATGCTCTATGATGGAAGCATCAAAATGGGAATGATCACTTCTCCGTTTTTCAATAAAGATCTGAAAAAGCTTTATACGATAAAAGAACCCCTGATCTTAGTAGCCAGTCATAATCAGGAATTGAAGAGTGAAAGGTATGGGGTCGAAGATGTTTTTCTGAAAAGCAGACCCTACATCTTGACCGATTGGAGCGAGGAGAGTAAGCATTGGCAGAGAACCCATATGTCATTTGGTGGAGATTCCATCGAATTGCCTCCTGCTACTGCATTGGAATTTGTCCAGCACTCCGGTGGAACCGCGCTTCTAACAGAGTCTATGGTTTCATCCCATTTAGAAGAAGGGACCTTGGTTCGGCTAGAACCGGAAGATATGCCGACATTATACAGGGAAGTCGCCTTAGTGAGTCTGGATAGTGAACAGTCCCTGCCTCCAGCTGCCCTCCGTTTTGTCGAAACAGTGAGGTCCTGCCGATCAGGCGGGCAGATATAGAGCGGGTGATCCCGCTCTAAAGTTAAGACTCTAATTCTTCAAACAAGCCGATTAAGTTACCAAACGGATCGCTGAACGAACACCAGGCAGCAGGAACTCCTTCCCGGGTCTGGACTTCTTCCATCCACATATTCAGTGTTTTCATTAATCTCTCACGTTCGGAATAGATATCTTGAACTCCTAAACGCATTGGACCATTTCCTTTCACCGGTTCTCCTTTAGCTACCTGCAGCCAGGTATCTTTCACGATTTCCCACTCGGCAAAATCCTCATGTGGGATAAAGTCTGGATCGCGATTGAATAGTGTCTTGTACCATTTAAAACCTTCTTGATAATCTGTGACTCGAACCTGGAAGGTCACACCTGAATAGTTCAACATTCTATTTCCTCCTCTATCTTTGACTGCATTCAATGAAAGACCTTATTGTGAAATTCGGGCACGTTAAGGTGAGAATTTTTCCTGTCGCCTACTTGAAATCTTCCATACTATAACTACATTCAAGTTAAAAATCCATTCTCCTCCCCCTCTGACTATCTTCTCGGAATTTTCTCCTTTTTTCGAAACTTTCTTCTTTCTTTAGACGTATATATGACTACAACCCCCGCTTGGGTCGACTCAAATAGCGGTTCTATATAAGGTAGATGACGATCTGCAATTGTACCAATTTTAAAATAAAACGAAGTTAACAGAATAATTGAAACTATTCCATTTTGGCTTCCGTCTAATAAGTAGTGTATAAGATAAATTACCCAAAAAAATCAAAAAACCGATACAGACAAAACAGAATGGGGGAAAAATATATGTGGGAACAAAAGCTGATCCAAACAAATCGAGGGGTTTTCGAAATCTTTGAAGCGGGGAGTGGGGAACCTTTATGTGTGACTCATCTATATAGTGAGTTTAACGAGCGCGGTTACCATTTCGCTGACAGGTTCGTGGAAGATTTTAAAGTGTACCTTGTGAACCTGAAAGAAACAGGGAATTCCACTGAAGTGAAGCACGAAGATGAGCTGAGCATGAGTGAGACAAGCAAAGATTTAGAAGCGATTCGCAAGGCTCTCGGGTACGATGACTGGAACTTTGCCGGTCATTCAACCGGTGGGATGCTCGGTCTGCACTATGCCGCTGATCATCCGGATTCCGTGAAGCGGTTGATTGTAGGCGGTGCTTCCGCTACAAACGAATACATGGAGCATCAGGACAGTATTTATTGCGACAAGAACCCTGATAACGACCGTTTGAAAGAGGTCGTTTCGGTCCTTTATTCTGAAGAGGCAACCAAAGAAGAACGCCGGCAGGCAGGGAAGATGTGGACGGAAATGTCCTTGCATGATCCGGAAAGATACGATGAATACTTCTCTAAGCCGAGCAGTGGCAAAGTGGTTCAAAAACGTCTGGACTATTATTCTAAGACGGAACTTCCGGCGTATGATATTAGAGGAACCATCTCGGAAATCACCACTCCGACGATCATTTTCTGTGGGAGGCATGATGCCCAATGCCCGTTTGTGTTTTCCGAAGAGATCTTTCATCTAGTCCCAAATTCAACATTTTATATTTTTGAGAATAGCAATCATTCACCTCATGTTGAGGAACAAGAGAAATTCAATGATATGGTGAAGGATTTCAGCTGTTTAGTGTAAGACTGCAATCATTCATCTAAAAGCGTTCCTCATATGACCACAGGAGGTTTCAAATGGATAAGCGAGTTCAGTTTGACTTTGAAATCGATTTTACCAACGGCGGTGGTATCCAGGGGCAGGATTTCCGTCTTGATATTGATGGAGATGACATCTCTGATCAAGAACTGGCCAACTACATCGTAGAAGATATGAGATTACTGATGGTGGGGGAAGTAAGAATATTAAATAAGAAAATCATCCAGGAGAAGCATAAACGAACGGTCGAAGAGAACTGAATAACACATGTATTAAGAGCGAAAAGGTGCATTTCTTCATACTGAAATGCACCTTTATCATTTACACAGGGCTGATATATCAATACCTGTCGGGTGAATAAAGGGATTGTAGGAATGTACTTTTTTTGAAATAATTGGTATATAGATGAAATGAATAAGGGAGTAGAAGCTATGCTTAAAAGACCAGAGGTAAACGAATATCCACCGTATTATAAAGAATATGTGAATCATGTACCAGAAGGAGATCTTCTCCAGATTCTAGATGCTCAACAAAAAGAAACGATGAATTTATTAAAAGATTTAAGCGACGATGCAGCAGAGTTCAGCTATGCTCCCGACAAGTGGACAATCAAGGAAGTCATCGGTCATATAACCGACACCGAACGTATTATGTGCTACCGCCTTCTCAGTATTGGTAGAGGCGAAAAGGAGATGCTGCCGGGATATCATGATGATGAGTATGTGAAAATGGCTAAATTCAATCGGTTTACCTTACAGAAACTATTGCACCATCAATCTCTTGTCCGTCAACACACCATTCTCCTTTTAGGAAGTATGGATGATGAAGCTTTACGACAGAGAGGTCGGGCAAATGGAGGAGAAGTGACGGCCAGAGCGATTGGGTACATCATTGCCGGGCATGAGCTTCATCATCGGAGGTTGATTGTGGAGAGGTATTTAGATTCAAATAATTGAACAGATAGAACAATAGTTGCTTCATAGTATGGAATGATAAGTGGAGGTACATATATGAATGAACAAGTTCAAGCATTAAATAAACATATAGATTTAGAAGACGGATTGCAGTTAGTCTATCAACCACCCAAAGAATTCGTTCTATATCATTCCATCTATCACGGACAAAAGTACGCAGACTACTATTTTAGAAGGTCACCTGAGACATTGATCGAACTTGCATCCATCTTTGACTGCGGATATTTCATCATGAAGGATGAAACCACCATTGGCGGTGTATTCCTAAAACCTAATTTCATGTCCGATTTATTCGTTGTTCCTCCCTATAATGATTATGAAGGGTTGGTACAGAAGCTTTTAAACTATTTAAAAAAGGTCTCGAATACCGAAGAGAAGATTACCATTAGAGAGGTTGTAGAAGAACAGGTACCAACCTATGAAGAGTATGGATGCCAGATCAATGAAGTGAATGACTGGATGATTCGTCCGACAGAACCATTAAAGGCAATCCTTCCTGAAGGCTATCTGTCAAAACCTGTTTCACGTGAAGGTATAGAAGATATAGCGAGCTTACTGGTGAAAGCTTATAAAGCAAATCCGGCTTATAACCAAATTGGAACAAAAGAGGATTATATTCCACATGTAAAGGAATTCTTAGACGATCATAAAAACAATAAAATTATGGATGAGTGCTCAAGAGTGATTGTCGATCAGAGCACCAACCACATTGTTGGGGTCTGTTTGCATATGGAGTTCGAAGAGTATCCCCTTATCATGAGCTTAGTTGTTGACCCTGAACACCAGCATAAGGGCATTGGACGATACCTATTAACCCATTCCATAAACGTATCAGGTAAAGAATACCCGGCTACCCGTCTATCTGTCTTAAAAGAAAATCATGCGATTAAGCTTTATGAAAACCTTGGATTTATTCGGAATCGATCTTTAACGGATATGTATCTTTGAAAACTCGGCTATGTCTTTATTGTGGAAGGGCGTAAAATGAAAGAAATTAAGGTGGATGAACATAAAAATGTGGACGACATTCTTATGAAACTGCAATCACTGAAGGGGGACTAAACTTGAGCAGAATTGCTAAAACTCCTGAACCACCCTACTATGCTGTCATATTCGCTTCACAACAAGCGAAGAATAATAGAGGCTATGGGGCGATGGCGGAAAAAATGGTGGAGTTAGCGTCTCAGCAGAAAGGATTCTTAGGAGTAGAGAGTGCCAGGGATGAAGGACTGGGGATCACTGTTTCCTACTGGGAATCTTTAGAGGCTATAAAGAATTGGAAGGAACATTCTGCTCATCAAGTAGCGCAGGATAGAGGGAAAAAAGAATGGTACAAAAACTTTGCATTACGGGTAGGTAAAGTCGAAAGAGATCGCTTTTTCGAGATGTAATATGCCCTTTTGCTGGGGTCTTATAACCGAAACAGAAAGGAACTTCTAGCTATTGAAGTTCCTTTCTTTGTTAACTTATGGATAAAGAATAAACTTCCAATAAGCAAAACAGATAAACGTACAAATCCATGATACAAACCCAAAGGCGGTGACAATAGTCGTTTCACCCCAACCATATTTAATACCATAGTGATAATGAATCGGGGTAAACCTGAAGATCCGTTTGCCTGTCGTTTTAAACGAGGCCACTTGCAGTATGACCGACAATTGTTCAGCAAAATAAATAAAAAATAACACTGGAATGAGAATCTCGACTTTCTCGATAATAGCCAGAAAGGAGAGGGAGCCCCCAATCGCCAATGATCCTGTATCCCCCATAAATGCTTTGGCTGGAAAGATATTATAAATGAGAAAGCCCAGCAGGGAGCCAATCATAATTAAACAAAAAAGCTGGATCTCATTACTGTCTGAAATCATAAAAAAGAAAAAGTATGTAGGGATAGCCACGACTCCTAACAGTCCGTCCAAGCCGTCTGTAAAATTAATAGCATTTGCAGAACCCACCACAAACAACGTAATCACAATGAGATATACGGCCATTGGAAGATCAATAGAGAAATCTTGATAGATACCAATTGTCGTATTTATACCCAGTTCATTCATCAAGTAGAAAAGCAGGGCACCTGTGAATAGAAATTGGAAGATGAGCTTCGTTCTACTTGATACACCGCCGGGATCTTGCCGGGATGCTTTCCAAAAATCATCCAAAAAACCGATGAAGCTGAATAGGATGTAGGTAATGGCCAAGAAAAACATCAGTGGAGTAGGTGAAAAAAATAAGGCTACAATAATTCCTATAAAGAGAATGATTCCAAACATTAACGGTGTACCCTTTTTCATTTGATGGTTGGAAGGGAGCTCTTTTCGTATTGGTTGAAGGAGCTTTAATTTTCTTAGGAGTGAAATGAATAGTGGAGATAGTATTGTGACGATTATAAAAGCAATAACTGCAGGAATGATTTGGTCAATCATTTGTTATCTACTCCTCTTTTATTAACTATCTATAAAGATAATTTCTATATAGAGGGAGGATATCCTTTAAATTTTGTAAATTGATGCATTTGGTATCGTTAGGTTCAGTTGCTGAATTTATTAGTTTATTCAGCAGGTGAATTTTTCAATTAAATCAGCAGCTGAATAAATTATTCATCCATAAGCGATTATCGTAAAGGAATAGACCTCTGACAGGTTTATTTTTTTATCTGCTTTTATATAGGACACTCGAAACTTATGAATCACTTTTTACGTAAATAGATTATAATGAAAATTGACGTTTTTCCTGAAGAGAAGTGGGGATTTACATGTACTATGCTATGTTAACGATAGGGGCATTGTTGTTATTTATTGGACTTTTCTGGTTAATCTATATTTTAAAGTATAAAAAATTTACACTTTGGCATTGTTTAAAAGCCTTTCTATCCTTACTCATAGGTATTTTAATGCTTATGATTACACTGCCCAGCTTGAAATATATGATACTTAAAGATTATGACGTGGCAAAAGGCAGCTGCACAATCGAAATAGATTCATCTGGACGATCTTCTGAAGCAATATTTCGGATGGTTGATTCAGATGACGTTTATACCTTTTGGAATATCCCTGATCTGGATTCCTATGGGAGGGCCGTTCCATATTATTGTGAAATCACGGTTACTAAGGATCATTTATTTGAAATCAGTTATACCATTTTCGATGTTCATTCAAGAGAACTTATACAATCGAGTAAGTAGTTAAGATCGGTGTTCATCATCCATCGTTACGATAAATCTAGTAAGCTTTTGGAGTTGATCCATTTGGCAGAGCATGTTGAATTTCAATACACACATATTGATGGAGGGACCTGGGCTTCAGGCTTCATACGTATTGATCAAAGCAGATTTGAATTTGTGTGTTCTTATTTATTCCACAATCCATTGCAAGAGTTTTTAAGTGCCATCTATCAATTATTACCCGGTTTGGCTGCGTTCCCAAGAAAGGAAATTAGCCTTACCATGTGGGATGAACCGGTTAAGTACATATGGGAGATTAAAAGAGTTGATCAAAAAGATGCCATCATCCGGATTTCTGAGAAAGGATATGATGTTAAATCTGTTTTGGTATTTGAGGAATATGTTGATTTGCATGATTTAATAAGATCGGTTATTCGGTGCATCATGAGAAACCATGCTCTTAGAAGTAACGATGCCATTGATCGAATGTATCAGGAATTTACAGTATATGTGAAACAATTAAAGTAAAGAAAAACAGGTGCTTATCCGCTAGAGGATAAGCACCTGTTTCATTTTATTTACGTTAATCTACTGAGCTACTTTCTCTTCACCTGCTAACTGCTGAGCACGTTGCCGCTTAGACTTCCTGAAATACAGCAACTCATAAAACACAGGAACAACAACAAGCGTCAGCACCGTAGCACCGGCAAGACCACCGATGACTACAACAGCCAGCGACTTCGATACGAGACTTCCATCTTCCGTGTGACCGAAGAGAAGCGGAAGCATGGCACAGATCGTGGCAATCGCCGTCATGACCACGGGACGGAGGCGGGTACCGCACGCTTCTAAGATCGCGTCACGTATGATCATCGTTTCCTCATTCTGCTTGACGCGGTCAATCAAGACAATGGCGTTTGTCACAACAATTCCAATCAGCATCAACGCTCCAATAAGCGCCGTTGCGTCTGCAGGGACGCGGGCAATGAGCAGTCCGAGGACGGCCCCGATTGATGCGAGCGGCAAGGTGATCAAAATGGCCAATGGTGATTTCAACGTCTTAAAGGTCAGGACCATGATCAGGTAGACGATCATGATGGACGCAAGCATCGTCATGCCAAGATCCTTAAAGTCGTCGGCCTGTTGGGCAGCGGCACCGCCAGTATCAAGGGAAACGCCTTTTGGCAGATCGATGTCCTTGATTTCAGTATCGATATTCTTCGAAATGACCGATAGTTCTTCAGGATCGACTTCTGCTGTGATCCGAACATATAAGTCGCCGTCTTTATGCAGGACGGTACTTGGTTTCTCTTCTTCCGTGATGGAAGCGACTTCTGTAAGAGGCTGTATGCCTGCGTTTGTGGCGATCGTCAAGTCTTTCAAATCGGATGTGGATTCAGGATTGACTCCTGCGTCCAGAAATACAGGTGTCGTTACATCATCCAGGTTGATGGCTCCGATCGGCTGTGGGTTCAATAAAGAACGGATTTGCATAGCCGTTTGCTGGGCATTCGCTTTCTCCGTGTTGACGTTCACGGTGAAGACTGGAGACGTTTTTTCCTGGTTGCTCGAGACTTTCTTCACTCCATCTACATCTTTGATCTGATCCATGAGCGTTTTGGACGTGGTCAGTAGTTCATTCGTGTCATTTCCGACGACGTCATAGGTGATGCTGGAGTTGGATGAGCCTCCGAAGATGGACGATGGTGATGCCGTGATGGTCACACCTTTTTCATCCTTTTTCGTTGCATTCACTTTTTCAATGAATGTTTCCGCATCGGATCCTTCTTTCATGATGACGGTGTAGAAAACCGTGTCTGGGTCACTCACTGCTCCGTATTGAGCATTTTCTTCACTGGAGCCGTATTGTGTAATTATATAGTCGTACCCTTCAAACTCCGAAATGGTGTCTTCGAAGTCTGTCATACGCTGCTTCATGGTATCTTGCGGCGTAGCACTCGGGAATTCCATCGTGACTGCTACAAACGATGCGTCATTCGCGCTCGTTGCTGCTTTCGGTAAAGTGATATAAAGTGCGATGGATCCTCCAAATACAAGAATGGCTAATAGGATCGGAACCCATTTATGATTGAGTGACCATCGCAGCACATTTACATAACGGTGCGGCGTGTGATGTTTTGGCAGAGTTGTATTTTTCAACATGCCACGGCTTAACAATGGCACGACCGTAACGGCGACAAGCAGGGAAGCGAGTAACGAATACGTAACGGTCAAGCCGAACGGAAGCAGGAACGCTTTCAACGATCCATTGACGAGTCCCATCGGCAGGAACACAGCCACTGTAATGAGAGTGGATGACGTAATTGCACGGGACACTTCTTGTGTCGCGAGCAGAACATTCTGTTTGGTCAGCTTCTCATTTTGGCTGCGCCTGAATATGTTCTCGACGACGACAATGCTGTCATCGACCAGTCGTCCGACCGCCACCGCGACTCCTCCCAGTGTAAGGATGTTCAGTGTTACTCCGGATAA
This sequence comes from Rossellomorea sp. YZS02, assembly GCF_033963925.1. Classification (NCBI taxonomy): domain Bacteria; kingdom Bacillati; phylum Bacillota; class Bacilli; order Caryophanales; family Bacillaceae; genus Rossellomorea; species Rossellomorea sp. YZS02. The sequence goes on along the minus strand of NZ_JAXBLY010000001.1, from coordinate 376,856 downwards.
CCAGAGCAGGAATAGCGTGATACAGAGTGATAATGGAATGGAGACGACGGTAATCAGGGTCGGCTTGAATTTTCTTAAGAATAAAAGTATCACAAGCGTTGCGAACAATGCACCAAGTGCTACTTCGCGTACCATACTGTTGACTGAGTTCTCCACCATTTCCCCTGTGGTGAACAGCGTTGTCGCTTCGACACCGTCATAGTCCTTGTTGATTTGATCGACCGTGTCTTTTACTTCTTCTCCGGCCGTAACGGCACTGGCATCACTCTCTTTGAACAGGACGATGGCCAGGGCCTCTTTTCCGTTTACACGAGTGATGGTGTTTTCTGCTTGCACTTTTTCAATGGTTGCGATGTCTTTCAGTTTGACGACAGGAGCATTCGGGACTTGTAACGGAACGGACAAGTTCTTCAATGCATCAACGGAAGTCAAATTATCCGTGACGTTGATCGTACTCTTCTGACCATCGATCGTGGTGCTTCCGGCAGAGGCAGAAACATCTTGCCCTTGAAGCACTCCCATGACCGAGTTAACCGGGATATGTAACTTCTCGAGTTTGTCATGATCAAGATTGATCTGTACCCGGGCACTGTTTTCACCGGCTAGAGTTACTTGAGACAAGCCGGATTGATTCTCAAACAGCGGCTTGAATTCGTCATTGACGAGATCCAGGTTCTCTTTCGTCAATCCGTCATCAAATGTCACCGATACCTGGCCGATAGGGATCATCGAGGTATTCAGCTGGGAGATTTGTGGTTCTCCGATTCCCTCTGGAAGCCGTATCCCTTTGATGGCATCCTCCACTTTATTTTTAGCTTCTTTCATGTCGCTTTTTGAATCAAAGTTGATGGTAACCTGGGAATATCCCTCCCCGGTGGTGGACAGGATCGATGTTTTTCCTGAAATGGATGCGACGGCCTGTTCCACGGGTTCCGTGATGTTGGTTGTCATGGAGCCTGCGTCATACCCCTGTCCCAGGGTGACGACTGTTACTTGTGGATTATCCGCTTCAGGCAAGAATTCCATTGGCAGACGGAAATAACTAATGATGCCGATAAGCAACGTGATGATAATAAATAGTGTCATGGCTGCCTTATTGCGGAATACCCAATTTGTTAAAGTTTGCATGTGTTTCCCCCCAATTACTGATTTGGTTGTGAACCTTCTTTTCTAAGATACTGTAATACGGACGGTATCACAGCCACCTCCAGGCCAATATTCCCCTAGGTCTTGAGACGTAATTCATCTTGCCACAAAATTCATTTTACGGTGCAACAGGGTCAGGTATTCTTAATAACATGTTAAATTTATGTAAGGTAGAGATTTGTGTAAAAATATTCCTGTCACAATATAGTATTATAGTATGGATGGTAGGAAGTGGAAATGGTGAATTTCAAATTGATAAAAGTTTTACAAACCGATTGTCTATTGAAAGAGTTTTTGGAATAATTGGAATAGATTGGATTGAAGGAAAGAAAAGAGGGACAATGTGAAAAAGAGGAGAAAGATTTTAACAATAAGTTTACTGGTTGTTGTGGCGTTGTTGGTCCTGCCGCCAATACTTGCTCCAAAGGTCCATCATGCGGATTCACCGAGGTCTGCTTTGAGAGAAGCGATTTACAAGGATGGCCACCCTTATCAAAGCTTCTTTGCCTTCATTAAAAAAGGCGAGTATCAGGATCAGGAATATGGACAGCAATACGATGTGTACTGGTATGACTACAATAGTCCGACTGGTGAGACGGCCACTATTTGTTATGCAAAGCTGAAAGAGAGTGAGAAGTATGAAGTGGCTTGTGGGACAGGGCCCTAGGAGGGTGTACATGAAGAAAATAGTTGGAATAACCATCTTAATGCTCTCGATTCTAACCGCATGTAACTCATCAAAGGATTCATCAACATTAAGCTTTAGTAAAGTGAAAAATGTCCCCGATGAAGTACAAAACAAAATCGAACCGGTGTATACACTTCAGCTGATGGACGAAGGGGAAAAAGGTTCATATATCGTATTTCAATCAAGTGGGGAAGTAGACGCAGATGTTGAGTCAAAAGACGATACGGTCACGATCATGTTCAGCACATCAAATGCACAAAAAAATGAAGTGAAGCAACAAGTATATTATTTAACAAGAGATCAAGGGCAAGACGTCATTCACGTTCTGGTGGATGGGGAGCCTGCCGTTTTTGATAGTGTGACAGGGCTGTGAGCAGAACAATCATGCACGATGACGAAAAGTCGTTAGGAAAGGACAAATGATAATGGCACAAGCATTAATTTTCGACATGGATGGAACACTCTTTCAAACAGACAAAATATTAGAAGCTTCTCTGGAAGATGCCTTTGAACGGTTACGATCATTAGACCAATGGGATGCGGAAACACCGATTCAGAAATATCGGGAGATCATGGGTGTTCCATTGCCAAAGGTATGGGAAACATTGCTGCCCGACCATTCTCAAGAAGAAAGAGAGCAGACTGATGCCTTTTTCTTAGAGAGGTTAATTCTAAATATCAGGCAAGGGAAAGGTGCCCTATACCCTCATGTTCAGGAGGTCTTCACCTATTTAATAGAGAATGATTACCTCATTTACATAGCCAGTAACGGATTAATAGACTACTTAAAGGCTATTGTCGATTATTATGACCTGGACCGATGGGTATCGGAGACATTCAGTATTCAGCATATTGAATCTCTGAATAAATCAGATTTGGTCCGGAGGATTGTTGATAAATACGAGATTACGAGTGGAGCAGTCGTAGGGGACCGGTTATCAGATATCCATGCGGGGAAGGACAATGGTTTGCTTTCCGTTGGGTGTCGGTTTGACTTTGCCCGGGAAGAGGAGCTTGCTCAAGCTGACGTGATCATTGAGGATTTATTGGAATTAAAGACGCTGTTTCCTGCAAAAAAGCAAGGAGTAAAAAAATAGATGAAGTGCATCCTGGAGGTGGTTATGTGACTGAAAATCAAACGCTCCATATCCTGAATGGAACAGAAATGTACAAACGATTTAAAGAGACAGGGTTTCTTAAAACAGAAGAGATGATCCCTTTTAACGAGGCCATGTGTTATGGAAAGACGTGTGAAAACATATTCTCAGATGAGTTTATTGAGATGCGTGCAAGGGTGCATCATGTAACGCGGGATCAATATGCTGACATTACGCTAAAGCCGTTGCAGCCACTCTTTAAAGAAAACGTGGACCATATTGCCTTATGGTTTGATGAAGATATGTTCTGTCAGATGAATGTGCTGACGGTCCTCGCCTGGCTGGACCAGAGAGAGTATATAGGATCAATTGACCTTCATCTTGTGGATGATCAGTATAAGCCCCTGAACGAATATTCCCTCCAAGCCAAAGGGTATGCAGCTCTTTACGAACAAGTGATGATTCACCATGAAATGCCTGAATCGGTTGAGCTAAAACCTTTAAATAGAGGCATTGAACTTTATTTGAATTACCTTAAGAAGGACAATGAGCTTAAGTTGTATATTCAAAAGCATCGGGACGTTCCGGTTGAGAAGCTGGTATCGCTTATGATTGAGAATTTTAGAGAGTATGGGTTGGGGGATACGCAGTATTTTCGTCTGATCAAGGACAGTCGTCAAGGTAAGTGACATAATTCATGGCAGGTGTGTGATGAATATAATGAATGATTTAGCATTGGTGTTTGGATTGCTTTTAGTAGCTGGAGCAGTTGAATGGGTTGGATCGATGCTTATTAAACGGTTTAATAAACAAAAAACTCTATTATTCTCATTTTCTGTGTGGGGGAGTCTTATGATTTTCTTTAGTGTAATCTGGTTTTGGGAAAAATAAAGGATGATTCTGTGATTGTAAGTGTGATGATTAAAAAGCTGAAAGAGGTGATAGAGTGGGTGTTTATTACTTTGCCATTCTATTTATAGGAGTTTTTCTGATTTTTAGAGCAGGTTTGCAGGCGTTGAAGAAAGGCTCATTAATAAATATAAAGGTGATTTTCTTTGGGGTTCTGGGTGCTGCATTGATTGGCCTATCTATATTTATGTTTACCCCGGGGAGTGCTGATATTGTGGCTGAACTCTTAGGGATGACTAACTAGAGAGTTAATGTTGAGAAAATCTCATGGAGAGATTGGATATAACTATATAAGTTGAATTATACTTTAGGAAATAGATAAAAAGGAGTAGATCGAACATGGAAAAAGTCACACCATTTTTAATGTTTCAAAACCGGGATGCAGAGGAAGCAATGAATTTTTACACGTCTCTGATTGAAGATTCAGCTATTACCAATATTGTTCGGTATGGCGCAAATGAAAGTGGAGATGAAGGTACGGTGATGCAGGCGACGTTCACGTTGAAGGGCCAGGAATTTATGTGCATTGACAGCAATGTGAAGCATCAGTTTGACTTCACACCTTCCTTCTCCATCTTTCTTACATGCGATACGGAAGAAGAACTTGAGACGATCTATGGGAAGCTTATTGAAGGTGGTCAAGCGCTTATGCCACTTGGGGATTATGGATTCAGTAAGAAATTTGGCTGGCTGAATGACCGATTTGGGGTATCGTGGCAGTTGAATTTGCCTAAATGAAGTAATGGAGTGAATGTATGCTCAAAAGAAAATACGGAAACCGTGCTGATTGGAGGAGAGTAGAACAAAGGAAATACTCTCAATCCCATCTAAACACGAAGGAATTCCAAGGGTATATTACACTGTTGAAAACAGTGAAAGTGAAGGAACCATTAATCACCCGATATGGAGACAAAGAAATATGTATTGTTGATAACGGATATATGTGGCTTCAGCAGTTTCCTTATGGGAAACATCATAGCGTCACTACGATGTTTGATGCGAGTGGAGAAATCGTACAATGGTACATAGATATATGCCATGGTAATGGAATCGAATCTGGTGTTCCTTGGATGGACGATCTCTTCTTGGATATAGTAGTGCTGCCCTCTGGGGAAATTTTTCTGCTTGATGAGGATGAGCTTGAGCAGGCTTATAAAAACCGAATAATTTCTAAAAATATGTATGATTTAGCCTGGGATGAATGCAAAGAAATGATGAGCCAGCTTCAAAATGATGAATTTGTGATTATAAAACTGGCTCAGGAACATAAAAGATTGTTGGAGATTGCACTTAAGTAAAAAGAGGAAGGTGTCTGAGCCTCAGCATATTGAGCCAGACACCCCTTTTATGTTATAAATCCATTCCAAAATACCGCGATTTATTCTTCATTGCCTCCATTAACCGTCCTCTCAAGCCTACTAACCAGTCCGGTTCATGGTTCCACTGATCTTCTGTTGATCTCAAAATACGTACATACCCGTATAAATCCGCAAACCTTCTGAAAGCCGGAAGTAATTCCATCATATCATCCTCGATTTTAAATTCGGTTCGATACCCATCCAGAAAGCATTCTTTTTTCTCCTGAAACAATTTAGGCAGAATGCAATCTTGCAAACTATCAAGTGTCTGTTCAATGTCCATCACAAACCAATGATACATCGCATCGTCAAAATCAATGGCATAACAAGATTGAGATTTTGCATCATAGAATACATTGTCGTATTCAAAATCATAATGAATCAATCCAAAATTGTTCTTTGACTTAGGGATGCTCTGAAAATAATCTTGTAATAACGTTGTTTCCTTTAACGCTAATGTTTCATGTGGAAGATCGATCAGAAACGTCTCAATGGAAGTCAGGACATCGCTAAAAGACTGACGCTTGGACCGAACAGGTTGATACTCACTGGACAATCGATGAAGTTTGCCTAATGATTTTCCATAACTGAAGATAATATGATCATTTAGGTCAGTCTCGCTAATTGGTACACCTGGTACCTGTTTGAATACGGAAGCATAGTACTCCCCCCAGGGGGTTTGAACTTCCATAAGCTCATTTCCACTCTTTGAACCCACCGTTTCTAGTACGCCATACTCCTTTGAGCGAAGGTAAGAAATAAAATCAAGTTCCGCGAGAAGATTTTCCCGGTACTTCTCTGATGTTGGAGCAAATCTGAGAAACTGAGTCTTCCCATTGAATTGAAAAGAGTAAGTAGCATTTGATGAGATTCTGTAGGTGGTGAACACGTCAGGTGATCGTTCATCGAGTTCCCAATTCCTTACCAGCATTTCTGCCAGGTCCACATTATTAAATAGATATTTCAGCTTCAACATAAAACAGTCAACTCCTCATTTAGTTTGGGTCATGCCATTGAGAAGAAAAATTGGAGACGACATTGGGGTAGAACACGAAAGATAAAAAGCCACAGGGTATATAAAATAACCCTGTGGCTAAAAATTTCGTTATTCATCATAAGCCCATGCTCATTTATTATTACAATGTATCCGTATGAGTGAGAGGGCAATACGTATCATTCTCCAAGGTTATCTTCATGAAATTAGTCATTGCGTCATCTCACTCCCTTCATTATTGGTATGAAAATTATACCATTTATAAGATTGGGAAATCAAGGGATTTCGAATGGGGGAGTCTGAGGTATAATAAGTGTTAAATAAAATGAAAGCGAGCGGATGATTCATGAATAATATCTCACAAATGAAAATTGAAAAGCCCGCACATGAAATTTTCGAGGCATTTGTTGACCCTGAAATGATAGGGAACTTCTGGTTCTCTTCAAGTTCTGAGAGGTGGGAGGAAGGAAAGACGGTTACTTTGAGATATGAAGAGTATGATGCTCAAGGTGAGATACATATAGTAGAAATCCAAGAACAAAAGAAGATCGTTTTCGAGTGGACAGGAAACCATAAGGTGACCATATCCTTTATTCAAGAAGAAAATGGCAGCACAATCGTAGGAGTGAAAGAAGAAGGGTTCGATGGGAACAATGAAAATGTTATCAACGAATTAGTAGATAATAAAGAAGGCTGGGTATATATGTCAACATGCTTGAAGGGGTACATGGAGTATGGTGTGAATCTTAGAGCTTCACTTGTTAAGTGAGGTGTAGAGATAACCTTAATGAATGGTTATATAAAAATCATCCTTTAACAGAAGGGTGATTTTTATATAAATGAATACCTTGCATTATTAGGTAATGTATTATATAAATATGTAAGGGGGTGTAAAATTTGGAAATTAATAAAGAGGTCTTAAAAGGACATATTGATACATTGATTCTCTCGCTTCTGAATTTCCGTGATATGTATGGATATGAATTAGCGAAAACGGTTCGTGAAAAAAGTGGAGATCAATTCGAACTAAAAGAAGGTACGCTTTATTTATCATTGAAAAGGCTAGAAAAAAACCAGTGGATTTCTTCTTACTGGGGTGATGAGCAAGGACCTGGGGGAAGAAGAAAGTATTACACTCTTACACCAATAGGCCAAGAGGGTTTTGAAGAAAAGCGCAGGGAGTGGCAATTCATAAAAAAAATCATTGATACCTTTATTGAAGGGGGAGAGAACCTTGAGACAGATTGATGCATATGTAGATTCTGTTTATGAAAACATCGGGGGTAATCGAAGAGAAATTCAGGAATTGAAAGCTGAGATGAAGAGTCACTTGATGGAGTCCGTTCACGAACTTAAAGCTGAAGGAATGCGTGAGCAGGAAGCTGTTGATTCGGCCATTGAGCGCTTCGGTGGCGAACAGGAGATGCGTTCGATTGTAGGGCAACTATTCAAAGCTCAAAAAACGTTTGCTAAATGGGTGCTTTATCTTGCACTTGTTGTTCTTCTTTTTACCGTTTCTGCGTTCGGGTATATATGGTCACTGGAAGAAGAAAATGCTAGTGAAAACTCTGAAATAGCTACCCAAGTTGCTTATGTTATAGAAGATAAGTCCAGCATTACTGATGAGATGAAAATGAAAATAAATAGTTTAATTGAAATGACGGATCAAATCGCAAGTGTTGAAATTTATGATGTAAGTAGTGTGGAAAATAACAATCTATTATTTGATTATGTCAGAGACGCAAAGCCCGATTACCGATTTGAACAAAAAGTGTGGAATCCTGAATGGCTCCAAGGAGATTTCTTTCCATACGGAAACGGAGATGGAAAACAGTGGTACATCCAAATGGAAACAAGACATATAGGTGATTGGTTGGCGATCATTTTGTTCTCAGGAATGGCGATTTATATCACGTTGTTTACGATTTGGGCAACGATTAACGCGTATCATCATAGACGATTAAACATTGGGTGGATTTTGGTGTTTGCTTTGTTTAATGTATTGGGGTATTTGGGTTATTACGTTGTGGGAAGAAAAAAGCACAAAATGAGAGTTAAAGAAGCAAAAAGCCTTTAGCTGAATGACCGATATGAAATTGTATTAAAAGAAGCTCAGAGAAATATCTCTGAGCTTTTATCATCTTTATCTTATGTTTCTAAAAACTAAACATCTCTTCCTACTTTCATTATATCACGCTAAAAAACCATATTACAGACTGTTTCTTCCACTGCACTCCTGCTAAAATCAAATAACATTGATGGATAAGGGGAGTGGCAGGATGAATTCATTGGTTCTCAGCTTTCAGGAAATGGAACAATCGGAGCTTTCGCTTGTAGGGGGAAAAGGGTTGAACCTCGGAGTTTTATCAAGGATTCAAGGAATTCAGGTTCCGGACGGATTCAGTGTGACGACGGTTGGATTTCAACGGGCGGTTGAACAGAATGAGACGTATCACATATTGCTGGCGAGGTTATCCAGGCTCAAACCGGAGGATCGGAAAGAAGTTGGTGAAATCAGCAAGGAGATACGGGATGTCCTAATGAGTGTAACGATTCCTTCCGATGTAGTGGAAGCTGTTACGCACTATCACTCCCGGTTTGGAGAGGAGCATGCCTATGCCGTGCGTTCCAGTGCCACGGCGGAAGATTTGCCACATGTCTCCTTTGCCGGGCAGCAGGATTCGTACCTTCATGTGATCGGCAAGGATTCCATCCTGGAACATATCCGCAAGTGCTGGGCCTCCCTTTTCACGGATCGTGCCGTCATTTATCGTATGCAAAATGGGTTTGATCACAGTCAGGTGCACATTTCCGTTATTGTTCAGAAAATGGCATTCCCACAGGTTTCAGGGATTCTGTTTACGGCTGATCCCGTGAGTTCCAATCGAAAAGTGGTATCCATCGACGCAGGCTTTGGACTTGGTGAGGCATTGGTGTCCGGCCTGGTTTCACTAGATTCCTATAAAGTACAGGACGGTGTGATCATTGAGAAGAAGATTGGAACGAAGAATCTGGCTATTTATGGGGTGAACGGTGGAGGAACGGAGACGAAGCCTATCCCTTCGGACCAGCAAAAGGCATCGGCCCTTACGGATGAACAGGTTTTACAACTATCGAAAATTGGCAGGAAGATCGAAGCACATTTTGCCTTTCCTCAAGATATTGAATGGTGTTTGGAAGATGGCACCTTTTATATTGTGCAAAGTCGGCCGATCACGACGCTCTACCCGATTCCTGAAGCGGTTGAAGGGGAGAATCGAGTATATCTTTCCGTCGGCCATCAGCAAATGATGACGGATGCCATGAAACCTTTAGGCTTGTCCTTTTTCCTATTAACGACTCCTGCACCGATGAAAGTTGCAGGAGGAAGATTGTTTGTGGATTGCACACCCCGGTTGGCATCACCTGCCAGCAGACAATCGTTCATAGAATTAATGGGCAAATCTGAACCACTTACAAAAGATGCTCTTACAACGATTGTAGAGAGGAACGGTTTCATCAAAACGGTAGAAGATGAAGCTATGCCTGTTCCAAGGAAAAATGGAGTGGATGCAATCGACCCCGATCCTGCCATCGTTGCGGAATTAATGAAGAAAAGTGACTCCTCAATCGAACAGTTGTAACAAACCATCCATTCGAAAACGGGATCCGGGTTAATGGATTTCATCTTAGAAGATATGAAGGAATTGAAGAGGATTCTATTTGATCCCGAGAGTTCCCGGGTGATCATGGCCGCGATGGATGCTTTATTCTGGATCAATGACCATATATACGAATGGTTGGGAGAAAAAAATGTGGCAGATATCCTGTCTCAATCGGTCCCGAATAACATTACTTCTGAAATGGGCTTGGCATTGATGGACGTAGCAGATGTGATACGTCCTCATCAGGCAGTAATCGATTATTTGCGCCACGCAAAAGAGGATCATTTCCTCGACGAATTGGTGAAAGTCGAGGGTGGACAGGAAGCCCGGAAAGCCATCGAAGACTTTCTCACCAGATATGGAATGAGATGCAGCGGAGAAATCGATATTTCGAGGGTGCGCTGGAGTGAAAAGCCAACAACCATTGTCCCGATGATTCTTAGGAACATCGAACAATTTGAGCCGGAGGAAAGCAAGCGGAAATTTGAGCAAGGGCGGCAGGAAGCGTTAGAAAAGGAACGAGAATTACTGGAGCGATTAAGCTCATTACCAGATGGAGAACAAAAGGTAAAAGAGACGAAAAGAAGGATTGACATCATCCGGTATTTCACCGGTTACCGGGAATATCCGAAATACGGCATGATTCACCGCTACTTCGTTTATAAGCAGGCATTATTAAAAGAAGCTGATCGACTTGTCGAACAAAATATTCTTCTTGAAAAAGAGGACATTTTTTACCTTTCATTTGAAGAATTGCAGGACTTGGTGAAAATGCATGAGTCGAAAAACGAACTCATCTGTAAGCGAAAAGAAGAGTACCGCTTTTATGAAAAGCTCACCCCACCAAGGGTGATCACTTCTGACGGAGAAATCATTACAGGTGAATACAAGCGGGAGGATCTCCCGTCAGATGCCATTCCCGGTCTGGCTGTATCATCTGGAGTGATAGAGGGTCGGGCACGTGTTATTACAAATCTGGAAGACGCAGATCTGGAAGAGGGTGATATCCTGGTCACCGCGTATACCGATCCGAGCTGGACGCCGTTATTTGTTTCCATCAAAGGCTTAGTCACAGAAGTTGGTGGACTGATGACACATGGAGCGGTGATTGCACGGGAGTATGGACTGCCGGCTGTTGTCGGCGTTGAACGTGCGACCGAGAGGATAGGAGATGGACAGCGGATCAGGGTGCATGGGACAGAAGGGTATGTGGAGCTTTTGTAAGAGATTCATGGTCACGCTGTTGAATAGATAGAGAGAATTATCCAGGTCGGTTACTCGATCTGGATGATTTTTTTGTGGAGAATTTACTTTTGTTGGAAGAGTAAGAGGTATAATGGGAATTAATTAAACTGGTTGAGAGTAGAGGGGGCAGATATATGAAGGGATGGCGAAGGAAATGGATCATCGTCATTCTATGTTTCATTCCGTTAATAGCTGGATGCAGGGTGATCCTGGTTGATGAAAGCAAAGACAAGAGTGAAGTGGAACAGATCGTACAAAAGCCTAATGAAGAATTGAAGTTAGACGCGAAGGCACAGTTATTTAAGAAATCTCTTCTCATACGAGGTGAGACCACTTTACCCAAAGGAGCAGTCGTAGACGTCCAATTAAAACCATATCCCGATGATGCGACATCCCTTCAAATCATCAGAACCGCCGTCGAGCCACTGGACACTATCGCATCTTCAGGATCGGTGAAAGTGAAGAAGGATGGTACGATGGAGTCGATCACGATTCCAAGACCAAGTGAAAACCAACGCTATAGACTTGAAATCGTTCTCGACCCGAGAAAACAAAATAAAGACGTACAAGAAATCCTCGGTCCACTTGGTGAAAACCTGACTACCAGTAGCGGTAGTACTCCTCTCACCGAAGAATCTAAAGACATCACCACCATCAAAAAATACGCCAACATCATGAAACGGGAAGAACCCGACGGCTTCATGGCAAAACTCGACCTCGTCCCCTTCGAACAATAGGAGGGACGGACCTCAAATCTAAGAAAATTAGAGGGACGGACCTTGCAAAGCAAGGTCCGTCCCTCTCTCTTATAGTGGAGGAAGGTCAAATTTTCCTTCTTCGAATAGTTGTTTTAGCATGTGTTTGGTGTAGCCGGCTGCCTGAGAGAATTGGATTTTGGCAGGCATTGGGGCTTCGTCGGCGTCTACGACGACGTCGATGATGCATGGTTTCTTTTGTTGGATCGCCTTCTGCAAAGATGGCAGGATCTCTTCTGGTCGCTCCACACGGTATCCAACGCCACCGCAGGCTTCGGCGTATTTGGCGAAGTCCGGGTTCTGTAAGTTTGTCCCGAATTCAATATTCCCCATAACTTCCTGTTCGAACTTAATCATGGCAATCTTATGATTGTTTAGAATCACGACGATGATGGGTAAGTCATATTTGACTGCCGTTACGAAGTCCGCCATGGTCATGGCGAATCCGCCGTCGCCGCAAATGGCAAACACCTGTCGATCGGGATAGGCGATTTGACCGGCGATGGCACCAGGCAGACCGCAGCCAAGCGTCGCGAGCCAGCTTGAGATGACAAAGGATTGATTGGTAATCGGGAAGTGTCGCGCCATCCACACCGTTACGTTTCCAACATCCACAGACAGGATGGCATCATCGGAAGCGACTTCTTTCAAGGCATGAATCAGTCGCTGAGGCTTGAGTGGAACCGATCCGTTCTCTTCTTGTGCCTCTAGCTTCTCCCACCATTTGTTCGTTCGTTCCTGATTTTTCTCGAGGAATTCCCGATTTTCGTTTCTCGCAACATGCTCAGTCAGCCATTTAAGGGAGGTACCGGCATCACCTGCAAGACCGACATCCACCGGGTAGCGCTTCCCGATTTGGGTGGGATCGATGTCAATATGGATTGTCTTGGCACTGTCAGGCAGGAACCCAGTAAACGGGAATGAAGTACCGATCATCATGAGCATATCGGCTTCCTGCATCGCTTCATATGAAGGCTTGGTCCCGATCAGACCGAGACCTCCTAAACAATACGGATGTTTATCAGGGATGACCCCTTTACCAGGCAGGGTCAACACGATCGGTGCCCCGACTTTTTCAGCAAACGATAATAACGTTTCCCTATGCCCATGAACCCCTTTTCCAGCAAGGATGATCGGCTTTTCAGCTCCCTCAATGATCTCTTTCGCTCTTTGTAAATCCTCAGGAAGCGGTGAGATGTCTTGCTTTACAGCAAAATGGGCCGTTACGCGAGCTTCATTCCCCACTTCAAAACGGGGGATATCATCCGGAATCGTCAGCACGGATACCCCTTTTTTCGCATAGGCCGTCCGGATTGCCTGATTGACAACGGCAGGGAGCTGCTCAGCGGACATGATGCGCTGATTATAGACGGCGACATCGTCAAACATCCTCTCAAGGTTCACCTCTTGAAAGGAGTCCGTCCCTAACAGGTCCGTTTCCACTTGGCCGGTGATGGCCAATACTGGAGCTTTATCGAGCTTGGCATCATACAGGCCGTTCAGAAGGTGGATCGCTCCCGGACCGGCGATCGCTGTGCACACACCTAGTTTTCCCGTCAACTTTGCATACGCAGCAGCGGCCAATGCCCCTGCTTCTTCATGTCTGACTTGAATGAACTTAATTTTGTCCTGTTTCTTTCGCAGTGGTTCGATAATCGAATTGATGGAGTCACCGGGCATCCCGTAAATATGGTCGACTCCCCATTCAATCAAAAGATCAATTAATTTTTCACCAGCGTTCTGTTTAAACATCACACCGTCTCCTCTCCAAAATTAGTTGTTCTTATTTTGGTACAATACTTCCTAAATTACTCAATATTTCTAATCCAACATGCACATACTGAAAAAAAAGACCTGGGGTGGTAAAGATGAAGAAGCTAGTGTTGATCCGACACGGTGAGAGCCAATATAATCTTGAGAACCGGTTTACCGGCTGGACGGATGTGGATTTGACCGATGATGGCTATAACGAGGCAAGAAAAGCCGGGGCAGTTCTGAAGCAACACGGGTTTGTATTTGATGTTGCTTACACATCCGTCTTAAAGCGTGCGGTCCGGACATTGTGGATCACGCTGCACGAAATGGACCTGGTGTGGATTCCTGTCCATAAATCCTGGAGATTGAATGAACGGCATTATGGCGGTCTTCAGGGACTGGATAAAGATGACGTGACGGAGAAATTCGGAGAAGAACAGGTGCATGAGTGGAGGCGTTCCGCCGATATTCGGCCACCAGTGATTTCAGAAGAGGGTCATCAAGGGAATCTTTCTGATCCTAGATATGCATCTATACCTAAGGAAGATATGCCCTTATCGGAAAGCCTACTTGATACGGAAAAAAGGACACTTGTCTATTGGCATGAAGAAATTGTCCCGAGCATCCGGAATAATCAGCGTGTCATCATCTCAGCGCATGGAAATACGCTCAGGGCACTCGTGAAATATCTTGATCATATACCCGACGACGGAATCGTCAGCCTCAACATTCCAAACAGCATCCCCCTTGTGTATGAATTGGATGACGACTTAAAGCCCATCAGGCATTATTATCTGGATGATGAGGGAGAGGTGCCGCATGAGAGAATTCCTCGGCATATGGATTTGGATGATAGGGAGAATTGGGATTGGATGGGGTGAAGTTTTTAAGGTGAAATCCTTTATATGTTATAATTGTAATAACAATTATGATCATGCCGAATAAATAGGGGATTACAATGAAAAAAATACTAGTTATCTTCGTTTTTTTGTTCATTGGGTTAGCAGCGGCTTTTCTGTTGAGTGAAGGGTCGATGGCTGCAACAAGTAAAATCAAACACTTTTATGCAAACACAGAAGAAGCAAAATCTGGAGAGGGAGGCCCGCCGCTCGTTGTGAACGCTGATCAATTTACGGCTTTAGAGGGTCCTCCCGACCATTCTGACACATGGCGCCAGATTATTGTGAAAGGTAAGTTCCCTTTGGGGATTCCTTCGTCCAAAGGGTCAATTGTAAGAAAGACCATCATGTCGGCTGTAGTGGCGTTATGTTTACTAACAGTGGCAGTTTTATGGTATCGGTCTAAGAAAAAGAGATCAAATGAAGAATCAGACGATGTCGCCGATGCTCTTAAAGACCCAATCCGAAAGCAAGCCGAACAAGAGAATTCAGCAGTTCACACCGAAGAATTACCTCTATCCAGTATGAATGAAGTGCGAGAAACACTAAAACAATGGGAAAACCGGTTATCACCTTATAAAAAGAGAAAGAAAAGTGAAACCATTTCAGAGTGGTTCCATCGCATCAACGGTCCGGTAGAAGTGATCCCCCTATATGAAAAAGTCCGCTATGGGTATGCGGACTTCTCAAAACAGGAATTGGAAAGATTCATTTCAATGCTTAAATAGTTGTTTAAAAAAACGATCATAGGATTCAACCTTGATCGTTTTTTGAACGTGATATCTATTCAATTATTTCTATCCTATCAAGCCAGTTCTGCACCAGGGAGTTGAAAACCTCTTCCTGCTCAATCTGCACATTATGACCACCCATATCAAGCACAGCAAATGATGCCCTTGGATAATCCTCAATCAGTCGCCACGCATCCTGATATCCGACTACATGGTCTTGCCGCCCTGTTA
Organism: Rossellomorea sp. YZS02; assembly: GCF_033963925.1. Taxonomy (NCBI): domain Bacteria; kingdom Bacillati; phylum Bacillota; class Bacilli; order Caryophanales; family Bacillaceae; genus Rossellomorea; species Rossellomorea sp. YZS02. The sequence continues at coordinate 361,404 of NZ_JAXBLY010000001.1, read as the reverse complement.
GGATCAGCGTTGGATAGTCCAGTGTATGTGAAAACTCGAAGGTGAACCCATATCCGTTCTCCCTGATCCGGTTTACGAACTCCTCATTCGTTTGAGTGGAAGGCATCAGGATGTCATCACGAAATCGTTCCCATTCCCTCTGACCCTGCACGACGCCCATCGCAGAAAAGACCTCGGCTTCCAGTGAAGAGAGATTTGATAGCACATCAGGATCCTTTTTTAATACGATCTGCTTCGGTAATTCTCTTTTATCAGTATCAGGTATGACCATAGGTGCCAGGAGCATTAAGCCTCGAACTCTATCATGCCGTGCTTCTACCATCCCCCTCGCCATATACCCTCCATACGAATACCCGCAAATGATGAAAGGTTGATCGGGAATAAGCTCGTCCAACTTTTCAAGAACGGCTGCTAACATATCATCAGAATTCTTGATGGACGATTGCGCTTCCGACTGACCCATTCCAGGCAGGTCTATGTAAATTCTTTGCCAACCGCTCCTGCCCTCGAAATTCGGTTCCATTGCATGCATCATCGCCTGATGATCGAGCGTCCACCCATGGACCATCACGATGGGAAAACCGTCTCCGATGATTTTATGATGAATAGCCATGAAAATCCCCTCCTTCTAATCTATTAAAAGTATATGTTATTTTCTGGATTAATCAAAGGATACTCATCCATCTGTGTTGAATGCAGTAAATGGCAGTTTTATAAAAAAATAATGAAACCAACCCCTGTTTGATTCGTCTTAGCATTAAAGGGAATGAGGTGAGGATCGTGTGAGGAAGGTCAAGAATGCAGAGAACTCAGACCGGGATGCGTGGCTTGAAAGCATCATGGATGAGTACGGAGAACGGCTGACGAAATTGGCTTACAACTATGTGAAAGACTGGAGTATGGCCGAAGACATCGTGCAGGAAGTCTTCGTTACATGCTTCACGCATTTTGAAAAAATAGATGAAATACTTTCATTCAAAGCATGGATCTATCGACTCGCCATCAATCGGGCGAAGGATGTCCTGAAGAGTTCGGCGTTTAAGAGAGTGGTGATGAATTCGAGCCTGTTTTCTCTTTTTACATCAAAAGAAGCATTACCGGAAATGACTTTAGTGAAACGAAGCGAGGAAGAGGTTCTTTCAAAGAGCGTTCTGGACTTACCCGTTAAATATAGAGAAGTGATTATTCTTTATTATTATGAAGAATGTTCCATTGATGAGATTCAAGAACTGTTGGGTGTGAACGGAAACACGATCAAAACAAGGTTGAATAGAGGCAGAGGGAAGCTCAAAGAGATAATGGAAAGGTGGGAACAGGATGGAACGTAAGCTTGATGAGTTAAAGAGAGCAATGGATACTACGACGCATAAAGGCCGGCATTTCACGGATATCCAAAAAAGCAAGATTCGCCATGCTGTTCACCGTCCAATGGAATCAAAAAGCCCAAATCCATTCATTATTTTCATCATGACATCTGTTGTTCTTTGTTTAATAGGTTTCTTTGTTTCAACAGAACTGTTAGTGAAAGAGAGTGGTGGGAGTAACGGGAGCCCAGATCCGTGGAAAGTCCATCACGAGTATAAAGAGAATGACAAAGTTTTATTTAGCATCTTACCTGACCCCGAGCTTCAGGCGGGTAAGGCATATGGATATATTTTTAGTTTCAAAGAACCTTTTGACACGTATAAAGGAAAAGAACTGTCTATTTCTGCGATTCAAAAAAATACAGGGAATCGAGTGGAAGTAGTGGCCCCTCAAACAATCACACAGCCTTCAATGGGGTACTCAAGCTTACAGCGCTTCACCACCACTTTTCGGGTTCCTGATAGCGGGATATGGAAATATGAAGTCTATCTTGACGACAAGGTGTACGGTGAAGTGGTGGTCAATGTAAATGAAAACGAGGAGAGCCCTGTTATATTACCTGATGATATCACTTCCTACGTTCAAGATAGTGATGTTGATGCGATCAACTGGGATCAAAAAGCGACTACCTTTGGACAGAATATGATCGGGAATGAAGGAAAGTCCGGTATCATCGGGGCCGATATGCCAAGCCTGTCCAGCCAAAAATGGATGTGGCATCTATGGAATACGGACGCTTCAAATCTGACTGTTGTTGGTTATCACAAAGACTCAGGTACCGTATACCCCGTATTAAATAATGGTGAGAGTTGGACGATTCCTCTAGGAGGGGAGAATAACGGTGCGGATGTTCATGCTCCGTCGTCTGTGACGATTCCTGAACACGGGGAGTGGGCATTTTTACTATATGCAGATGGGGAGTTGTTTGATGTCATTGTGATGGAGATTACTCGTTGAGAGTTGAAATTAATGTTTAGTACTCTGTTTTTAAGTTATGATTGTTCTGTTTTAGCTGGAAATAGGGGCCGGGACATACCACAGGGATGGTTTCTTTAGCTCCTTAATCTTCTTGACAGGAGAATCATGCGGGTTTTGTAAGAAATCATGCCAAATGAAAGATAATCGAGCGAGATCTGGCTTTTTCATGCGGGATTAAAAATTATCATGCGAGATTTCAGATAATCATGCCGGGATGTCGAATTTTCTTTAAACGAAAGCACATCCCGCGCAAGATGTTTGAATCAACCTGTGTAGAAAACAACCTCCTCAACATCCCGAATCCATTCCCCAGCTTCAGTCCCATCCGGATTCCCGATCCAAAGATCCCTTTTCAAATCAGTCAGGGATGTCCCCCTTAACCAAACGAGTTTTCCAATAGATGAGATGTACTGAGGGGCATAATCACCGAATCCTTTTGGTGGACTCGTTATCTTATTCTGTTTATTAGAATTTATATTCAGAGTGTATAGAGCTGGCAGTGGGTGTTTGCTGAAATCGTTTGTCCATGCCTGTTCCTTAAGTCTCGAAACCACAAGCGTCTTATCGGTCATCCAGTCAAAATCAAGATCTGCGTAATGAGCGGGTGTATACGTTCCTGAAACCGGCATTTCCTTTACCTTAAGGTCCTTATCTTTAAAACCGAATACGATTCTCCCGCCGCCTGCAATGTAAGCTAACGTATCTGTAGAAGGTGACCATTTTGGCTGGCCGACATCCAAAATCATCTCGTCCAAAACCTCGAAATTTTTCCCGTCTTTATCAATGACACACACCATATTGCTGTCCATGGACCACGAAGCGGTTGGAGACACAACGAATGAAATCCACTTGCCACTCGGCGAATAGGTGAGCTGCTCGGCATAGACCGCAATCAGTTTGTTTTGATCGTTTGTACCGATTTCCCGTGGGAGTGTGAAGAATGGCTTCACCCCTCCAAATAGAACGATGTCCTCATAGTTATCACTGACTTTCTTAATGAACAAAGACGCGCTTGACCATCCATCCGGATTGAGGGTTCCCGATGAAGACAGAAGAAACCCACTGCCATCCAGAAGCCACGTGTAATCACTGACCCCGGTAGCGATGTTGTAGAATCGGTTGAGGTCTGAAATATCTAAAATACCGTTGTTTATATAGGCTAGATGGTTTTTATGGGGAGCCCATTTTGGTACATGGCCGTTATCCGAAATTCTTTTCTTACTTTGATTGTTAAGATTATAGGTCCAAAGCTCCGACTGCCCTTCGGTAGATGTTTCCACTTGATAGGCAATCAACGTTCCGTCTGTTGACCATTTTGGTTTGAAATGGACGTTTCCTGAATTCGTTATTTGTGTTTCCTTGCCATCTAATAATGTCCATAAGTTTCCATCCCTGATAAAGGCGGCTTTAACTTGATTATGTAAAGATGCGGAGGGTGCTGATGGAAAAATAAATACAAGGATGAAGGTTAGCAGGATGGCTATTCTCATTGTTTAAGTCTCCTTTTATGTTTGTGTTCTTACTATTTTCTTGAATCGGTCCATTTATGTAGAGGGGCTTCATTGACTTCAATGCTAATATGAAAATAAAAGCATAAAAGGATTTTTTTACAATATTCGCAACCATTCAATTTGGGCGTCGTCTAAAGGTTGAAAGGGAGTACATGATGATAGGAGATAAGAAGTTGTATATGGAGCAAAATGAAATGAGCAGAGAAGAGACGGTTGAATGGTTAATGGATGAGTACGGTAAGAAGGTTGTGCGACTTGCTTATACCTATTTGAAACAAGAGCAACTCGCAGAGGATGTGGCACAGGAAGTGTTTATAAAGTGTTATCAAAAGTTTGATACGTTCCGTCAAGAATCATCCTATCAAACATGGATTTACTCCATAACGGTAAATCTGTGTAAGGATCGGTTGAAAAGCTGGAGCTTTAGGAACCTTGTGTTTAGTGATTTCTTTTCTTCAAGGAGCATCACAAATCATACCCCAGAGAGCAAGTTACTTAATCTAGAAGCAAAAACAGAATTATCCCAAAGTGTACTGGGTCTTCCAATCAAATATCGTGAAATCATGATTCTGTTTTACTATGAAGAATTTACGTATAAGGAGATTCAAGATTTGTTGGGGGTCAGCAGCCAAACAATCAAATCCAGATTACATAGGGGAAGAAACATGTTACGGAAGAAGCTTAAAGGAGGGGAGGGAAATGAGTGATATGTTGAATCAATTGAAAGAAGAATTGGATGAACAGGTACTGAAAGATTTAGATTTCAGGGAGAGAAACAAAGCGTTTGTTAGGAACCACTTTAAAAGTAATGGTGAGCCGAGTAGAGAAAAGAAGCACTTTGGTATAGGGTTGGTTTTAAGCTTCTGTTTTACAGTCTTATTTTTAGGAGTCGCCGGCTATTTTATAATGGATCATTTGGGTTTATCAAAAGACGAAGGTCTTTCTCAAAAGAATGAAAAATCGAATGAGGTTCAAGAACATAAAGAGCATACTCACCCACAGCCAAAAGAGAACGATGAGGTTATGACAAAAGAGGAAGTCCTTCATAAGTTATTTAATTCAGTCGATTACTTTGAGACAGCGGCCGGCGAATTCGAAGTATACTATTTAAGTAAATCAACGGTTAAGTATAAGGTGAGAAATAAAGGTGTGGTTGGTGGATACGAGAAGGTAATCGATTATCCAGATCCGAAGAATCCCCAATCGAAAGAGAAGGTAAGTAAAACATATTATAACAAACACAATGTTTGGCACCTTGATTTAGACTCAATGGAATATGTAAAATTCGGCATAATGCCGGAAAAGAATATACCAATTGTAAAGGCAGATGACATTTTCAAAATGGATCCAGACGATATTCTTGAATACGATACCATGAACATTTTTAGGGAGACTCCTCCAAACATGTTAGCGGGAATTTCGCTTTATAATTATACATTCATCGCTAAATACTTGAGACCTGAAAATGAATGGTCAATAGAAAAGCAAAATGAGAAACTATTGGGACATAATACGCTGGTCATCGCAGGGACACTGGACGATAGCCTGGTCGATACCATGCAACCAAAAGAAAAAGAATTTAGGATGTGGGTGGATAAAGATACTGGAATCATGGTGAAAAATGAGATATATAGTGATACCGGGGAACTAGTCAGTTATTTACATCCAAAAAGCTTGGAGATTAATAAAACATTCCATGAAAATGAGTTCGAGCCTGATCTTGACGGATTTCACTCTTTTAGGGATGAGAGGGATAGGGAACTCCAAGTCATTGAACATGCTGATACAAAACGGACTGAAGTAGAAGAAGTAATGGCCATTCAGAGGAAGACCATGCCTTTGTTTTATGAGTTTAACAATCCGAAACTCTCCCCTTTTTCTGCAAGTATTGAAAAATACCGCAAGGATCTTCACGCTTATGTCGTCTACAGTTATGACAAGCCTGTAAATGAAGTTGGATCCGGATCTCGTTTGCTTTACACAAGGATACATCCTAAGGACACATACCTCAGAAAAACAGGCGATTTTGTAAGGCCACTAGGCGAAGAAATTGATTCTATGCTAATGAACGGAATTCAATGGCGTATGTTCAAAGTGGAAGGCACAGATGAGGTTCTCGCAAAAGGAGAGAGCGGTGACTATATAATTGAAATCGTCACGCAGGATGTATCCGGCAGTGAATTGAAAAGGTTGTTGGGTACTTATAAAAAAACAAAATAGGTTTACTGGCGCATATCACGTGTTAAGATATGCGCTTTTTAAATTTCTGAAAAAAGATTTCTAAAAAAAGAAGGAGATGTTCTAAAAAAATAGAATAATCTATAATATTAGAATAAGGGGGATTAATCATGAAAAATGAATCGTCGATATCCATTTCAATGGAGCAGCAGAAGTTGATCTCAAACGCTACTCGAATAAAAATTATTCATCTGTTAAAGCATGAGGAATTAACCGCAATGGAAGTTGCGAAAAGATTGGAGAAATCTGTAGGGAGTGTCCATTATCACATTCAACTTCTCTATAAAGGTGGGATATTGGAACTTGTGAAGGAGAAGAAGAAAGGGGGCATCTTGGAGAAGTATTATAGATCTAAAGCGACCAGGTTCGTCTTAGAAGAACAAGACTCTGAGGCTCCTTCTTCTCTTTCAACAAACTTAACGTTAAATCCAGAAGAAAAAGAACAATTCCTGTTGGAGCTGGAGCAGCTTTTTGTCAGATGGGAAAGGCATCTGTCAAAGGATGATCAAAAACAGGAATTCAAAGTGTCCTGTTTATTTGAAGAGGTTAAGGATCAATGAGGGGATCATTAAGAGAGTGGAAAGCGCCCGGACTGTTATTGGGTGCCGTTGGGATTTCTTATATTGGTGACTTCATTTATCTGGTTGCATTGAATTTATTTATTTTTGCCAAAACGGATTCTGTAGCAGCTGTTGCCGGACTCTGGATTATTGGACCGATAGCTGGCATCATCACGGGGTTCTGGTCAGGCAGCATCATTGATCGACTTTACAAAAAGCATATTATGATTTTAATGGATGTGTTGAGGGGATGTTTTGTCGCTGTGATTCCCTTGATGTCCGAGTTATGGTCCATCTATGCTGTCTTATTTATTATAAGCCTGTGCAGCTCTTTTTTTAGACCTGCTTCCACAGCTTACACGGTACAACTTGTTCCCAAGGAAAACTTGTTACGGTATAACTCACTCAGTTCGATTCTCACAACAGGTTCTCTAGTGCTGGGTCCAGCCATAGCAGGTGCATTAATTCAATTTAGTTCATATCAGGTCGCCATTTGGTGTAACGCAGTTTCCTTCCTGATATCAGGGGTTATGATTTTCTTTTTACCCAATCTGCACATAAGATCTGATTCTACTGTAGAAAAATCCAAGTACATAAAGATCATATTAGATGATTTACGAATGGTGCTGCATTTCTTAAAGAAGCACCGGTATTTCCTGGCCGTCTATCTTTTATTTCAATTCATCATGACCTTAGCGATAGCACTGGATTCCCAGGAAGTTGTCTTTACACAGAAAGTGATTGGATTAACAGAAAGTCAGTTCAGTTTATTAATGAGCATCACAGGTGCCGGCTATTTAATAGGATCCATACTCATGTCAATGGTTGCAAAAAAAATGACAATCCCATATATGATTGGATTTGGTACAAGCTTGTTCAGTGCCGGCTACGTTATCTACTCATTTTCAACGACATTTTTAGTAGCAAGTATAGGGTTTATCATACTCGGTTTCTTCTCCTCGTTCGCTAATACAGGCTTTCAAACCTTTTTCCAAACGAGCATCCCATCCCATCAAATCGGTCGGATAGGAACAACATTGAGTTTATTCCAGAGTTCAATGCTAATAGTAACAATCTTGCTGGCAGGGTTATTGAGTGAGGTATATGGAGTGAAATATTTAGTCATTGGAACTACGCTCATCATTGCCCTAATCGCCGCTTTGCTCTGTGCGTTAACAACGATTTCGCATTTAAAGGAAAAAGGAAGTATACCTTCAACAGTTACTGTCAAAGAAGAGATTTGAAAAGCGTTATCTGTTTTGTAGATTGTGCAAGGAATTATTCAATTTATGATGAAATATTAAGTAGAAAACTAAATTAGTAGGAGGAACATTAAATGAACCGAAAAACCTTGCTCTTAAGAATGCTCGACACAACCTACGACCAGGAAAGCTGGTATGCCCCTTTCAAACCTGCAATCGAAGGGCTCACGGCTGTTCAAGCTTGTTGGAGACCGGATGGGGAAGCGACCAAAACCATTTGGGAAAATGTGAATCATCTTATTTACTATAAAGAGAGGTTGACGGCCAAATTGGAAGGTCGTGAATGGACGAATCCTCTTGACGGTAATGATACCTTCTACCTGACTGAGCAAGTCAATGACGACAAGGAATGGCGAGCAATTGTTGAACGCGTAGAGACCGCACATCAGGGTTTTAGAGAAGCGCTCAGTCAAACAACAGAAGCAAAGATTGAAGAAGATTCTCTCGAAGAAAAGCTTCTGGACATCATGCTTCATGATGCCTATCATACGGGGCAAATCATGTAGTTGAGGAAGATGCAGGGTTCGTGGCCGTCACAGCGATGAAACCGGATAGCTGGAGATTGCAGACCAATCTCCGGTTTTTTTGTCTTCTGAAAAAGCCCTTACTCCGATGACTCACTAAAATAATGGATCCCCTCTAAATAAGTCACCAACTCATTCAACGTTCCCAACGCCTTCAATCCGTTATTCATCTGCCCTCTCATATCCACGATCCGTCCTTGTAGGATGGGGAGGATGTCTCGGTAATTATTTGTCTCCATTCCTTTCAGGACTTCTCTGCATTGATCGAACCCCATCCCGGATAAGCGAAGTAGTTTGATGATAAACAGCTTGTTTAGTAATGCCCCATTGAAATACCGGTAATTATTTTCTCCTCTGCTGGCTTCGAAAAGCTCTTGTTGTTCCCACACTCTTAATGTGGAGATCGGCAGGCTTAGTCGCTTTGACACCTCTTTGTATGTAACGGGGCCGTCTACTTGAACATGTGATACAGTTTCTTGACTGCTCAACGTGGATTGCAACTGTTCTAGAACCAGCGTGCTTTCTTTGTAGTTCTTAACAAGTTCTGCCTGGAATTCTACCGCTAAGATGATGGCTGCTTCCCGGTCCATATTTACAACGAGCCTCATCATTTTCGCTACTTCTGTCCATGAGTAACCAGCCAACATAAGACGTGAAGCTTCAAAAAATCGTTTATGTATCTCGGTGTATTGCCGATAATTATTTTTCCCCCTTGGGGCACTGGGAATGAATCCCCACGTTTCATATTTCCTGAGCAGGTCTGCACTTAGATTAAATGGCCTGGTGATTTCGATTCCTCTATAAATTCGCAATTTTACTGACTCCTCCTGAAACATTGACGTAAAACATGAAAGTCTCATTCCGACTTTCTATTGAGGATTCAATGATCCTTCCACCTCTATTTTGACAAACCCTCGAACCTTGCAACAAAGTGCTACGATTAAAGTATAAGTAAAATATTTCAAATTTTCAATCATCATAAAAGGGGAGATACTTATGCTGCAGGTTCAAAATGTAGGGAAGGTCTATGAGGTCCCTGTGAGGGAATCAGGACTCAAAGGGGCCATTTCCAGTTTTATAAAGCGTCAAAAGAAAGAGGTATGTGCGATATCGGATCTTTCATTCGAGATTCAAACAGGGGAAATGGTGGGGTTTATCGGACCGAACGGAGCTGGAAAGAGCACCACATTGAAAATGCTCAGCGGCATCCTGCATCCAACGAAAGGAGAGGTGAATGTTCTCGGGTATAAACCTCATCAACGTCAACATGACTATTTGAAGAAGATTGCCTTAATCCGGGGAAGCAAGCCTCTCTTTGCACCGGCTGACTTGACAGCATTGGACGCACTTCATATGCAGAGGATAATCTATGACATCGATTATCAGGAATTCACCAGGGATTTATGTAAGATTGTCGATTGGTTACAGATTGAGCCTTATTATAAAAAGCCGCTTAGAACTCTTTCTTTAGGAGAAAGGATGCGCTGTGGTCTAGCCTGTTCACTTGTGTACAATCCAGAAGTCCTTTTTCTGGATGAACCGACGATCGGTCTTGATTCCGATGCCCAGCAACGGATTCGGCATTTCTTGAAAGAATATAATCGGGAAACCAATGCAACGATTCTGTTGACCTCCCATTACATGGAGGATGTGACCCAGTTGTGCAAGAGAGTGATGGTCATTGATAAAGGGAGATTACGTTTTAATGGAGATATGAGTCACATGGTCGATCAGTTGACTCCCTATAAATTGATTGTCTTTACCCTTGAAAAGTCCAGTGTGCTGACTGCCGACTTATCTGAGTTGGTAATAGACGCTCAGGAAGGGAATTACACCATTCGCGTTTCGAATGAACACGTTCCTTCCGTGACCGCCCGCTTACTATCCGACTATTCCATTCTTGACTTGACCGTCGAACATCCGCCTTTTGATCATACGATTCAACAACTATATAAAACTGAGGTGGTGTAAAGAATGAGTAGAATCGCTATTTATAACGGCTATCGCCTGCTTAAGGGCTATACGGTATGGAAAACGATGGATGTGTTTAGCTGGAGGTCATTCATCTACCTGCTCGTATTTTCTCATTTGATCACACCGTTAGTTTCGTTATTTGTTTGGCAAACGGTCACGGCAAAAGGGCAAGTCGTTGGAGGCTGGGGATCCAGTCAGTTCCTGATTTACTATTTAGCGATTGTCATCGTGCGACAGTTGACAGTCTCATATGAACACCATATGTTTGGCATGCAGATTTACAACGGTGAATTGACCAATCTGCTTTTGAAGCCCCATCACTTGCTTTATGTCGTCATTGGGGAAAACCTTGCTGTGAAAATGGTGTCCTATACGATTTCCATCCCCATGCTCATCGCTCTTTGGGTTTGGCTAAGCCGTGACAGTACACCGTCTTTCACAACGGTAAGTCTTTTTATCCTGACTGTCTTCAACGCCTGCATCCTCCGCTTTCTGTGGCTTTACTTGTTGACACTCGCTGCCTTCTGGACTGAAAAAACTCAATCATTAGTCAACGCAGGTGAAGTGGCCATCTTCTTTATCGGAGGAGAAGTAGCTCCACTTTTGCTTATACAGGGAGGTTTCGGTGAATGGTTATACTATCTTCCTTTTTACGGGATGTTGGGCTTCCCGGCTGAAGTCCTGACCGGCACCAGTGGCATCTCTATCATTCCCGGACTTGCCCTGCAGTATGGCTGGATCGGCATTCTGGTCCTATGCAGTACCTTTGTATATAAAAAAGGCATTAAACGATATTCTGCTCTTGGAGGTTAAGAAAATGAGAAAAAAGTTGGCTTTAGTATTCCTGTTCTTTAGAATGTCGCTCATGACCCAGCTGCCTTACAGAGTCAATTTTCTTACACAGGCAGTTTCTACACTCTTCTATTTCGCAAGCGGAGTATTCGGCCTCCGCATTGTGTTTCAATTTACAGATTCACTGGCAGGATGGACATATGTAGAAATCATCACGTTATTTGGAGTCTACCAATTGGTGGCAGGTGTCCTTTCCCTTTTTGTCATGGGGAACATTGAAGCTTTACCAGATAAGGTCGTCGACGGTCACTTGGACGAAACGCTATTACTACCGGAGAATGCCCAGTTCCTATCGAGCTTCGGCAGCTGCAATGTGTGGGCAATCACTGACATCCTACTTGGGTTCACCGTCATAACGGGAGCAGTCTTTTTTCATTTCGATGAGGTCGTGCTTCTTCATTTCATTCAGTTTGTCCTTTTGTTATCCTGCTCCCTCATCATCAGCTACTCCTTCAGAATGTGGATCGGCATCTTGTCATTTTGGCTCGGTAGAACAGGTGGCGGCTTCATTCTATTTTCAAGTATATGGACGATGGGGAAGTATCCCGTTGATCTGTATCCACCGATGATTAAGTGGCTTCTTTATACCATCGTTCCTGTTGGAATAGTGGCTGCAGTTCCGACATATGCGCTGTTCCATGGAGTTTCATTGGTTCAACTGGTGGGACTGCTTCTGTTGACCTTTGTGATATCGCAGTTTACAGGATTTTTGTGGAGGAAGGGGTTGGGCAGGTATTCGAGTGCTACTTCTTGATGTGATGATCAAGATAACGGTTGTTAGGAATTAGAAATTAATGGATAATAGTTTCAGGGTATAGCGAGCACAAGTTCAAGGAGTGAATCAAGATCATTATTCATCCAATAGAATTTCATATTCGTAGTCTAACTTATATTATAAGGTCAGCAAGAGAAGAAGATGCGCACAAGCTTTCAGAAGTCCGGCTCCAAGTAGATGGAGAGACGGAAAACATGGACAGGGAAAGAGGAGAGGCGTACATAGACGAAGAGGGCTTCAATCAGATCATCAAACAAGATTCAGAGAGTCCGAGAAATCTCTTCCTGGTTTGTGAAGTCGAGGACAGGATTGCTGGTTTCTCCAGATGTGAGGGGACATCCTTAAAGCGTGCAGCTCATAAGGTTGAGTTTGGTGTTTGCGTATTACAGGCATTCTGGGGGTACGCTATCGGGAAAAATCTACTAAAGATGAGCATACGCTGGGCAGATGACAACGACATTAAGAAGATCACCTTGAATGTCCTTGAAACCAATGAAAAAGCCATCATGCTTTATAAAAATAACGGTTTTGAAGTTGAGGGAGTATTGAAAAGAGATAAATTATTATCGGACGGACGTTATTACGATACCGTGGTGATGGGACGGTTGCATTCGTTATGAAGTAGAGGGGTGAAGTTGTGTGGGTGGAGAGTGTGTTGAAGAGACATCTTTAATATTCAGGAAATCAACGCTCATAATCCTCGTTTCTCATACAGAGACCCAACTTGAATTCTAAAAAACTAAAGGGTTGATAAACCAATGAAAAAGTATAGCCTTCTTCTATTTGACTTGGATGACACTCTGCTTGAAAATTCCGCATGGTTTGACGATGGGCTGGTTCAGTCTCTTGCGGAACATCCAATGACACAGGGAATGGATGAAAAACGATTCTTGCAGAAAATAAAACAACCTCCAAGATTTCTAATAGATAAACTTGTAAGTGGTGAACTAACCACATTTGAATTTAAAAGAGAAAGATGGAAGAGTGCTCTTGATTCCTTTGGCGTGAAAGCAAATGTTGAGGAAATTGATCAATTGGAATCACTCTTTCTTAACACCAGTATGAACTATATTACTGCCGATGAATCCGTCTTAAATTTAATGAATGAATTGAATAAGCATTATGAAGTTGCCATTGTTACAAACGGACTTTATGATCCTCACCAAAAGATACTCAATATGGGTTTAGGGGATATATTCAGCAAGGATAAGATATTTCACGCAGAATCATTAGGTTTTAGAAAGCCAGATTCTAGAATGTACAATGTTGCTTTAGAAGCTTTCAAAAAGAAACCCGAAGAGACGATATTCATAGGTGACTCATGGACTCACGATGTACTTGGACCCATGGAAGCAGGAATGGAAACAATATGGGTCAATTTCAGAGGGGAAGAAAAGCCAACGGATCATACTCCGTTTGCCATTGTGTCTTCTATTATGGAGATAAGAGATATTTTGCTTAGGACCGGCATTGAGAAAAAATTATAATTATCTAAGCTTATTAAAAACAATAGGTAAGCTTCTTTTTTATGAACTAATCATTGAGTTACTTTCAATAAACTGGAATAATTGGAATTGTGAGTAATAAAGCTGTTGTATCAGGGAGGAACATCATATGAAAAAAATATTCATTTTCATGATAAGTATTTCAGTAGTTCTTTTCCTGCTCGGCTGCGGAAAGAATGATGGAATCAGCAGCGAGGAAGCGGAGAACATTGCAATGGAACAATTTGAAAATGATGTAAAGGATCACAATGAAACTGCCGTTAAAAAAATCAATCTAAACGATGTGGAACTCCTTTCAAAAGAAACCAAATTCAGCAGCTCGTCCAAGGCATGGGAAATTACGTTCAATTATAAGGATGGGGTTAAGGGTGAAGATGAGGTCTCCAATTCGATTGCTCAATATAGTGTGAATCCTGATGGGGAGATCATTCGTAAGTCGAGCTCGTTTTAAGAAATGTAGACACATTTTGAAAAGAGAGATCTAGAATCACATGTTAGGAGTGTATTCCTATGTTAAGAAAATTCATCATGCTAATGGGGACGGTTCTTTTGTTAACAGCCTGCAACACCAAAGACTTCTCCTTCTCCGGAGAGTCCGATCACTGGCATGCTGAACTAAACGTCAACCAGTCCAGTGATTTTGAAAAACAGGATTTTGTTCTGAAGTATAAAGGGGAGGATATTGATTCTGTGGGGAATGTTGCCTATGACGTAGAAGAAGTTGGTGGATTTGGCAGAACGGGTGTGACCCTTGAAGAGAATGGAGTGATCCGTGACAGCAGTGAATCAGGTCCCACGAATGCCAAAATGAGTGAAGATACTGAGGTTGAGGTAACGGTGAGATGGGATAATCAGGAGGAAACATTCACTTTAGCAAAAGATTAAAAAAGGTTGGATTGTATGTCAGAGAGAACATTTCAATTGAGATTGTGGTTGATAGCCGTACTGGGTTCGATCGCATTGTTTGTTGTGACAGAATTAATCTGGGAAGAAGTGCCGGATGTATTCTTACTGGTCTATTTAGTAGGGGGGTTTATAATAAATCATTTCATTTCGAAAATCAGAAATTTGAAGTCGGAAAAAGCAGCTCTGAAGGATATTCGACAAAGTGGTTAAATGAGTTGAATTCATGTGCAAAGCTGGTTTTTTAAGTCAATTGAACCCTTTCTTCGTCATGATTCATTCATAAGGAGGGAAATAATGAACTACGTCAAAGATCTGCGAAAACTTGTAGGCACCCTACCCTTAATTCTCCCCGGGGCTGTCGTCATCATCGTAAACGACCAGCATGAAGTCCTGCTTCAGCACCGGACAGACGGTGGTTGGGGACTCCCGGGAGGATTGATGGAGCTCGGTGAAAGTTTAGAAGAAACGGCAAGGAGAGAAGTGAAGGAAGAAACCGGACTTGAGGTCGGGGAACTGACCCTGGTCAACATCTTCTCCGGTCAGGATTATTATTTCAAGGTATCGAATGGGGATGAACTCTATTCCGTTACGGCTGTCTATGTCACGAAGGACGTGAGCGGAAAAATGGAAGTGGATGAATCTGAATCGGTTTCAGTTCAATTTTTCAAACTGAATGAACTTCCGCACGGGCTGACGGATGAATATAAGAGATATATCATGCCATACATTCAATCCGAGGTGCGAACATGAATGCGTCAGATAGCATATTAAACACATGGAATAAGTTCAATGATTTCCCAATGGAGACGTTAACGAAGGTTTGGTTTTATAACGAGGGAAGTGCGAAGAAACAGCGTGATGTCTCTCTCATGCGCGAGCACCGGGGACAATTCGGCATGTCGGGGAATTGTTTGGATCTTGCACTCTGGTTACTGGATGAGTTTAAAAGGGACGGAGTCGAGGCGTATCCCGTCGGCCATAACCTTGGTTCGGAAGAGGCTCATGCGGCCGTCATTGCGCTGAGTGAAAATGGGGATCGATATCTTTGCGACATGGGCGATCAGTGGTTGAATCCGATATTAATAGATACGAAGAGTCCCGATTATACCACTGAAAAATTAGATGGATTTTTCCCGGCTGCAAAGGTGCAGGTTCTAGATCATCCAACCGGTATCGAAGTCCACTATCATCGACCGAATGGGAAAGTATCGAAACAAGCTTTTCAGACGGAACGAATCGAGATGGATACCTTCCTTAAGGCTGCGGAGCATTCTCAACATATGATAAAGAATCATCCACTATTGGAGTGCAGAATTCCGTATCAATCTGAAACCGCCCATTGGGAGTTCTATAATTGGGAGAGCTTTCTGAGTACAACAGAAGGTTTGATAAAGGACCGGAAGCTGGCAACAGTGGAAGAATGGGCTGAAAGGATTCATGGGAAAACGGGATACAACAAAGCCATTCTAATCAACATACTGGAGCATTACAGAAGCATTCAAGAGTGAAGGGGGAAATGATAATGAACACAACTCAAAGGCCAATCGTATCATTAAGAGAACTGACGCATGATGATGCAGAAGATCGTTACCAGTGGTGCCTGGATCAAGAAGTGACCAAACACTTGAACATGCCGGCAAAATATCCTCCCTTCAGCCTGGAAGAAACCCGTGCCTGGATTGACATGTGCATCAACAAATCGAATGGATACGAACAGAAAGCGATCATCACGGGAGAAGGCAAGCACATCGGCTGGGTCGATTTGAAAAACATTGACCGGTTAAATAAGCATGCTGAACTCGGGATCGCGATCGGGGATAAAACATACTGGGGCAAAGGCTACGGATTAGCTGCCATGGGCGAGATGCTTCATTGGGGATTCGAGGAACTCGGGTTGAATAAGATTTGGCTCCGAGTAGAGATCGATAATGAGCAGGCCATCAAGTCTTACAGAAAAATGGGTTATGTGGAAGAAGGCATATTAAGGCAGGACAGATGGAGAAATGGGGAGTTCGTGGATCGGTTACGGATGAGTATTCTACGGGAGGAGTTTTCCCATGAAAAAGTTTGATGAATTTATTAAAATTGCCCGGGAGCTAAATGGGATAGGTATTACTCCACTACTCATGGGTTCGGTCGGGTTGGAGGAGGTCACAGGCAGGAGCTGGGATGCACAGGATCTGGACATCCACGTGCCTGGTGATAAGCGGGGATGGGAAGTTCCTGCCGAAACATCCATACATAACTGGAATGAGATTGTAGAGATCATGGAGTCAATGGACTATGTGTTGATTGATTTGCATGAGCATGAATTCTCGAAAGATGGAATATCGGTAGAGTTCGGTATTATCGACACGCTGCCGGAATTCGCAGGAGTACAAGTAGAAAGGCTCGAGATACATAGAGTGGAAGAAGTAAATTATTATCTGCTGAATCCGGAGCAGTACTTACATGTTTACGAAGCTTCATCTAAAGACAGCTACCGGGCAGACCAGAATAATCATAAGGATTTGGAGAAGATTGAGTTTTTAAAACATGTAATCTCTCATAATGAACTTCCAAAAGGATAAACCATTTATGTTACAGTAAATATAAGACAATTCTGAAATGCTGGGGGTGTTATCATGTATTTCTTGATTTTTCTTGGGGTCGTCATCGTCTATTTTGCTATCCGTATTTTCATCGGTTCAAGGAAGATGGAGTTTTATGGGGACAGCATCAAAAAGAATGCGCCAGACTCAAGAGACGAAGCTTATCAAAAGTCGGCTCAGCATTCTCAACAAGCCACGAATGCGAATAATCAAACAGGTGGTGGCGGGGGACCTTCTGCGTGAAAGACCATGAAATGAAGGTTTCTGTCCAAGTAAAAGGGAACTTCCTTTGTTAGAAGTTCCCTTTTAGTACCAGTCAACTGTCTTTCCTTCATGGTTTGAGTTGTTCCAACAATCCACCATCATCCATATTTCGAATGGTTACAATCTTCCCTTTTTCATTGAGATTCATTCTTGCCTTGACGGTCGCGGTGTTCGTTTCACCATTCTTGCTGTATTCCACTTTGACCGCAAACTCATAAGCAAGATCTTCATCCTTTTGAATATCAATATTGGTTGGTTTCATTTGATATCCGTTCTCGAAAGCCATTCTTTGAAATACCAGTATGTGGTTGGCATTCAACATATCCTCCCAATCCATCACGAGAGGCTTATAGTTCTCTTCTACATACTCTTTGAGCTCAGGTGGAAAGGCGCCATCTTGTTCAAATGCAGCTTTCAGTTCATCATCAGGTCCGGTGAATTCGCTTTTCAGAAAGGTTTGGATGGTTTCCACATTTTCATCCTTTTCCTTAGGTGCACTGCATCCAGCGACCAATGCCAACAATGTCGTTAAAATGAATAATTTCATAGCCAGTTTTTTCATTTGCTGATTCCCCCTTTATCTACTTTACGGACAGCGATGGAAAATGTTTCAATTTAATGAGAAGCTCCATGCGGAGAGGATGAAACGTATTGAACATTATCACAGGTAAAAGACACTTTAATCTAGATGAATTTTTAAAGAAACCTTTATTTGCACACCTTTCAACTTTATCAAAAGAAGGTCCAAGAGAATCACCGGTATGGTTCTATTGGGAAAACGAACACATTTATATCATTGGGACGCCTCCTTCAGACAGTTTTCCTGGAAGAATCAAAGAGAACCCCTCGTGTGCCATCGGTATCGTAGATCTCGACCATACAACCGGAAAAGTACTTCATGCAGGGTTCAGAGGGAAAGCCACGGTAGAACCATTTGATCAGAAGATTGGTAAGAAATTGCTTGAACGTTACCTAGGACCGGATGAAGAAAGATGGGATTCGAGATTTCAAGGTTTGGGGAACAGTAATGTCCTGATTAAATTCGTTCCTGAGACAGTGGTGGTCAGGGATCAGTCTTTTGCACCGAGTATTTGACTTTGGCTCTGCTACTTGAAAGGGGGAATACCCATGACCAACATCATCATCCTAAATGGAGGCTCAAGCTCCGGCAAAACAACGCTGGCGAAATATCTGCAAAAGGCCTTATCCGATCCATGGCTGCGATTCAGCATCGATGATCTAATCCAATCTATGCCTGAATCGATGTTAAAGAAAGACAGCGGTATCAAGTTCGATGAAGACGGCTCGGTCACTCCGGGTACGGAATTTCAAGAACTGGAGACTGCCTGGATGCACGGTATCGGAGAAATGGCCCGAAGAGGTGCCCGCATCATCATTGACGATGTTTTCTT
The DNA here is from genome assembly GCF_033963925.1 of Rossellomorea sp. YZS02. NCBI lineage: Bacteria > Bacillati > Bacillota > Bacilli > Caryophanales > Bacillaceae > Rossellomorea > Rossellomorea sp. YZS02. Next base: position 342,687 of record NZ_JAXBLY010000001.1, on the reverse strand, counting down.
AAGCGGAGTGAAAGGGCGTCAAAAATGGGAGACTGCCCTGGAAGGAACGCAGGTGTTCTGGGTCGGTGTATTCTGTGATCCGACCGTCGCGGCTGCCCGTGAGAAAGAACGGAGGGACCGTATTGGAGGAATGGCTTTATCACAGGCTGCGATTGTGCATGAAGGGATGAATTATGACGTGAAGGTAGATACATCCAGTTCAACGGCTGAAGGATGTATCCAATTGATTATTCAAAACATGTAAGCTGATTAAAGGTGGAATGGTGTTGTCAAAAAAGAGAATGGTTGTTTTAGGAATTATAGTATTCATCCTATTATTTGCTGTCATGGATTATACTTCTCCCACTAGTGAAGAAATGGAACAATGGATGTTGGATGAAAATGACATAGTTTGTACAAAAGATGGAGGGGTTAATTACTGTGAAAAAGACAATCAAGCCGTCTGGAGACGGTCCGGCCATTTTAGAAACGTTGGATTTTTTTCTTCATACGAGAGGAATTATGAGTATGATACGGGAGAACAACTGACCTATAGAACTTTTGGCTTTTTGGGCAAGATCATCCCGATGGAAGATGGTCGGGTTTGGAAAATAGTTAATTAACCTAAGATTAATATACTTCTGGAGGAAAAATCATGAACCATGTATCTAAAGGTATCCTATTTGTTTTGGGAGGAGTTATCTTCTTGCTTTTATCATTTATTCTGCCTCTCCCGACGCCACTGTGGGCTGTCATCCTGAGTGCAAGCATTGTGCTAAACTGCACGGGGACAGTGTTTCTGGTCAGATTCGTTAAGAGCTCTGAAGGTGAGAAAGAGTAGAATAGAAGAGATTCATTAAGAGCTTCACCCTTTTCATAGAGTGAGGCTCTTTATTTTTGAAAAAAATGGAATGATCATCGAACCCTTTTGTTCGTTTGCTGGTAATAGTAGTGAATGATAAATAAATGGGGGATAGAGATGATTCATAATAGGGTTCTAGTGTTACTTGGATTACTGGCCTTGATTCTTAGTGGCTGTGCTGCCTCAAAAAAAGACGGAGAAATTGCAGGGGATGTGAAGACGGTCGGCAATACGGTTTCAGTTAATGGCACCAGCACATTAGAAGAAGGTTCAGAGATTAAGGTAGAGTTGAGGGACATTGAAACGGATTCCGTTCTAGAGGAAACCATTGTAAAAGTGAATGGGGACCATACTTACGGTGCGAATTTTTCAAGGGACAAAAGGGATGAGGATCAAAAATTAGTTGTGACGTTTAATCCAGAAGAACAACCTGCCAATATACAAAAGATATACGGGCGTAAAGGTGAAAATATCCGAGACGGATCTCCGGGTTTGGTGAAAGACGGGGAATTTAACCGCATTCAAATGTTCGATTATATTTATAAAGTTGTAAAAGGGAGTGTAGGGCAAAGGACGATTCTGCTCGATTCCTTTCATATCCCGAGCGATATCAATAGTGGAGGGGAGTGAAGTTTGTCCATTGTTTATTGAAGAGTCAAAAGCAGAAGAGATTTTTAGAAAGTATAGGGATTATGTGTATCGAACAGCTTTGCTATTAACGAAATTAAGAAGTTTAGCCGATGATATCACCCAAGAGACGTTTATTCGATTGTACAGCCATTATGACAGATTTGACGATTCAAGACCAATGAAACCATGGATTTACACCATTACCTTGAATGTGACGAAGACGTTCATGAAGAAACAAAGAATCGTCAACTGTTTCTCGTTCTTTTCGGATGACATTGCCAATGATCAGGTCAATTCAGTAGAACAGAGCTTCTTGAAATCAGATGAGTTGATGGAATTGTGGAAGGCCGTTCACTCTCTTTCATGGAAAAGTAAGGAGATCATTGTTTTACACTTTTACTCAGAGTTCACGTTGAGAGAATGTTCCCAGATTCTAGGGATTCCTTTGGGCACAGCGAAATCCAGGTTAAATACGGCTCTTAAGCAATTAAGACGTCTTGAATTGCAGGGGGAATTTGACTTAACGAAGGCGGGATTATATGAAGAAGGATAAGGTGAAGAAGTTATTTGATCATGTAGTGGATAATGAACAATCGGCGGTGGAATTCCAAACGGTATGGAGAAAGGCACATAAAAGGAACTGGACAAGACGACTCTTCCAATCAGCCGGACCTAATGTAGCAATACTCATGATTATATTGGTTCTCACCCCACTTGCAGGCTTTTATCTCATCAATTCTGAACACTCTTCACATTCAGCTCAGTCAACGTCCAAACTGAGTGATGGTGATTATGACATATCTGGGAAAGTGTACAATTTCCCTAACCAAATCGTCATAAAGGGGGAAACTGGATTACCGGAAGGGGCCATACTCACGATTGAGCATTTTATGAGAGATGGACAAACGCTGATCAGTAAAGATAAAGTTACAACGAATTCAGATGGGTATTTCCAATATGCGACTGACCGTCTTGAAAGAGATAAGGAATATATCGTCAAAGTCATGCTCTATCCCCATTTACAAAACGATTCGATTAAAGAACGAATTGGTAGCAAGGGAGAGAATTTGAAAAAGATAGAGAAAGAAGAACATATCTTTCAATACCATAGTAAACAAGATAAGTATACAGGTTTAAGGTTGATGGGGCTTGTGAATAAAATAGAGGATACGACGCAACAAGTATCAGCGGAATTTCTAATAAGCGAGCAAGAGTTTGAGGCTGTTCATTGACCCGGTTCCCCCACTTGTTGGTTTAAAGGATTGAGCCATGAACACCACCCTGAATCAATTAGATGATTTTCAACAAAAAAATAGCTTACCCACAAAACAGGTAAGCCCAAAAAGGAATTTTTCAATTTACTAAGGGGTCCTAGCTTAAACCACTATCTTCAAGATGAAGAATATATACTTAGTATACTATGTAATTTAGGCGAGTAAAGGGGTTATGCTTAGATGAATATTTTTTCTTCCCCTGTTGTGGTGCCAACCATATATTTAAGGAGGTATAGATATGATCATCAGAAAACAAAATCCAGATGAAACACTTCCAATGGAGCTGCTTCTTTTGGCAGATCCTTCAGAGAAGATTGTAAAGGAATACACTTCAAGGGGAGAATGCTATGTAGCGGAGCATGATCAGCGAATTATAGGAGTATATGTACTGCTCCCAACAAGACCTGAAACCATCGAGCTCGTGAATGTGGCTGTGGCAGAAGAGAGGCATGGCCAGGGAATTGGGAAACAGCTGGTCATGGATGCAGTGAAGGTGGCCAGTGAGAGAGGGTACAAAACCATCGAAGTGGGTACCGGTAACTCCGGCGTCGGTCAATTGGCCCTTTATCAGAAGTGTGGATTCAGGATTGTTGGGGTGGATGTGGACTTTTTCGTGAGGCATTATCCTGAAGAAATCTTTGAGAATGGGATCCAGTGCAGGGATATGATTCGGTTGGCACAGGATTTATAAAAGACCCAATCCCGTTTAGGGACTGGGTCTTTTATTGATTCCATTAAGGAATTAATAATATCTTACCGGTACTCCTTCTGCTTTCCAAATACTCATGTGCTTTTGCACCCTCGCTTAAAGGAAAGACCGTCGGTTCAGAAACCTTCAATTTTCCTTCCTGAATCCATCCGAATAATTCTTGTGAGCGGTTCACCCGTTCTTCGTGGGACGTCAATACATTCCATAAGTCCCCGCCTGTCAGGGTTTTTGAAGTGTCCATCAGCATCCTTGGATCAACAGAAACAGGATCTCCTCCCGCCATACCGAAGAAGACGACCGTCCCTCCGATGCGGGTTGATTCGAACGTGTCCATCAACGTTGAACCAACTGATTCGTATGCGACGTCCACGCCTTTACCATCTGTTACATCCTGTACGTTCTGTTTCCAATCTTCACTGTATAAAAACATGTGGTCAGCTCCCACCGCAAGTGCGGACTGCCTTTTTTCTTCCGAAGACGTTAATCCGATGACGGTGCCGCCCAATATCTTGATGATTTGGACAAGGAGCTGTCCGACCCCGCCTGCTGCAGCATGGACCAAAACAGTATCGCCTGCTTTTATGCTGTAACTGTCTTTCGTTAAGTAATGGGCCGTCAAGCCCTGCAGTAGAAGGGAGGCAGCTGTTTCAAACGAAATATCGTTTGGAAGAGGTATGGCTTTCTCTTTAGGTACGGCCACAAGTTCAGCATTTGCATAAGGTACATCGGCAAAAGCGATGCGGTCGCCAGGCTCAATTCCTGTGACATTGCTTCCGGCACGTTTGACAATCCCAGTCCCTTCATAACCGCATATGTATGGCGGGTTTCCTGCTAAGTGATAATTTCCTTTTCTTCTATATACATCGGCGAAATTCAGACCGATTGCCTTCATTTCAACTAAAACGTCATCCGGTCCGATTTCGGGAGCTTCAATCTCCTGGACATGCAGGACATCAGGTCCACCGAATGTTTCAAATACAAGTGCTTTCATCATCTACTCTCCTCTATCACATCATTCCTTTTTTAGTGTAACCACTTCCTCATCATTTGACCAGGAAAGAGCTTACCATGCATAGGTACTTCCAGGTGCCTATGCCACTTCAAAGTGCGTTCTTCCCAAAAAGTTAGCGATCCTTCATAATTCAGTTTAGCTTTTCAAACAGTACCTGCCGAATTTCGCAGAAGGGGTTTGAAAGGAATATAGGCACTTAGGAGTACCTAGGTTACAAAAAAGTACCTACACGACTTTAAAGTGCGTACTTCTCACGAATAGTTGTACCCATTATCATAATGTGTACAGAGGAACGGAAGGCGCCTTCGTTTCTCAAATCACAAACATTTTAAGGAGGAAGTTTCGTTATGAGTTCAACTTCAGCTACTATAAATCAGTCAAAAACGAAAGGTGGCACACCGGCGTTACTTGCCCTTGCCATCAGTGCTTTTGGAATCGGGACGACAGAATTTGTACCCGTTGGATTATTATCATCGATTGCTGATGATTTATCGATATCGATCACACTTGCAGGATTATTGATTTCAGGTTATGCCATTGGAGTCGCCATCGGAGCACCGGTGTTGACGGCATTGACCAATAAGATGAGCCGAAAATCGCTGCTTATGTCCTTGATGCTCTTATTCATTGTAGGAAACTCGGTTGCGGCCATGTCCACAAGCTTTGGATTGTTGCTTGTTGCCCGTTTTATCACAGCATTTTCACACGGGATCTTCTTCTCAATCGGATCAACGATTGCGGCCGATCTCGTGCCTGCCCATAAACGGGCCAGTGCGATTGCCTTCATGTTCACGGGATTGACGGTTGCGACCGTGACAGGGGTACCACTTGGAACATTCATCGGACAGGCCTTCGGATGGAGAGCCACATTCTGGGGAGTTGCTCTCCTTGGTATTGTCGGAATTATTGCCAGTTCCATCCTTGTGCCGAAGAACTTGAAAGAAGCACCACCAGCCAAGTTCAGTGAACAATTGAAAATTTTAACGAACGGTCGATTATTACTAGCCTTTGCCATCACAGCCCTTGGGTATGGCGGAACGTTCGTCGCGTTCACATATTTAACGCCGTTATTACAAGACGTAACAGGATTCAGTGCGAAATGGGTAAGTATCATCCTACTTGTATACGGAATTGCCGTTGCAATCGGAAATGTTGTCGGGGGGAAAGCATCTGACAAAAGCCCATTAAAAGCGTTATTCTGGATGTTTGTTCTGCAAGCCATCATTCTAGTAGCTCTTACATTTGCAGCACCATTTAAAGTGGCGGGACTTATCGCGATTTTCCTAATGGGATTATTCGCCTTCATGAATGTGCCGGGACTGCAGATCCTTGTTGTGAATCTTGCCGAAAAGTATGTTCCGTCAGCGGTCAATGTCGCATCTGCCCTGAACATCGCCGCATTCAACGTGGGGATTGCCATCGGTTCATTCGTAGGAGGACTTATCGTGGATGGAATCGGTTTGATTCATACGCCGTGGATCGGTGCCATCATGGTGGCAGGAGCTGTGCTATTAACAGCGTGGCTGCGAGGCATCGAACGAAAGTCAGCCTAAAGGAGACGGTAGAATGGTTCAGGTTTGGAAGGAAAGAGCGAACCGACGCAATAAACATCGAGCTATTGAAAAAGCTGTTATCATTACGATCTTGACCGGAGCGGCACTATTCGCCGTCTCAAGTCAAATGAAGAAAGGGAGAGGGAGAGATGAATCCATTTGCACATCATAAGTCGTATAACCGTATGTACAAAGAGGGAGAATTGACGCTGGGTCTTCACATTCCCCTTGAGAATTATCAATTTGAAACTCCTACGATGGAGAAGCAGGTGGAGCTTGCCCAATTGTCAGAAAAACTGGGTTTCACGAGCCTGTGGTTCAGGGATGTTCTCCTGGAGGATCCAAACTTCGGAGATCCTGCTGTCGGACAGATTTATGACATGATGATTTACTTGACCTACCTTGCCAGTCAAACCAAGGATATTGCCCTCGGAACGGCTGCCGCGGTACTGCCGCTTCGACATCCGCTTCGGGTGGCAAAGGAAATCGCCACGATTGATCAACTGTTCCCGGGCAGGGTCCTTCTTGGGGTATCATCCGGCGATCGCCGGGCAGACTTTGCCGCAATGGGGGCATCTCATCCGGACCGTGGTCAGAAGTTCGTGGAAGCTTATCACTATCTGCAGGAAGCTCTGTACAAGGAGTTCCCTCACATAGAGTCATCGAGGGGGAATATCCGGGATGCCAATCTTGTACCAAAACCGACGACGCGCATCCCAACCTTCATCACAGGATATGCCCAACAGGACATGAAGTGGTTTGCCGAACACGGGGATGGCTGGATGTACTATCCGCGCAGTCCTCATGACCAGGAAGTGACGATCCAGCGCTGGAGAAGCCTGGTAAAAGTGTACCATCCTGGTGTCTTCAAGCCATTCAGCCAGCCGATGCATCTGGACCTTGCAGAGGATCCGAATGAAATCCCAAGACCGATCCGTCTGGGATTCCGGATCGGCCGGAACTATCTGATTGAATTATTAAATATCTACAAGCAGGCCGGAGTCAATCACCTCTTCTTTGCCCTGTTTGACAGTCAGCGACCGGCTGATGAAGTCATTCAGGAGCTTGGGGAGGAAGTGGTTCCTTATTTTCCGGCGGTTCAGGGATGAGTGAATAGAGTGAGGCCCCAAGTCATTAAACTTCATGGCTTGGGGCCTTTTGGTGTTCATAATTATCATGGGCTTTCTCCTGGATTCATCTGGTAATTTGTAAAGCTCCCCGGTAGTATTAAATTCATAGTATTGATAATGGGGGACAACTAATGAATATTGAACAATTATTATTCAATGCAGCAGTAGCATTAATAGAAAAAAGATATACAACTGGCTGGGGAGGTGCCGCGGCCATGTATACCAAAAGCGGTGATATCCTGACCAGCGTTTCCCCGGAAATCATCAATGCTTCCTCAGAACTTTGCATTGAAACCGGGGCAATATTGGAGGCACATAAACTGGATACGGAAGTGACTCATTCGATTTGTGTCGTACGGGATGATGAAAACTCAGAATACAAAGTTCTTACGCCTTGTGGGATTTGCCAGGAGAGGCTTTTCTATTGGGGAGAGAATGTGAAAGTGGGTATTTATCATCCAAAAGGTGATCTTCAATTTAAGACGTTGAAAGAAGTTCAGCCGTATCATTGGTATAAGGCTTATAGAAATTAACGAATTAAAGGAACATTTCAAAAATACGAAATGTTCCTTTTTTAAAATGCTATAATGGGATTGGATAAAAAAGGGAGTTGTCATCTTGGAATTCATATCGTTACCGGTTATCTCGATTGCACTATTCATTTTAATCATACATAGCATTGAAACACTCGCTTATGCGGTCAGGTTATCCGGTGCAAGGGTGAAGTTGATCGCTTCAGGCCTTTCCCTGTTTAATATGATGGTGATTGTTTCACGGATGTCGAATATGATGCAGCAGCCTTTTACAGGGGGGCTTACCGATGCTGCACCTGAGGGCCGTAAATTAGAAGTGGTGGAAGAGCAGTTCAGGGTGCTGATCGGTGCGTCTACTTTAGGGACAATCTTAGGCATTGTGTTATTGCCCACCTTTGTTGCTTTGTTTTCAAGGGGGATTATCCATCTTTCAGAGCAGGGAGGTTCCGTGCCGAGATTAATTAAGCTCGGGTTTCAGAATGACCTTTATAAACGGGGGATTCACCATATTGCCAAGCCGGGCCGTAGATATTTGAAGGGAATCAATTTCAGGAGGATCCCAAAGAGGCTGTTTTTTATCAATATGGTCATTACAGCGGTCTACACAATTGGCGTTCTTTCAGCGCTTTATGCAGCACTCATCGTACCTGATCGACCAGGCAGTGCGACCATGGCTTCGGGATTGATCAATGGGGTTGCAACGATCTTATTGACGCTGTTTATTGACCCGAAGATATCCGTACTGGCAGATGACGTAGCAACTGGAAAGGGACATTATCAAGAGCTGAAAGGTCTCTCCATCATGATGGTTATCTCCAGATTGTTCGGGACGCTGCTCGCTCAATTGATCTTTATTCCTGGTGCTTATTATATTGCCTGGATGTCTCAGTTTTTTGTGATGAACTAAGGAGGGGATTTTTTTGTCTGGAAGTACATATTTTTATGGATTGGCGGTGCTTATCCTTCTTTTTTTAATTCCTTTTCTAATTATTAGGGACCTGAAAAAAGGAAGAAGACTTTCTGCCATATTTACTTCCCATGTTATGATGTTGGTCTTGCTCTTTGTGGCATTAGGGGAAGTATTGAAGGTTTTTCTGACTGAATCTTCTATGGAGTATTATAATCAGATTTTCTTCCTTGGTATGATCATATTCATCGTTCTGCCGTTGGTCCTACTATTCTTTTACACTATAAAAAATGACCGTAGGAAGTGGAAGGACCCTAATGAATATAAGTACACTTGGCTTTTCAAATTCAGATACTTTTTAATGGCTGCTGTTGGTGTGTTATTCCTCGGGGCTTTGTTTCGGTTTTACCTGATTTTTATCGTTCTGTTTTAATGATTGTTATTTCGTTTGTCATGGTATTCTATACACTTTTGCCATTAGGAGGCTGTTTATGGAGTTAAATCAAAACGATTGGAAAAAAGACCGGATCGCGTCTGCCCATGCTGGCCAAAATCCCATGATCCTGGCCAAGATGCAAAGTGGATTTGCCGTAATGGGGGATACCCAGTTTTTGCCCGGGTATTGCGTCTTGCTGCCAACAGTTGAAGTGAGTTCTTTGAACGAACTTGATATGAAACAGAGAAGTGAATATTTACTTGATATGAGCATAGTCGGAGATGTCATCACAGAAGTATGTCATCCGAAACGAATCAATTATTCGATTTACGGGAATACAGATACTTTTTTACATACTCACATTTTTCCTAGATACGAGTGGGAAGGGGAAAAGTATATAACCAAACCTGTATGGACCTATTCAGAGGATCATTGGATCAATGGTGATTATTTGTATTCGGAGGAGAACCATTTGATGTTAAGAAAGAAACTCATGGAGTGTTTTCAGGAAAAGGGATATAAGATTTAGAGTTTCAAAGGGGGAAATACAGTGGTGAAACAAAAATGGCTATGGATGCTTGGGGTTATTCTCGTTCTTCTCACAGGATGTCAAGACAGTGATCAGGCAGCGAAACCTATTGACGATTCCGAGTTGAATCCAGATGTGGTGAATATGCATGGCGGGATATCAGGATTGGATAAAATGGAGAACTACTATCAGCAAGTAGAAAAACAGAAAGAAGGAGATTTGAGAGTCGTATCCTATACGATCGAGGGAGATCCCATAATCACGGATTTAGCTTACGATGGGAAGAAAATCAATGTGACACACGACTATACAAGAGACCAATATGGTAATGGTGAGGTTGATACCTTTCAATGCGGAAAACTGAAACGGGAAGAGAATCCTACCAATCTTTCATATTATCTGACAGATTGTGAAGGGGTAAAGGGGGGAATCTGGGGGGTTCTGGAGACTTCTTATGACGTCAACCGCCAGGATGTGTTTGAGGTGGAGTTAAGGTACGGCCCCAAAGAAGGAGAAAAACAAACAATCGAATTGAACGATGAGGATAAGCAGGAGGTCTACAAGCAGTTGGTGCTGGTAAATTATTTACAGTCCAAGCCTACAAGTGATGATTGTCCTAAAGGAAAACAGGTGGATAACTATTTGATGAAAGTGAAGATCAATGGGGGGAATCACACGCTTAACTGGAATGCCTGCGGATCTCATGAAAGCTCCAAGCCGTTCACTGATATTGCAGAGTACATCATCCATGCCTCCCAACATCCTGAGAAAAGCAACGAAAATGAAAATGTCGTCTATGGTTACATCATAGAGGTGAAAGAAAATCAGATCCTGATTGGAGAAGATTTGACGGCTGCCGATTTAGTGTCGCTGGAAAAGGTAAAAGAGGAAGATTTATCGAATTTAAACATTACCTTTTTATATGTAGAAACGGAAGATGCCAAAGAATTTTCGGAGGGAGACAAAATAGTTATGAAAGTCGATGAGGTGTTGGAGGAAGGTTCTCCTGGAAGAGTCGTGGCCAGTGATATTAAGAAGATAACTGAATAGATATGGTTAATGATTGAACTTCCAATGAAACTCGAAAAGGAGTGTACTTGATGGTACATACAGTTTCTAAAGGTGATCTGCGTGGAACGGCTTCGGGTGTTTTATTCATGGCGTTTTTCGGTACATTATGGGCGTATACAGGTGTCATGGGACTGCAGGGATGGGGAAGTCCCTGGTTATTAACTGTTGCTATAGCAATCGGAATGTTGTTGGCCGTCGGAGGTTTCTCTCTGATTTCAGCATCGAGGGATTTTCCACAAGGGACATCCATCCGCAGCGGGAGTGATGGCAGGAAAATGAGAGTGTGGTTTAATACCATTTTCGCCGCGGAGGGGATAGCGATTGGAATTGCCATTGGTGTGTGCAATGCTGTCGGACACCCGGAATATATCCCGATCATCATTGCCTTGATCGTCGGCCTTCATTTTCTGCCATTGGCACGGCTTTTCCGAGTCAGGATTTATTATTACACGGGCATTTTACTATGTGTAGTTCCTGTTGTCACCTGGCTTATCGTTCCTGAAACGTTGTCATTGAGCGGACATCAGCTCAATGCTTATATGACTGTTGTCGGTCTGGGATCTGCGCTGATTCTATGGGTGACGAGCATTGCCATTTGGATGACAGGGAGAAGGTTGATCGGGCTTGCCTCTGATCAGGTGACAAATGATTTAACACTCTAAAGTAAACCATTCCTGCATGTGGAGAAGAACATCCGCCTGCAGGGATGGTTATTTATTTTAGGTTGAAGATTCGAAATATTTATGAAATAATTACCAATACTAGTATAAGAAAGGAAAGAAGCTATGATTCTCATACGTTTTCAAAATCCATTCGATCATTAGAACTCATTCATTGTGTGGAAACCGCCTTAAGGTTAGCGGATAACAACGGGTTATTTGCTTATCATTAAAGGAGGATTTTCATATATGAATAAACAATTAATGATTCTGTTGACAGGCAGGATCATCACCAATTTTGCAGACAGCTTTTACATGATTGCGACGATTTGGTACGTGAAATCGACTACGTCTTCGCCTTTGTTAATCGGCTTGACAAGTGCAGTGGCCATTCTGCCCGTCACCATTCAATTTCTATACGGTCCCATTATTGACCGATTTTCAAAGAAGAAGATTCTTTATGTCGCCATGCTCGGGCAGGGAGTGCTGGTCAGCGCCATTTCTGTCTTGTATTATACGAATCTCTTATGGCTGCCACTGTTATTCACATTGATGTTTGTGGCCCTTTCGTTATCGGAATGCACGTATCCGACTGAAAGTGCCCTCATTGAGAGCCTGACTCCCCGTGAACAGCTTACAAAAGTGAACTCGATTTTCGCCTTTTCTTATCAAACCCTCGATATCATATGTGATGCTGTATCGGGGATCTTGATCGCATTTGTTGGGTTGGGTTTGATTTATGTGACGAATAGCGTCTTATTGATCGGGACGGGAATGCTGTTTTTATTCTATCTAAGCGTCCCAAGGTCGAAAAAGGAAACGGAAGTACGAACCGTCCGTTTCATCAAGCAGTACAAGGAAGATTTCAAAGAAGGATTTCAGGTCGTGAAAGGACGTCAAACGCTTCTAAGTATGGTATTCGGCATTATCGTTATGAATGTGATGGCGACGATGGGGATGGCTATGCTTCCGGTCATTTCCGAATCTTCTGCGGAATACGGATTCTGGTTGACGGCCATGTCTTTAGGTACTCTGACAGGGACCGCCTTATCCAGTAAGGTAGAGAAAATAGCGCTAAATCGCATTCTGCCGCTACTGTCTCTTTGGTCTGGCTTATGTTGGGTGCTGGCGTTTACCTTGAAGGACTTGTCGATCATGCCTTACCTATTGTTTGGTTTATCATGGATGGGGATCGGCATCATCGGGATTTATGTGCAAACGTTGATTCAGGTCAATCTTCCAAAAGGATATATAGGAATCGGTTTTGCCTTCATTTCGTCGCTGCTAGGGTCACTGAGTCCCTTAGGGTTTCTGCTCGGCGGTGTGATCGGAGAGTTCACTTCCGGAAGATTCCTCTTGGTGATATCAGGTGTAGGTTACCTGATCTTTGCCTTGTACTTCAGGGTGAATCCTCTGTTGAGAAATCTGAACAAGCCTTTAAGCGTTCGATTTGAAGAATCGTGATCCATCAGGTTTCCCATTTCGGGAAGCCTTTTTTACAGGTGAAAAGGGGTGTAAGGATGAAAGGATGGGAAAGAAAGTTACTGCATACATCACGAGCCGTATTTGAAATATTCATGAAGGGAGAGGGAGATCCTCTATGTGTCACCCACCATTATTCCGAGTTTAATAGGACGGGCGACTATTTCGCAGAGGCGTTCACAGGAACCAACCAGGTCTTCTTGATCAACTTAAGGGAAGCAGGTGGATCTGACAAAGCAAATGCATCTTATCAGCTAAGCATGCTGGAAACGATATATGATTTGGAGGCTGTTAGAGAAGCATTGGGGTTTCGTCATTGGGGATTTGCCGGACATTCTACCGGAGGGATGTTAGGAATCGTTTACGGAATTCACTTCTCAAATAGTCTGGATTTCACCGTGATTGTCGGAGGAGCTGCGAGAGAGTATATGACCTTCTCGGAGGACTGCATATACAACGAAGCACACCCTGATTTTAGCAGGATGCAGGATTTGATTGAAGCGTTGAAGCAACCGGATTTATCCCTTGATAAGAGAAAAGAGCTTTCAGTAGAAAGAACGAAATTATCATTACATCGTCCTGAGAAATATCATGAGCTTTTTTCCCTGGGTATACATAAAGGGATGTCTGCGGCACGCATGAACTTTTTCATCCGTGAGCTGCAAGTATTTGATGTGACGAGAAAATTGGAGTTTATATCAGTCCCCACCCTGATCATGTGCGGCAGATTCGATGTTCAGTGCCCTTTGAAGTATTCAATCGAAATGGCTGAGGGTATACCAGATTCCAGATTGGTTATCTTCGAGGGGAGTAATCATTATCCGTTCCTTGAGGAAGCAGTCCGGTTTAGGGATGAGTATGAATTGTTTTTATATGAAAGAAAATAGGAGGAGCACATATGGTTTCAACTTATGAAAAAAGAATAAAAGAAGTATACCCGGAGTTAATGATCACTCTCAGCGAAATGAATGAAATCGGTCAGAATAATGATGTACTCATCGTGAATCGTTCCCTTGTGTTCAGATTTTCGAAGTACATGGAGGGAATTAGGAAGCTAAAGCATGAAACGAGCGTATTGGAAGGATTTCAGGGGAACGTTGGGTTAGCTGTCCCGTATCCTTTATATCAATCGCTGGAAACGGAAGAAGTGGGGAAAGTGTTCACGGGATACGAGTTGATTGAGGGTGAGCCCATGTGGCCAGAATCATTTAAAGAAAATGAGAACTACCATGAAAAAATCGCCTCCCAATTGGCAGGTTTTTTGTTGGAGTTGCATTCCCAGCCTGTTGATGATGGTGAGATTGATATCCGGGGTTCAATAGAGGATTTATACGAGCGATTCAAGGAAAACCTTTTCCCTTATATGAATGAAAAAGCCAGGCTTGATGTATGCCATCATTTTGATTCGTTCCTATCGAAAAATGAATTGCTGGATTTTCAGCCGGTCCTCATTCATGGAGACTTTGGATCATCGAATATTTTATGGGATGCGAAACGATATGAAGTGACCGGGATCATTGATTTTGGTGAAGCGGGAGTGGGTGATCCTGCTTATGATTTCGCAGGTCTGTTATCCAGTTATGGGGAACACTTCGTCCGCATGTGCCTGAACATGTATCCGAATGGGGATCACATATTTGACAGAATCAATTTCTATCGAGGTACATTTGCTCTGCAGGAAGCGTTGCATGGAGTAGAAAATGATGATCCGGAAGCATTTGAGAATGGGATGAAGGGATACAAATGATGACATTCGAAGAGAATCATCTCAGTAAATGGAAGGTCGAGCATGAAGTCATGAACTCACATCCAGCCTACAATCTTTTATCAAAAAATAGAGAGGTCATTGGTTATGAGGAGATTTGTGCAGAGTATGAAGAATCTGAAAAGCTGGGTACGATTCGACTGCTTATCAAGAAAGATAGTACATACATAGGGCTGGTCGATTACTGTTTATGCAACCCAAAAGATCAATGTCCCTGGATCAGTTTGTTTGTCATTCATAAGGAGTTTCAGAAGACAGGTTATGCGTTGGAAGCCTACCGACAGTTTGAACAGCTGATCAGGAATGAAAATCAGTCTAGACTGCGTCTAGCTGTGCATATTGAAAATGTAAAAGGTCTCAGGTTTTGGAGCAAGCTTGGCTTTGAGCGTTATAAGAAAGTAGAGTACGAGGGGATGCTGCACGACTGTTTGGAAAGAATGTTGTGAGGGGGCGGATTATGGAGGAAATCAGAGATCGATCCATGCACCGGGAAGTCAGGACATTATTATCCTTTGCGACTTCTGAAGAGAGAGTAGAAGGAGAATATGATTTATACATTCAATCGGCTAATCGAAGGCTTTTCGGTTTTACGGCCGGGGTTGATCTGATTGGATGCATAGGGGTTGAATTCCTGGATGGTAATCGGTGTGAAGTGAAGCATATCGCCGTGATGCCGGAATACAGGGGAAAGGGCATTGGCAATAGAATGGTAGATTATATCACCAATCTTTCTTCTTGTTCTTGTATAACGGCTGAAACGGATCGGGATGCCGTGTTGTTTTATAAGAAAATAGGGTTTGAGATTTTGAGTTTAGGTGAGAAGTATGTTGGGGTGGATAGGTTTAGGTGTGTAAGGTTTATGGAGGGATGAACATGAGGGAATTGATAGTAACGGTAGGCGGCCACAGCTTTACAACTTATGAAATAGGTGACAAACACTTACCCACTCTAGTATGTCTCCACGGAATGACAGGGGACTCCAAAAGTTTTATAGAACTCACAGGATATCTCCGCAACGATTTTCATCTCATTCTATTGGACCTTCCCGGACACGGTGAAACAAAGCCCCTTCCCCACGAAGAGGACTATCTGTTTACCACACTTGCCAAACGGATAATGGGTGTCATCAGACGGGCAGCGTCTAAACCAGTATATGTACTGGGTCATTCCTGGGGAGCAGACCTGTCATTGCATATGGCAAAGCAATTTCCGGAACAAATTGAGGGTCTTATTTTAATAGATGGAGGGTATGTTTTCCCGGAAATGGTTGCGGGATACACTAGGGGAAAAGCTCTTAGGGACTGGGAGGACTACATTGATTCGAGCGCATATGAGACTTGGAATGATGTGGTGAAGACCTATTGTGAGTACACGACTAGGCAATGGAATCCGCAACTTGATGAGATCATTTCTTCAAACTTTGTGAAAGAGGATGACCATTTTCAGTTGAAAGCTGACAGGAAGAGTCTATTGGCAACGATCAAAGCGTTTTATCATGAACCATGTTCGACAACGTATCAATCGATTGAGTGCCCTGTTTTATTTTTTCATGCAACAGTCCCTTCCTCAGATCGCTCACGTCAGAACGGAATCGGGAAACTGCTGGGGGCAATTAAAGATGTGAAAGTGGTTGGAATTGATCATACCAAACATAACGTACATTGGGATTGTCCTGACCGGGTAGGGAGAGAGATACAAAATTGGATGAAATCATAACTCCCCTATTAAAGTCCGGATTTCAACTTGAATAAGGGAGGAATTGATTATTTTAAATCGATGACGATTGGTTCAAGTTCGATTTCCGAGTGACCTTTCCCATACATCAGGCTGGCGATTTCCACGGGGTTGATGATGAGCTGAGTGGCATCTTCCTGGATGGTACCAAAAGAAGTCGTTCCTTCAAATGTTTTACCGCCATCCGCTGAAAATCCGCTGCCACCCGTTCCATCCAGGTAAACATGACCCAAATCATCTGTCACGGTGAAGGCAGGTGTTACTTCGGACCACTCATCGAGAAGTTTGTCTGACACTGCCTGCTCGTAGGCGATGACCGTAGAAACATCGGTAAGCTCAACGGATTTTAACGTGAAGTGAATATCATCCGTCTGAACGGTTTCGTTTACGAGCCTGACATCTCCATTCACTCGTTGTAATGAAAAGTCGAAGGACCAGTCTCCATCCACCTTTACGTCATTGGACAGGCTGGAAAGCGTTTGGGGTTCCCAAGTGATTTCCACTTTATCCGGATAGTCACCGCCTTTAAAGCTCGGGGTGATGGTCGATATACCGACGTAGCGGTTATCACTGATCTTCGTGATTTCACTGCTTCCGCCGCTTCCGTTCGATCCGACGATGTCAAACCAATTGGCGCCGATGTTCATGCTTTCCCCAAAGTCTTTATCCGTTTCAATCGCATAGGAGACCGTAATATTCGTGCCGTCATACACGGCGTTGTCGATCAGTACGGTCACCCCGTTACTCGTTTCTGCCAGACCGATATCTGTGGAGAACTCGTCAAACTTTTTATATGTCTCGTCATTGCTGAAATATTGTATGACATCATCCATGAAAGGGACCTGCGATGCCAGGGAAGGGTAGGCATAACCAGCAGCAGTGGAGATTCCGATCAACATTACGGATGCCACCGCGATATTCCTCCATATATGCTTCTTTTCCCGTTTCTTCAGTACATGCTGTTTGACTCGCTTTTTTTCCAACTCCGTCACTTCTTCAAGTTCAAGTGAATCGATATCCAACTCCAACCATTCCTTCATGCTCATACAAGCCGCTCCTTTAACTTTATGGTGGTCGCTAATTTTTTCTTTCCACGGTATAAACGGTTATCCACCGCTGCTTTCGAAAGGTTTAACTGATCCGCAATTTCCATATTGGTCAGCTCCAGGTAATACTTCATCATGAAGATGTTCCGGTCCAGCTCTTCCAGCCCACTGATCGCTGATAATAATTCGTTTTTTTCTTCCCGGCGCAATACGGATACATCGGTTCCAGGCGTACCTGATTTTGCAAGGAGGGATTCGTCGTGCTGTTCACGGGCATTCCGTTTCTCAGCCTGTCGGTAACGGTCGATTGCTTTATACTTGGCTATCATTCCAATCCATTTTTTGAAATCCTCTTTCTCGCCTTTAAATTGATGGGCATTCTGCCAGACTGTGAGGAAAACATCGTTGATACATTCATCCACATCCAGACGATTTCGATTGTGTAGAATTTTTGTAGCAATGGTTTTCACAAGTGGCATGTAAGCGTCGATTATATACTCCAATGCATCCTCTTTTTTCTTTTTTAACCTGGTAATGAAATTGGTCGGTGAACTTTTCATTGAATTCGCTCCTTATATGGTTGAAAGGCCTTTACATGATGTACAACGAATGGAAGTGGAAATTATTCTCAAGTTAAATGGGATTTTTTTGATTAATTTTAGTATACAATGAAGATGGAATAGTTGTTGGGTTATGGATAATTATGTAAAAATACGCAATTGTCAATGGGAATGACGCAATCAAGGTCGGTTTTGACGTAATTATCAAAAAAATGACGCAATAAATTTAATTATGACGCAATCCCGATGGAAAATGACGCAATCACCACACGAACCTAGGATGATGGCCCATCACTAAGCCACTCAGCAAGGCTGAATGAACCGAAATATCTAAAAAAAAGAACCCGCCACCCGGCAGGTCCACCCAATCAATCTAATCCTCCTCATATTTCAACTCCAATGTAATCTGCGTCGTCGTAAAAAAGTACATTTCCTTCACTTTCAATCGAAAGTTCTTATCATTCAGCTTAACGGTTTTATTTTCAATGATTTTCTTGATGAGCTCCTTATTTCCGTATACCGTTTCAAGGTCCTTGGTCAGAAGGCTCCGCAAGTCTTCGCTCAGTTTGTCCTCGGTTTCATGGATACCCAGCAGTTCAACCTTCGTCTTGGTTGTATTAATGATCTTGATTTTGACTTCCTGGATCACGAGTTCATTTTCGTTTTCCTGATTCAATTGTTTATATTCTTCCTGTAAATAGGACAGGGTGTTCTTCAATTTACTGATGTCATTTTTCTGCTCTTCTATCTTCAGGGCCTGTTTTTCGTGCATGGTGCCGAACATGAAGAGAAAGATCATCCAGCTGATGATGCCTCCAACGACCATTCCGGCGAAGAACCGCTGCCAGGAGGGGAGCCGGTAGAAAGGGGGAATCCTCATGACGGCATATGTTCCTGTGTCAGCCAGGTAATGATCATGGCAGCCGTGTTAGCTCCGCCGAGGGCAGAGAGGATCCACAGGAATTGTTTGAAGAGCTCTTTCGTTTCCCCGTTCAGGAAGCCTTTTTCAAAGCTGTAGACTGTATCGAATGTGCCGCCGATCGCTGCGATGATGGCCCAGATGCGCAGGAAATCGGATAGTCGTCTCATTTCAATGAATAGAGGTTGCCCCATGGCGAAAGAGGCCAATCCTCCGAGCAGTGATCCTCCAAGCAGTACACCCATAGCAATAAAGAAGCTTTTGAATAATTCCGGAAAGAAAGCTTCTGCCATTTCATCATCTCCATCTATTACGTGTCTTTACGATAACTATATGGGATTCGGGGACAAGATATGAGGGAGAACATATTTTCTTTTTTTCGGTTTCTTTCTTATAATAAAGGTATATTGAGAAAAAGGTTGTGCATAGTATGTCATTTGTTCATTTACAAATAGCGAGTGCCTATAGTCTCTTGTCTAGCACGATATCGATAAATGGACTTGTACATAAAGCGAAGGAATCAGGCTACAAGGCGCTTGCCTTGACGGATAAAAATATGATGTATGCCGCGATCCCTTTTTATAAGGCGTGTTTAAATGAAAAGATAAAGCCGATCATCGGATTGACCGCAGATATCGCCTCGGAGGAAGGTTCCCATCCCCTCATTCTCCTCGTGAAAGATCAAAGTGGCTACCAGAATCTATTGAAAATCTCCAGTGCCATCGGGGCAAAATCCAAAGAAGGATTACCGCTGAAGTGGCTCTCATCCTACAGTAAGGGATTGATCGCCATCACTCCAGGCGTCAAGGGTGAAATCGAGAGCCTGTTACTGAGTGGTGAAAAAGAAAAAGCGAAGGAGTGCATCCGCACCTATCAGCAGATGTTCGGACGGGATTCCTTTTATGTAAGCATCCAAAACCACGGGACTTCGTCTGAAGATACGCTTATCCCCATGCTTCAGCAGGTGGCAAATGAAACAGGTGCGGAATTGGTGGCGACCAATGATGTGCAGTACCTCGAACAGGAGGACCATTTTGCCCATGAATGCATGGGAGCGATCCGTGACGGGGTGAAACTGTCTGAGGATGACCGGGACGTACTGGAATCGCAGGAGTATTACTTTAAGGGAAAAGAGCAGATGGTGGAATTATTCACCGATCACATCACGGCCCTTGAAAATACAATGAAGATTGCGGACCGCTGCAACTTGACAATTCCTTTCCATCAGCAGCTCCTTCCAAAATATCCATTGCCAGAAGGAGTATCTGCACTTCAGGAATTGACTCATCTTTGCGAAAAAGGATTAAGTGAGCGGGTACATACCATTTCTGATGAATACATCGAGCGTCTGGATTACGAGCTTGACGTTATCGGGCGAATGGGTTTTAGCGATTACTTCCTGATCGTATGGGATTTCATGAAATACGCGAAGGAGAGAGGGATCCTGACAGGACCGGGACGTGGGTCGGCAGCCGGTTCCCTCGTGTCGTACGCATTGAATATTACGGATGTGGATCCGATTGAGCATCATTTACTGTTTGAACGATTCCTCAATCCGGAACGTGTGTCCATGCCCGATATCGATATTGATTTCCCGGATCACAGGCGTGATGAAGTGATTGAATATGTGGAAGGGAAGTACGGCAGCCTCCATGTCGCCCAGATCATTACGTTCGGGACGTTTGCAGCGAAAGCGGCGCTCCGGGATACGGGTCGTGTGTTCGGATTGAATATGAAGGAGCAGGAGCAATTATCCAAGCTAGTTCCGAATCAGCTGGGGATCTCTTTGAAGGAAGCGTATGAAAAATCGAAGGGATTCCGCGAATTTGTGATGAGCTCCGATCATTATAAGAAATTGTTTCAGACGGCTCTTAAACTCGAAGGACTTCCGAGGCACACCTCCACTCATGCGGCAGGAGTCGTGATGAGTGAAGCACCTTTAGTGCAGTGGATACCGATCCAGGGGAGTTCATCGGGAATTCATCTGACCCAATATTCTATGGATATTTTAGAAGAAATCGGGTTGCTGAAAATGGATTTCCTTGGTCTTCGCAACTTAAGCATCTTGGAAAGAATCGTGAAAAACGTACAAATGGGAAGCAATAAATCGTTCGCCATCGAGGCGATCCCAATGAATGATGCCAAAACGTTCGAGTTATTGAGTAAAGGTCAAACCAATGGGATCTTCCAGCTTGAATCGGATGGAATGAGGAATGTGCTAAAAAGGCTTAAACCCAATTCCTTTGAAGACATCGTCGCGGTAAATGCCTTGTATCGTCCGGGTCCGATGGAGAATATCCCGACGTATATCAAACGGAAGCATGGAGCGGAACAGGTGGAGTATCCCCATCCTGATTTGAAACCGATACTTGAAATGACTTATGGCGTCATCGTGTATCAGGAGCAGATCATGCAGATTGCTTCGAAAATGGCGGGATTCTCCCTCGGGGAAGCAGATCTCCTCAGAAGGGCCGTTTCCAAGAAGAAGAAGGATGTCCTCGATCAGGAGAGGGAGCATTTTGTTTCCGGTTCCATCCGGAAAGGTTATAAGGAAGAAGTCGCTCATACGATTTATGATTTGATTGTCCGTTTTGCCGACTACGGTTTCAACCGGTCACATGCGGTTGCCTATAGTATGATCGCCTATCAGCTTGCTTACTTGAAAGCCCATTATCCTGCATTTTTCCTGTCATCACTCCTGACTTCTGTCGTAGGGAATGAAACGAAGGTGGCTCAGTACATACGGGAAGCTACACAGTATGGGATTGAAATTTTACCTCCGTCCATCAATAGCAGTCAGTTTGTGTTTACGGTCGAAGGAAAGAATCGGATTCGCTACAGTATCGGTGCGATTAAGGGTATCGGCGCGGCTGCTTTAAAGGAAATCATCCGCGCGAGAAAGGAAAAGCCTTTTCAGGATCTGTTCGATTTTTGCATGAGGGTTTCAACGAAGACGATCAACCGGAAGATCTTAGAGAATCTGGTGTTATCGGGGGCATTTGATGAATTCGGAATCGATCGTGCTACATTGCTTGCGAGCCTGGACGTTGCGGCTCAGCATGCGGAACTTGTGAATCCTGACGACGACCTTGACCTGTTCCATGAAGAAGAAGCGTTTATGTTGAAGCCTAAATATGTGGAAGTGGATGATATGACCATCGACACAAAGCTTCAGTTTGAGAAGCAGGTCCTCGGCCTTTACTTATCGGATCATCCTGTTTCATCCTACCGTCCTTTATTTGAGGGACTTGGATTGCTGCAGATAGCCGATCTTCAGAAAGGATCGAAAATCTCACTTGGCGCTTATATTACCGGGGTGAAGTCGATCCGTACCAAAAAAGGGGAAGTGATGGCTTTCCTTGAAATCGGCGACGAGAGCGGGGAGATGGAAGCGGTGGTGTTCCCTAATGTTTACAAAAATAACATGCCGCTGCTGAAAGAAGGGAATATTATCCTATTCGGAGGAAATGTAGAAGACCGCAACGACAAGCTTCAATTCATTGTGAACCAGTTGGAAACGATGGAAAGTGTACAGTCAAGGGTGAAAGAGAGCAGCCAAAAACTCTATTTGAAAATCGCAGTAAATCAGGATGATGAAGCGTGTATGGAGGGGATCCATCAAACGATTCAACGGTTTAAAGGCAAGAATCCCGTCATCGTTTACTATGAAAATGCGAAGAAGAGTGTAAGACTTCCGGACCATCTTCGCATCACCCCGTCACAGGAGGCACTAAAGGAATTGTCCCGGATTCTTGGCGAGGCAAATGTCATATTACAATAACATACTTTACTAAAACCATATTTTATATTATTGTTTAATAGAAAAAGGTGGTCTGACCACCTCTGAACTTATTATTTTACTTATACCATTTTACATTTAGAAGATCCGTCAGAGTCCGGATCGATCCATAGCATGTAAAAGAATAGAAGGAGTGAGTCAATTTGTCATTACGTGAAGAAGCTCTGCATATGCATCGAGTGAATAAAGGGAAATTAGAGTCTAAGTCCAAAGTGGAAGTCCGAAACGCGGATGACTTGAGTCTAGCTTACTCCCCGGGGGTGGCGGAACCCTGCAAGGTGATTTATGACAAGCCTGAAACCGTCTATGATTACACGATGAAAGGGAATATGGTCGCAGTCGTGTCCGATGGTACGGCTGTACTGGGTCTTGGAAATATCGGACCTGAAGCGGCTCTTCCCGTTATGGAAGGAAAAGCGGTTCTATTCAAGAGCTTTGCCGGGGTGGATGCATTTCCGATTTGCTTGAATACAACGGATGTGGACAAGATCGTTGAAACCGTCAAGCTTCTTGAACCGACATTCGGAGGAGTGAACCTGGAAGACATCGCTGCACCGAACTGCTTTGAAATTGAAGAGCGCTTGAAGAAAGAAACCAATATCCCTGTGTTCCACGATGATCAACATGGTACAGCGATTGTAACCGTGGCGGGACTTGTGAACGCTCTCAAGATTGTCGGAAAGAAAATGTCCGAGATCAAAGTCGTGGCGAACGGTGCCGGTGCTGCCGGTATGGCCATCATCAAACTCCTTTATCGTTACGGCGTAAGGGATATCATCATGTGTGATTCCAAAGGTGCGATTTACGAAGGTCGTCCTGAAGGAATGAACTCGACGAAAGACGAAGTGGCGAAGTTTACGAATCGTGATCACATCAAGGGCGGCCTTGCAGAAGTATTGAAGGATGCCGATGTGTTCATCGGAGTGTCCGTTGCAGGTGCTTTAACGGAAGAAATGGTTTCTTCCATGAAGCAGGATCCGATCATCTTTGCCATGGCGAACCCGGTTCCTGAAATTATGCCGGAACTTGCGAAAGCAGCTGGAGCCAAGGTAGTGGGGACAGGTCGTTCCGATTTCCCTAACCAGGTGAATAATGTCCTTGCCTTCCCGGGAATCTTCAGGGGTGCACTGGACGTCCGTGCGACTCACATCAATGAAAAAATGAAGCAGGCTGCCGTTGAAGCGATCGCAGCACTTATTACAGAAGACGAATTGAATGCGGATTATGTCATTCCTGCACCTTTCGATAAGCGTGTCGCTCCGGCCGTTGCTGCAGCAGTTGCGAAGACAGCGATGGAAACAGGGGTTGCCCGCTTAAAGGTAGATCCGGAAGAAATCCGTAAGAAAACGGAAGATTTAGCGGTTATCGGGAAGAGTGAATGATGACAGAAGTGAACTCTCTCCATACACACGCTAAAGTATATATTGGAATTGTTCACCAGTTGAGAGAAATGATATCGAAGGACTGCCTCAAGCCGGGAGATAAGATTCCATCAGAGAGAGAACTGTCCGAGCGTTTGAACGTTGGACGGTCCTCTGTGAGGGAAGCACTCCGGGCCCTTGAATTGTTGGGGCTGATCGAGACACGCCGGGGAGAAGGAACCTTTCTGAGGGATTTCAGGGATCATCACCTGATCGACCTTCTCGGCATGTTCATCCTGCAGGACGACATGGCTCAGGAAGATATCCTTCAAACGAAGATGATGATTGAAAAAGAAGCGCTGAAAGCTTTGTTTATAGATAAAAAGAATACAGATTCCTTACAAGTGTTGGTTTCTGAATGTGAGAATCTGGACGACGTGTTCAGGGAAATTGTGATGATCAGTTCGAATTTTTTATCGCAACGGATCTGGAATATCCTGAATGATTTCGAAACCTTGATCTGCGGTGAAAAGAAGCTCACTGAAGATATGAGGAAAGAATTGATCAGAATGCTCCACGGCATCGATCATGGAGAGAAAGAGACTGTGCAAGAGACATATAGAAGGGTTAGGAAAATTGTCGATGAAGATGCGACAATTTCCAACATCTTTTTTTAAACACTTCCATTAAACTGATAGTCAAGCAGTTTTATACCATGCATTTACTATAGAGAAGCGAATGGGCAGCTGTCGTGTCAGGGGATATTTCCCCGCTGAAGTAAGCTACTGTCATTCGGTAAGGAGGTTTCACCTTGCTAAAGGAACTTTTTAACAAATCGAAAAAGAAAAAATATGCAACGATTCCTTCTGAAGCGGCTAAACATGACGTTCCGGAAGGCATCATGACAAAATGTCCTGATTGCAAAAAAATCATGTATACGAAAGAACTTCAAAAGAACTTAAAGGTGTGCATCCATTGCGGATATCATCATAGTATGAGCTCACCAGAGAGAGTCGATAGTTTTATAGATGAAGGCACGTTCAAGGAACTGGATCAGGACCTGACTTCGGCGAACCCTCTGAACTTTCCTGATTATGAGAGTAAAGTGGACAAGGACCGTAAGAAAACGGGCATGAATGAAGCCGTGCTGACCGGATCAGGAAAAGTAAACGGCATTGAAGTCGTGACAGCCATCATGGATTCCCGATTCAGAATGGGAAGCATGGGGTCCGTTGTCGGAGAGAAAATCACGAGAGCCATCGAAGAAGCCGATAAACGGAAGGTTCCGTTCATCATCTTCACTGCTTCAGGCGGGGCCAGGATGCAGGAAGGTGTCCTCAGCTTAATGCAGATGGCGAAGACCAGTGTAGCCCTGAACCGTTTGAGCGAAAACGGGGGACTCTTCATTTCGATCATGACCCACCCGACAACTGGTGGTGTATCGGCAAGCTTCGCGTCCGTAGGCGACTATAACTTCGCCGAACCGGGAGCATTGATTGGCTTCGCGGGCAGACGGATCATCGAGCAGACGATTCGTGAGGACCTGCCTGAGGATTTCCAGACTTCCGAATTTTTATTGAAACATGGACAACTTGATGGAGTCATTTCAAGACTCGAGTTAAAGGAAAAGATCGGGACAGTACTTGATATACATCAGTGGGACGGTGAGCTGCCATGGTAAATGAGATGGAATTTGAAAAGCCGGTACTAGAGCTTAAGAAGAAGATTGCCGAACTGAGGGAATTCACTCAGAACTCAGATGTCGATTTATCAAAAGAAATCGAGAAGCTGGAGACTCGGCTTACAAAGCTTCAAAATGATATTTATGAAAACATGAAGCCGTGGGAAAGGGTTCAGGTTGCCCGTCATCCTGAGCGTCCGACCACGCTTGATTACATTGGATATCTCTTTACGGACTTTATCGAAATGCACGGGGATCGTCTGTATGGGGATGACGAAGCGATTGTTTCAGGCGTCGGGAAGTTTCACGATGTCCCCGTGACGATCATCGGTCACCAACGAGGGAAAGATACGAAAGAAAACATTCGCAGGAATTTCGGGATGCCACACCCTGAAGGATATCGTAAAGCGTTACGCTTGATGAAACAGGCGGACAAGTTTAACCGCCCGATCATCTGCTTTATCGATACAAAGGGTGCGTACCCCGGGAAAGCCGCGGAAGAGCGTGGTCAAAGTGAAGCCATTGCACGGAACCTTGTTGAAATGGCCGGCCTGACCGTTCCCGTCATCTGCGTCGTCATCGGTGAAGGGGGAAGTGGCGGTGCATTGGCCCTTGGAGTCGGAAATCATATTCTTATGCTTGAAAACTCCACATACTCCGTCATCTCTCCTGAAGGGGCAGCTGCGATCCTCTGGAAGGATTCGACTCAGGCGAAACGAGCGGCTGAATCCATGAAGATCACGGCTCCTGATTTAAAGGAGCTTGGAATCATCGATGAAATCATTACGGAAGTAAAAGGTGGAGCCCATAAAGATGTCGAAGAACAGGCGAAATATATCAACGACGTCCTTAAGGGCTCATTGAAAGAGTTGATCCCGATGAAAAAGGACGAATTGATTCAACATCGCTACGAAAAATTCAAGGCGATGGGTGAATATTCCGTTTTAAATGATCTAATCGGGGTAAAATCATAAAGAATGATGGACTGACAAATAGGAAATACCTTTTGTCAGTCTTTTTCATTCAATCCTTAAGAATATACGGTTTGTGACGATATTTTGAAGGTTTTAACAATTAAAACGCTTCCATTTAATAGATTATTTCGTCTTTTGCGTTTCCATCTAGTAACTTGTTGAGAACCTTGAACCTTCGTGTTATTTTAGAAATAATCCATAGTCTATTGGTCCATAATAATGTAATGAATGCAAACCGGGAATTTCCTTTTCTTTGATTTATGTGAAACGATTAACAATACCATTCATTTACATATAAAGGCATATTTCTTAATGAGGTGATCGTAGTGAAAAAGATTGGTGTATTAACAAGTGGTGGAGATTCACCAGGAATGAATGCAGCCGTCCGTGCAGTTGTGCGTAAAGCAATCTTCATGGATATAGAAGTATACGGAATATATCAAGGGTATAATGGGTTAATCAACGGGAACATCAAGAAGCTCGAGCTTGGTTCTGTCGGTGATATCATTCACCGCGGCGGAACGATGCTGTATACAGCCCGTTGTGAAGAATTCAAAACAAAAGAAGGTCAGAAAAAAGGGATCGAGCAATTAGAAAAACACGGCATCGAAGGACTTGTCGTCATTGGTGGAGACGGATCTTACCAAGGGGCAAAAGCCCTGACTGAATGGGGTTACCCATGTGTCGGTGTACCTGGTACAATTGATAATGATATTCCAGGGACAGAGTATACGATCGGTTTCGATACAGCTCTTAACACAGTTATCGATGCCATCGATAAAATCCGTGATACGGCGACATCCCATGAGAGAACGTTCATCATCGAAGTAATGGGACGAAACGCAGGAGATATCGCTCTTTGGGCAGGACTTGCCGGTGGAGCTGAAACGATTCTCATCCCTGAAGAAAAATTCGACCTTGATGACGTCGTGAACCGTTTGAAAAAAGGACAGGAACGCGGCAAAAAGCACAGTGTCATCATTGTCGCAGAAGGTGTCATGTCCGGAAATGAATTCGCGAACCGTTTCACGGAAGCAACGGGAATGGATACGCGTGTTTCCGTTCTTGGTCACATTCAGCGCGGTGGAACGCCGACTGCTGCAGACCGAGTATTAGCTAGCCGCTTAGGGGCTCATGCCGTTGAATTATTGGCTGCAGGAAAAGGCGGCAGAGCGGTAGGAATTGAGAAAAATCAATTAGTTGATTACGATATTATAGAAGCACTTGCCAAGCCACATGTCATTGATTTAAATATGTACAGACTTTCCAAAGAGCTTTCAATCTAAATTGTTGTAAGATTTCAGGAGGTAAAGAAAATGAGAAAAACGAAAATAGTATGTACGATCGGTCCTGCCAGTGAAAGTGTAGAGAAGTTATCACAACTGATCGAAGCAGGAATGAACGTTTCCCGCTTGAACTTTTCACATGGTGACCATGAAGAACACGGACAGCGTATCGTCAATATCCGCGAAGCAGCCGAAAAAGCCGGCAAAACAGTCGGTATCCTGCTTGATACAAAAGGTCCGGAAATCCGTACGAACAATATGGAAGGTGGGGCGATTGAACTGACTCAAGGTTCAAACGTCATCGTTTCCATGAAAGAAGTACAGGGAACAACAGAAAAATTCTCCGTTACATACGAAGGATTAATCGATGATGTTCATGTTGGTTCTAAAATTCTTCTGGATGACGGATTAATCGGTTTGGAAGTAACGGAAATCGACAAAGCGAACGGTGAAATCCACACATACGTTGCCAACAGTGGAACACTTAAAAATAAAAAAGGTGTTAACGTACCTGGTGTATCGGTGAACCTTCCTGGTATCACGGATAAAGATGCAAGTGATATCGTATTCGGGATCGGACAAGGCGTAGACTTTATTGCGGCTTCGTTCGTCCGTCGTGCATCCGACGTCTTGGAAATCCGTCAATTATTGGAAGAGCACAATGCGTCTCATATCCAAATCATCCCTAAGATCGAGAACCAAGAGGGTGTCGACAATATCGATGAAATCCTTGAAGTGTCCGATGGGTTGATGGTTGCTCGTGGAGACCTTGGTGTTGAAATCCCTGCGGAAGAAGTACCACTGGTTCAAAAGATGCTGATCAAGAAATGCAACTCTTTAGGGAAGCCTGTCATCACAGCAACTCAAATGCTTGATTCTATGCAGCGCAACCCAAGACCGACAAGAGCGGAAGCAAGTGACGTTGCCAACGCCATCTTTGATGGTACGGACGCGATCATGCTTTCTGGTGAAACGGCAGCAGGTTCATACCCTGTAGAAGCGGTCCAAACGATGCATAACATCGCATCAAGAGCAGAAACGGCGCTTGATTACAACGCGATCCTATCTTCACGCAGCAAAGACAGCGAGCACAATATGACGGATGCCATCGGGCAATCAGTTGCATACACGGCTCTTAATCTTGATGTGAATGCGATCGTCGCTCCGACCGAGAGTGGTCACACGGCACGCATGATCTCTAAATATCGTCCGAAAGCACCAATCGTTGCTGTGACGGGTACAGATTCTGTATCACGCCGTCTGGCACTTGTCTGGGGCGTACATCCAACACTTGGACGTAAAGTGACGACGACTGATGAAATGCTTGACATGGCTGTTGAAGAGAGCGTCAATTCAGGTATGACGAAGCACGGAGACCGCATCGTTATCACAGCGGGTGTTCCGATCGGTGAATCAGGAACGACGAACTTGATGAAGATCCATGTAGTGGGCGACGTCGTAGCTAAAGGTCAAGGAATCGGCCGCAGATCTGCTTACGGTAAAGCAGTAGTAGCGACAACAGCTGAAGAAGCGGTAAAGAACACTACTGAGGGATCTGTCCTTGTGACGATCGGTACGGATAAAGAAATGATGCCTGCCCTTGAGAAGTGCTCTGCACTGATCGTAGAAGAAGGCGGCCTGACAAGTCATGCAGCTGTAGTAGGAATCAACTTAGGTATTCCTGTAGTGGTTGGTGTTGACCATGCCACTTCATTATTCAAGAATGGCCAGGAAATCACAGTGGATGCTACTCATGGCGTGATTTATAATGGGTATGCTAGTGTACTGTAAGTAGATATTTGTTAGGAACCAGAGTCTTTTGTGGCTCTGGTTTTTTTATGCTAATGGGGATGGATGTCAATTTTAGGCTTTGGCACAAGTTTTGGTGAAAGTGGCACAAGTTTGGTTGGACGCTGTTGAACAGATTGGTCAAGGTGCCGCAATCAACGCTGATATTGCAGAAAAAAACAACAAAATCACCCCAACTAACCTCCCCCCTCCTACAACCATAAAACAATACCAAACCAGACCCAATCCCCTCACATAATACATATAATCTCTAATATGCTATAATAGAAAGAAGCAAGCACTCTAAACCTAATGGAGGAATCCATCATGAGATATATGCTTTTACTATTAATTATCATACCGGCACTTGAAATTGGCTTATTGGTTCTTTCCGGACAGGCCATTGGTCTTGTTCCGACAGTGTTATTGATCATTACGACCGGGATCCTGGGTGCGTACCTTGCGAAGAAGCAGGGGATCGAGACAATTAGAAAAGCGCAGCGGGATATGCAGTATGGCCAGCTTCCGGGAGATGCCATCATGGATGGACTCTGTATTCTAGTAGGTGGGGTCGTCCTATTGACGCCAGGTTTCATTACCGATGCCATTGGTTTCCTATTACTTCTGCCGGCCACAAGAAAAATGCTCAAACCTTTCATCTACCGATTATTCAAACGATGGATCAATAATGGGAATGTCATCATATACAGATAATACAAAGCACTGCACAGTGAAGATAACGGGTTTACTTGTGAGGTGCAATACGGTAAAATTCACAATTAAAAAAGGCTTAGAGATAGCACTATCTCTAAGCCTTTTTTGATAGAAACCACTTGTAAGTTGTATAAGAGCAGGAGATGCTAAAGCATGTCCGACTAAAATAAGCGGAGAAATTCCGCTTATTGAGAAAATAATCCTGAATATAAGTTGAATAGACGGAATTATTCCGGCTATTTACTCAAAAAAGCCGGAATAGTGGGATTTTCCTTTACTTAAACGGAAAAATTCCGCCTATTTACCCAGATTCAATCTCGATTCTGAAGGTTAACCTTACTTACTCCGCTTATTCTATCTCTCGAAATAACCCACTGACGAGATCTCCAAACTCGAGCATACTTTCTAATCATTATTCCATATCCTGGGCTGATGCACAGCACATCTAATGTAATCGGGTTAAAAGCTATTTTACACCCATAATGAATTTCCACGTATCTTCAAACACTCCTGCACGCTTCAAAGTGGAAAGGATCACGAGCACCACTGGTCCTACAATCAAACCTAAAAATCCAATCAACTTAAAACCGACAAACAGTGCAATCAAGGTGGCAAGGGGATCGAGCCCGATGCTTGAAGATAATACTTTCGGTTCCATGATCTGACGTTGGACGACGACGACCATGTAGAGAACCGACAAACCGATTCCGAGGCCGACGTTGCCTGTGATGAACTCATAGGCGATCCAAGGGACGAATACCGCACCGGTTCCGAGATAAGGCAGGATGTCAACGAGACCAGTCACGAGGGCGATGGTTATTGCGTAATCTACTCTCAGGATGATCAATCCGATCAGTACGATGATCGCGGTGATCGAGATGAGGGTGAATTGAGCCCGGATGAAACCGAACAGGGCACGCTTTAAGTCGATGAATACTTTTCTTCCACTGCTCATGGCTTTCCCTGGAATGATTTTTTCTGCTTTAGCAGATAATGTATACCAATCCTTACTGATGAAGAACGTGGCCAGTGCAGCGAATATCAAGACAGATGCGGCATTTGGGATCCACGAGATCAGCTGAGGCAGTTTGGTGAAAAAGTTTTGCAGGAAATCGCCTGCGGATGTGGCAATTTTAGTTCCGGCTGTCTGGATATTTTCAAGTATCGTATCCTGTTGTCCGGCTTCAAGGTTTTTAAATAAACCGGCGAGTTGATTATAAAGCGGGATGACCTGTCCGACGATGATGTCCTCTGCATATGTAACAAGGGTTTGAACATGCTTGGGCAGTTCTTCTGCTAAGTAATTGGCTCCGGAGACGATTTCGGCAATCAATAATGTGATGAGTCCTGCAAATATGGCGACGATCAGAATGAGGGACAGGGTCACTGCCCATATCCTCGGAAGCCATTTTTCAAGTCCGTTCACCAGGGGATTGATCAGTAAGGCGATGGCAACGGCAATGATGAATGGATAGGCAAGCTTCCATATGTAATAGAGTGAAATCAATGAGAGAATGATGATCGCTACCACGACCAGGAAACGGATCGTACGATAAACATAGTCTAAATTCAAGGGCTTCCCTCCTACCGAGTCTAGTAATTCTATTTTATCGGAGACAGGAAATGAAAGGAAGATTTATTTACGGTGGTTTCAGTATTTTGTGAAAGATGGATAAAGTTGATATGGTAGGATAATGATTGGAGTACATAAAGGGGAGGCAGATGAAGGATATGACACAGCCGTTCATGTTTTTACTGCTTTTATTAGGAATCGGTTTGATTGCAAAAAATCAATCCATTATTATAGCCGTAGCATTTTTGATTGTTTTAAAGGTACTGGGAATGGATGAAAAAGTATTCGCGTCGATCCAGTCGAAAGGGATTAATTGGGGTGTTACCGTCATCACGATTGCGGTACTCGCACCGATTGCAACGGGAGAAATCGGTTTTAAGGATCTCTTTGATTCGTTGAAGTCCCCATATGCCTGGATTGCTCTTGCCTCTGGTATGGCCGTGGCATTGATCGCAAAGAACGGGTTAATCCTATTGGAGGATGATCCTCATCTCACGACGGCACTGGTTCTCGGAACGGTCCTCGCTGTGGCTTTATTTAGAGGGGTTGCGGTGGGACCTCTGATTGGCGCAGGCATCGCCTATCTCGCAATGAAAGTGTATGAATTTTTCCTTTGAAGCGTCGCTTTGGATCACACCGGGCGATTCCTTTTTTGTTATGGTTTATTTTTCTAGAAAAATAATTTTTATAGAAATTGGTGCGTTTTCATTCACAAAAGTCAGATAATTGTTTATAATAGGAAATGTAAGCGCATCCCAAGCTCTCGTGTTATCATAGGAGGAGCCGGGAATCATTTTTTGTATAGGAATTGAGCAATCGCTCAACGTGTTTATTTACGTTCTTTTTAAACAAGCCTACTAGATTTAATAGATCGTTTTGTAGGGTTTTATACTCATATGAAAATGGGTAAAAGAGAAATAACTATCAAAAGGAGAGGTTATTATGACAGCAACTCGCGGATTAGAAGGAGTTGTAGCAACAACATCATCTATCAGTTCGATCATTGACGACACTCTTACATATGTTGGCTACAACATTGATGATTTAGCAAACAATGCAAGTTTCGAAGAGGTAATCTACCTATTATGGCATCTGAAATTACCTAACCCATCGGAACTTCAGGAATTCACAGAGCTGTTAGCAGCCAACGCTGAACTGCCTAAAGAAGTGCTCGAGCACTTCAAGATGTATAACATTAAGGAAGTTCATCCAATGGCCGCTTTACGTTCTGCCGTTTCCTTACTGGGCTTATATGATGACAAAGCGGATGTAATGGAAGACAAGGAAAACTACTTGAAAGCCGTTCGTCTTCAAGCGAAGATCCCGACGATCGTCACAAGCTTTGCCCGCATCCGCAACGGTCAGGAACCGGTTGCACCACGTAAGGACCTGGGGTTTGCCGCTAATTTCTTATACATGCTGACAGGAAAAGATCCAGAGCCTGTTGAAGTTGAAGCATTCAATAAAGCGCTTGTCCTTCATGCGGATCATGAGTTAAACGCTTCCACGTTCACAGCACGTGTATGTGTGGCGACTCTATCAGACGTCTACTCAGGTGTTACCGCTGCAATTGGAGCTTTAAAAGGGCCTCTTCACGGTGGTGCGAATGAGCAGGTTATGAAGATGCTTACTGAAATCGGTTCTGTCGATAAAGCAGAAGAATATATCCTGGACAAGTTAGAAAAGAAAGAAAAAATCATGGGCTTCGGTCACCGCGTATACCGTCAAGGGGACCCACGTGCGAAGCATCTTAAAGAAATGTCCAAAAAATTAACTGAATTAACAGGACAAAGTAAATACTACGAAATGTCCGTTAAGGTAGAAGACGTATTTACGTCTAACAAAGGCTTGCCGCCAAATGTTGATTTCTACTCAGCATCTGTCTACCACAGCTTAGGCATCGATCATGATCTATTCACTCCGATCTTTGCTGTAAGCCGTGTATCCGGCTGGTTGGCGCATATTCTTGAACAATATTCCAACAACCGCCTGATCCGCCCGCGTGCTGATTATGTAGGGCCTGGCAAGCAGGAATATGTACCTGTTGATCAAAGAGGTTAATCATCAATATTTACAAATAGTAAAAATATTGGTGTAATAATAAGAGAAGGGGAATGACTCAACATGCTTAACTAATGGGTCATCCCCTTTGATAATGAAAAAATGGAGGTTACATAATGACACAAGGTGAAAAAATTACAAACCAGAATGGCCAACTTAATGTGCCTAACAATCCAATCGTCCCATTCATTGAAGGTGACGGAACGGGTCCAGATATTTGGGCAGCAGCTCAACGCGTCCTCGATGCTTCTGTAGAGAAAGCATACAAAGGCGAACGCAAGATTTCCTGGAAAGAAGTATATGCTGGGGAAAAAGCATTCAACAAAACAGGCGAATGGCTTCCGAACGATACGCTTGAAGCAATCCGTGAATATTTCATCGCAATCAAAGGTCCACTTACGACTCCTGTCGGCGGCGGAATCCGTTCATTGAACGTGGCGCTTCGCCAGGAATTGGATCTATTCACATGCCTGCGTCCAGTACGTTACTTCGAAGGTGTTCCTTCACCGGTTAAGCGTCCTGAAGATACTGATATGGTCATCTTCCGTGAAAACACTGAAGATATCTATGCAGGTATCGAGTACGCTAAAGGTTCTGATGAAGTGAAAAAATTAATCAGCTTCCTGCAAGATGAAATGGGCGTTAACAAAATCCGTTTCCCTGAAACATCAGGTATCGGAATCAAGCCTGTATCTGAAGAAGGGACAAGCCGTCTTGTACGTGCAGCGATCAACTACGCGATCACTGAAGGCCGTAAATCAGTAACGCTTGTTCACAAAGGAAACATCATGAAGTTCACTGAAGGAGCTTTCAAAAACTGGGGTTACGAGCTTGCTGAGAAAGAATTCGGCGACAAAGTATTCACTTGGGCTCAATATGACAAGATCAAGGAAGCTGACGGATTGGAAGCGGCTAATAAAGCTCAATCCGATGCTGAAGCAGCAGGTAAGATCATCGTGAAGGATTCAATCGCTGATATCTTCTTACAACAAATCCTTACTCGTCCAGCTGAGTTTGATGTAGTAGCTACAATGAACCTAAACGGAGATTACATCTCTGATGCACTTGCAGCTCAAGTAGGTGGAATCGGTATTGCTCCTGGAGCAAACATCAACTACGAAACAGGACATGCGATCTTTGAGGCGACTCATGGAACGGCTCCTAAATATGCAGGTATGGATAAAGTGAATCCATCTTCTGTTATCCTTTCAGGTGTGCTAATGCTTGAACACCTTGGCTGGTCAGAAGCTGCTAACCTGATCACAAAATCAATGGAAAAAACAATCGCTTCTAAAGTAGTAACATATGACTTTGCCCGTCTGATGGATGGCGCAACAGAAGTGAAATGCTCTGAGTTCGGTTCTGCTTTAATCGAAAACATGGAAGCATAATAATTTGACATAAGGATGGGGTGCTTCGTAAAGGGGCACTCCTTCCTTTACATAATGACATGAATAGGAGGAATCATGATGGCCATTAAACGTAGAAAAGTATCTGTTATTGGTGGAGGTTTCACCGGGGCGACAACGGCACTGATGCTCGCTCAGAAAGAACTTGGAGATGTGGTATTGGTTGATATTCCGCAAAACGAGGATCCAACGAAAGGGAAAGCGCTGGATATGCTTGAAGCGAGCCCTGTACAGGGATTTGATTCAAACATCATCGGTACGTCCAATTACGAGGATACAAAGGATTCGGATATCGTTGTCATCACTGCAGGGATTGCCCGGAAACCGGGTATGAGCCGGGATGATCTCGTTCAGACCAATCAAAAGGTCATGAAATCAGTTACGCAACAAATCGTCAAGCACTCACCTCACTGCTACATCATCGTCTTGACCAATCCCGTGGATGCCATGACCTATACCGTGTTCAAGGAATCCGGGTTCCCGAAAGAACGCGTAATCGGCCAATCGGGCGTATTGGATACAGCCCGCTTCCGTACGTTCGTCGCTCAGGAGCTGAACCTCTCTGTGAAGGATATCACCGGATTCGTACTCGGTGGCCACGGAGATGACATGGTTCCTCTTATTCGCTACTCTTATGCAGGAGGCATCCCGCTAGAGACGTTGATCCCTAAAGACCGCCTTGACGCCATCGTTGAGCGTACCCGTAAAGGAGGGGGCGAGATCGTAGGACTTCTCGGTAACGGAAGTGCCTACTATGCTCCAGCAGCCTCACTCGTCCAAATGGTCGAAGCCATCCTTAAAGACCAGCGCCGCGTCATCCCGGCCATCGCCTACTTAGAAGGCGAATACGGATTCGAAGGCATCTATCTAGGTGTCCCGACCATCCTAGGCGGAAACGGCCTCGAAAAAATCATCGAACTCGAACTGACCGAAGACGAAAAAGCTGCACTGGCCAACTCCGCAGACGCTGTTAAAAACGTGATGTCTTCATTAGCTTAACGACATAATCAAAACTGGCTTCCATTATGGAGGTCAGTTTTTTTTGTTGTTTTGATTCTTTACCAATGACTGTGCCTATAATTAGGATTCAATAATCAGGAAATGCGCTGTAAATAAATAATAGAAGAGGAGAGGGGACTGCTCCACTTGAAGATAGCGTTTGGCAATCTTTATCTCCAACGACCAGTGTAGATCTTCTTAGAAGAAGTTGTGGTTATAATAGATTTTGAAGTAGTGAAAAATATACCCCGATAGTTGATTGGAGCGGAAGGATGCTCGACTCCTGCGGGAAAAGCTGGACAGGTGAGACCCCGCAGGCGCAGCCGAGGAGGCTCACCGCCAGCCCCGCGGAAAGCGAGCATCCTGGAGCAGAAATCAACCAGCACTCGCTCCGTAAAAAAATATTACTATGCAATCTCTTCTATAGAATTAGTCACTTCTTCAAAGAAGGATCAATATAGAAGATTTCCCAGTCACGCGTAAAAACTCTTTGTATGGAAACCCTAAAAATGATAAAATACTAATAGACAGACAATAAAAACAATTTTTATTATTTAAAATTGTAATCGTTTACATACTCGGAGGTGCTTCTTATGCTATTGGGGAAAAAGAGAAAACTCGGAAGAAAAATCGAAGAAATGACAGTGGGAGAAAAACTGACCCTGACAGAAAAAATTGAAGACAACGAACTGCTTCTGTATCTTGGGCTCACGAACGATGCCAATCCATTATACATTCAACACGATTACGCTTCACAAACACCTTTTAAAAAGCCAATCGTTCCATCGATCATGCTGACAGGAATCATTACATCGGCCGTTTCGAAATATTTGCCGGGGCCGGGCTCTCATATTGTAGAGCAAAACATTGAGTTCCCTAAACCGGTCTATCATTATGCTACTGTTCAATTTCTTTTTGAGGTGACAGAAGTAAATCCGAGTAACCATCTCGTAACCATTCAAGTTTTGGCTACGAATGAAGAGGATGAGAAAGTCATTAACGGGACCATCAAAGTTTGTCCACCTCATCACTTGGAAAAAATGAATAGCCATGCGTTAGAGAACTTCTAATGCGGAAAGAGGGCTGTGGTCGCATAGCTCTCTTTTTTATGCATGTAAATGATAATTATAAAAGACAAAGTGTATTCTATAAAAGAAAACTAATAAGTGTTAAATCTTCTTAAATGATGGTAACCCTGAAGATTTATATTATAATGAAAGTACAATTACATAAACGTTTGGATGTTGGGGTTAATTTTCTTTTGTATGGAGGCACATGATATGAGCAAAAAAATCTTGGTAGTGGATGATGAACAATCTATCGCAACACTCTTAAAGTATAATCTTGAGCAATCTGGTTATTCGGTTACAACGGTCCATGATGGTGAAGAAGGAAGGGATGCAGCGCTTGAACAGTCCCCGGACCTGATCATCCTTGACCTGATGCTTCCTTCTATGGACGGAGTAGAGGTATGCAAGGATTTACGACAGCGAAAGATCAATGTTCCCATCCTGATGTTGACGGCCAAGGATGATGAATTCGACAAGGTTCTGGGCTTGGAGCTTGGTGCGGATGATTATATGACAAAGCCGTTCAGCCCACGTGAAGTGGTGGCAAGGGTGAAAGCGATCCTTAGACGAAGTCAGGCAATCCAGGAAGCGGCGGATACAGTTGTTCAAGAACCGACGGATTACAAGGAAGTCGGGGAACTAAAGGTGTATCCGGAGCAATATGAAGCATATTTCCAAGGTGAACTGCTGGAACTTACACCGAAGGAATTCGAGCTCCTCTTATACTTAACGGATAATAAAGGCAGAGTGTTGACGAGAGATCAGCTCTTAAGTGCGGTTTGGAACTATGATTTCGCCGGTGATACGAGAATTGTGGACGTTCACATCAGCCACTTACGGGAAAAAATTGAATCAAATACGAAGAAACCGACCTACATTAAGACCATTCGCGGCCTCGGATATAAATTGGAGGAGCCAAAAACTCGATGACCAAATTTAGAACAAAGCTCCTATTTGCATTAATTACCTTGATCATTGCTGTTTTGATAGGGCTTGGGCTGCTTTTGGGACAAATTTTCAAGAACTTTTACTTAGATACATTCAACTCAAGGATCGAAAAAGAAGCGAGGCTTCTCGCAAGCTCCATTGAAGAGAACGGATCACCGAAAGAAATCAA
Source organism: Rossellomorea sp. YZS02 (assembly GCF_033963925.1). Taxonomy (NCBI): domain Bacteria; kingdom Bacillati; phylum Bacillota; class Bacilli; order Caryophanales; family Bacillaceae; genus Rossellomorea; species Rossellomorea sp. YZS02. The sequence goes on along the minus strand of NZ_JAXBLY010000001.1, from coordinate 304,065 downwards.
TCCGGACATGATCCAGGAATTGAGTGACATATTGGATGTAAGGATCACGATCCTTGATCAAGCAGGCAACGTGGTTCATGATACAGAAGCGTTGGAATCTTTTGTCGGCCCGCAGCAAGAGAGGATCGTAAAGGAAATCCATAAGAATTGGAATGTTAAGCATAAGCATAAAAAGCTGGTGACGTCTGAAAACGAATTTAGGTTTTATTGGTATCCGTTAAAGGATGCCAATGATCAGATGAAAGGACTCCTCGTCATGAGTGCAGAGGTGGATGCCCTTGAGAAAGGGACCCAGCAAATCTGGTTTGTTTTATCCATTTCCCTGGGACTCGCTTTGGTCCTTATCATCATCCTGGGATCCAGGATTACAGTGAGGTACACCAAACCTATAGAGTCTGCCACCAATGTTGCCATTGAGCTGGCCAAAGGGAATTACCGGGCCAGGACATACGAAGACCGGTTGGATGAAACGAGTATGCTAAGTACTTCCATAAATATTCTGGCAAGAAATCTTCAAGAGATGGTAAATGCCCAGGATATGCAACAGAATCGGTTAACGACCCTCATTGAAAACATGGGAAGCGCCCTACTGCTAATCGATCATCGCGGCTTTGTCGTATTGACCAACAAGACGTTCAGGGATTTCTTTAGTCTGAAGGAAAGTCAATTGAAGAAAGTACGATATCATGAGGTCATTCACTATCAGGAAGTGAATAAGCTCGTGGAGGAAATCTTCATGACGGAGGAACGACTACGTAAACAGATCCTCCTTCCTCATAAGCTTGATCGAAAGCATTATGAAGTGTACGGTGCCCCGATCATCGGGAACAATGACGAATGGAAAGGGATTGTCGTTGTATTTCATGACATAACCGAACTTAAAAAGCTCGAACAGATGCGTAAAGACTTCGTGGCGAATGTTTCACACGAACTGAAAACGCCGATCACTTCGATCAAAGGATTCTCTGAAACGTTGTTGGACGGAGCGATGAATGATCCAGAAACATTGAAGTCATTTTTAGACATCATCTTGAAAGAAAGTGACAGGCTGCAATCCCTCATCAAGGATCTGCTGGAACTGTCCAAGATTGAGAAACAGGGATTTGAGCTGGCCGTGGAGGAAGTGGAAGTAGCAGGGTTGATTGAAGATGTGATGCCGATTCTAAGAGAAAAGGCGAAGCCGAAAGAGATATCGCTTCAATCCGATTTCGAGTCAAGGGGACTGGCTGAAGTGGATTCATATCGTTTGAAGCAGGTCTTCATCAACTTGATCAGCAATGCCATTGTATATACGCCTAAAGGCGGGAATGTATGGATCACGCTTCAGGAAGATCAAGACAAAGTATACGTGAAAGTGAAGGATGATGGCATGGGCATCAGTCCTGAAGAGTTGCCCCGTATCTTTGAACGGTTTTATCGGGTTGATAAAGCGAGAAGCCGTAACTCCGGTGGGACCGGTCTTGGGCTTGCCATTGTCAAACATATCATTGAAGCTCATGAAGGAGATATAGAAGTGGAAAGTGAATTGAATCAAGGAACGACTTTCACTGTCTCGCTGAATAAGCAGTTTTTATCCTGATGTGCTAATCTGAGGGAATACTTAGTTTGTTTTCACTTATTTTACATTGTTTTTACAATAGCTTTAAATACAATTAACAATCAGGTGGTACGATACTAAGTGAAACCCCTTCATCCAAGGTGTTAAGAAAAGGCGAGAACCAACCCCGTTCTCGTCTTTTCGCTTTTTTATTTTTGAAAGCGCTATTATTACCCGGTCCGAATTGTCACCTTCTTTTAATATTCTTGAAACCTTTTTACCTTATGTCCGTATATCTTAGTAGGCAGAAAATAAGATATAGAGATAGAAAAGGGAGGGTGCATATGAGTTTGAAGCGTGTTTATACTGTGGCAGGAATGGTGCTTGCAGCCATTATTTTAATTGTTGTACTTCTTACGTCCTGGTATACCGTTGATGAATCCGAGCAGGCACTTGTGTTGACGTTCGGGGAAGCAGGGGAGCCGATCGTTGAACCGGGACTTCATTTCAAGATGCCATGGCCGATGCAGTCGGTGGAGGTATTGTCCAAAGAAACCTTCAGTCTTCAATTTGGATATGAAGAAAAAGACGGGAAGATTAAAGACTTTCCGAAAGAAACCAAAATGATTACGGGGGATGAGTACATCGTCCTCGCCGATCTCGTCGTACAATGGAAAATCACAGATCCGGAAAGCTATTTATTCAATTCGGATGACCCAAAGGAAATTCTGTATGATGCGACTTCTTCTTCATTAAGAAGCATCATTGGAAGTTCGTTGATCGATGATGCCTTGACGTCTGGAAAGGCGGAAATCGAAGCGGATGTCAGGGATTTGTTAACTGAGTTGATTGACGACTACGATATCGGTATTTCCATTCTTGCCGTGAAATTACAGGATGTTGAACTGCCAAACTCAGAAGTTCGTTCAGCCTTTACGGCGGTTACGGATGCCAGGGAAACGATGAACACGAAAATCAATGAAGCGAAGAAATATCGTAATCAGCGGACCAACGAAGCCCAAGGGGAAAAGGATGCGATCATTTCCAGGGCCAAAGGGGATAAAATCGCTCGTGTCGAGCAGGCGCGTGGGGACGTCGCCGTATTTGATAAATTGTACAACGAGTATAAATCCAATCCTGAAATCACCAGGAAACGACTTGTATTGGAAACCCTTGAAAATGTGTTGCCCAATGCAGAAATATACATCATGAAAGATAGTGGGGAAACGCTGAAGTATTTCCCTATCAGACAGATGGAGAATCAGAATCCTCCGTCGAAGCAGGAAGGAAGTGAAGAGAATGAGTGATCAAAACGTGTTTGATATCAATTCAAAGAAGAAAGAGCCCATTGAGTGGAGACGCTATACTAAATTAGGGATTTTTCTTGTGATTCTCATTGCCGCACTTTTGCTCCTGTTCACGAGTCTTTTCATTGTAAAAGAAGGGGAATACAAAGTCGTCCGTCAGTTTGGGGAAGTGGTCAGAATCGATAAAGATCCGGGATTGAAATATAAGATCCCGTTCATCCAGTCAGTAACGACGCTGCCGAAGCATCAAATGACGTATGACGTAACAGAAGCCGAAATCAATACGAAAGATAAAAAGCGTATGCTCATCGATAATTATGCCGTATGGCGCATTGAAGATCCTTTGAAAATGATCAAAAATGCACGGACGGTAATCAATGCCGAGACGAAGATGGAGGAGTTTATCTACTCGGTCGTTCGTTCAGAGCTCGGTCGATTGGAGTATGACGAGATCATCAATGATGAAAAATCGTCACGGGGAAGCTTGAACGATAAAGTGACAGATAAAGTGAATGAGTTGTTGAAGCGTGACGGATACGGCATCGTCGTTCAGGATGTCCGCATGAAACGAACGGATTTACCTGAAGCAAATGAAAACTCCGTCTACACACGAATGATTTCCGAGCGTGAATCCAAAGCGCAGGAATACCTGTCCATGGGAGATGCCGAGAAACAAAGGGTTACAGCGGAAACTGACCGTGAAGTGAAGGAACTGCTTGCTAAGGCAGGGGCGGATGCCAATGTGATCCGTGCCGAAGGAGAAGCAGAAGCCGCACAGGTGTATAACAAGTCGTTCTCGAAAGATCCAAGTTTCTATGATCTGTATAAGACGCTTGAAACGTATAAGAAAACAGTGGATGATAAAACAGTTATCATTCTACCATCTGATTCTCCGTACGCGAGGTTATTGATGGGGTATACGGAATAACAATCAGTACTCTTGGAGGGTGGCGTGGTCCATTCTTCAAGGGTTTTTTGGTTTTCTAAGCGTGGAATGGGAATGTTTGCAGGGCGTTCTCGTTGTTCATCACATTTTGGCACAAGTTATTGTAAGGGTGGCACGAGTTCCATTAGAAGTGACACAAGTTATGCCGACCTCATAGAATCTCACACCGAATTGTACGTTAAGATACAACGAACAATGATGTCCAGCCCCCATCTACTAGCCCGATCTCCAATCACTCTCTTCCTCGATGAAATAAGTGCCCCGTTTTTCCTTTCATTCCTCAACGTGATAGAATAAACCTATAGAATCAGAAGCCTTTACAGGAGGTACTTACATGTCCAAAAAATTAGTCTTGATTGACGGTAACAGTATTGCTTACCGTGCATTCTTTGCCCTTCCTTTATTAAATAACGACAAGGGTGTACATACAAACGCGGTGTATGGCTTCACGACCATGCTGCAAAAAATATTGGAAGATGAAAAACCATCACATATCCTTGTCGCATTTGACGCTGGTAAAACGACCTTCAGACATAAGACATTCACGGAATACAAAGGCGGCAGGCAGAAAACTCCGCCGGAACTATCTGAGCAATTCCCTTATATCCGGGAACTGTTAGATGCATATGGGATCAAACGCTATGAAAAGGAAAATTATGAAGCGGATGATATCATCGGCACCCTTTCCCTGCAGGCGGAATCAGACGGGTTTGAAGTGAAGGTCTATTCCGGGGATAAAGATTTGACCCAGCTGAGCTCGAAAGACACCACGGTCTGCATCACGAGAAAAGGGATCACGGATATTGAAGTATATACTCCGGAGCACATTAAAGAAAAATGGGAGATCACTCCTGACAGGATCATCGATATGAAAGGCTTGATGGGGGACAGCTCTGATAACATCCCAGGGGTACCTGGTGTAGGAGAAAAAACGGCCATCAAGCTCCTGAAGGAATTCGATTCCCTTGAAAAGCTCCTGGAGTCCATTGACAAAGTGAGCGGAAAGAAACTGAAAGAGAAGCTCGAAGAAAATAAAGAGCAGGCCATCATGAGTAAAGAACTGGCTACGATCCTCCGGGAAGCTCCTATCGAAGTTACGGTTGAAGAGTTGAATTATGAAGGCTGGAATGAAGGGAAGCTGAAGGAAGTTTACCGGGATCTTGGATTCAATTCCCTGCTAGAAAAAATGGGGGAATCCACACAAGCTGAACCTGAGGAGCTGGATGATATCTCCTTTGACGTGGTGGACACCATTAAAGAAGAATATCTATCAGACGAAAGTTCTCTTTACATCGAAATGCTTGAAGAGAATTATCATCTTGGGGACGTCATCGGGTTGAGTCTCCATAATGAAAAAGGGACGTTTTTCTTCACTCTGGAAACAGCGGTGAATTCAGATGCCTTTAAGAAATGGGCAGAAGATGAATCTGCCTTGAAGTATGTGTACAACTCGAAGGAGACTGTTGTTTCCCTGAAACGACAGGGTATCGATATCAAAGGGATCGAGTTCGATCTATTGCTCGCTTCCTATATCATCAATCCTTCTGAATCAAGTGAAGACTTCGCATCCATTTCAAAAGGGCGCGGTCAGCCTTCCATCGAGTCGGATGAAGCGGTTTATGGAAAAGGGGCGAAGCAGAAAGTCCCTGCCACTGAGATTCTATCCGAGCATCTTGCACGTAAGGCATTCATCCTGCATGAGTTAAAGAATACGTGCATGAAGGAACTGGAAGAGAACGAACTGTATGACTTATATATGAAGCTTGAATTACCACTCGCTTTGATTCTTGCTGAAATGGAATTCACAGGCGTGAAAGTCGACCAGGAGCGTCTGGAGACCATGAAGGAAGAGCTTGCTCATCGTTTGGAAGAATTGGAAAAGAACATTCATGAACTGGCAGGGGATAGTTTTAATATCAATTCGCCTAAACAGCTGGGTGTCATCCTATTTGAAAAACTGGGTCTTCCGGTTGTGAAGAAAACAAAAACGGGATACTCCACTTCGGCAGACGTATTAGAAAAACTGCAATCGAAGCATGAGATCATTGATCATATCCTTCATTACCGTCAATTAGGGAAGCTTCAGTCCACTTACCTTGAAGGGTTATTGAAGGTCGTCCATAAAGATTCAAGCAAGATCCATACCCGTTTCAACCAGGCCCTCACCCAAACAGGACGACTGAGTTCAACGGACCCGAACCTTCAGAATATCCCGATCCGACTTGAAGAAGGGCGGAAGATCCGTCAGGCTTTCATTCCTTCTGAAAAGGGATGGGTCATGTTCGCTGCCGATTATTCTCAGATCGAACTAAGGGTACTCGCCCACATTGCAGGTGACGAGAAGTTGGTAGAAGCATTCAGAAACGATATGGACATTCACACGAAGACCGCCATGGACGTCTTTGGAGTGAGTAAGGACGAGGTAACGTCTAATATGAGAAGGCATGCGAAAGCCGTCAACTTCGGTATTGTGTATGGAATCAGTGATTACGGCTTATCACAGAGCCTTGATATCACACGGAAAGAAGCAGGGGAATTCATTAAGAAATACTTGGAAAGCTTCCCCGGCGTAAAAGAATATATGGATGATATCGTCCAGGATGCGAAACAGAAGGGGTATGTGACAACTCTGTTGAATCGCCGCCGTTACCTTCCTGAAATCACGAGCCGTAATTTCAATTTACGAAGTTTTGCAGAACGTACAGCGATGAATACACCGATTCAGGGAAGTGCAGCGGATATCATCAAGAAAGCCATGATTGATATGGCGGCCAGATTGAAGGAAGAGAATCTTCAATCAAGGATGTTGTTACAGGTGCATGATGAATTGATCTTCGAGGCTCCTGAGGAAGAAATCGAAACCTTGAAGAAGATCGTACCTGAAGTGATGGAGAATGCCATGGAGCTTGAAGTTCCGCTGAAGGTTGATTATTCGTATGGACAAACATGGTACGACGCGAAGTAGTTTTATGCAGAAGGAGGTGCCACATTGCCTGAATTGCCTGAAGTAGAAACGGTCAGAAAGACATTGGAGCTCCTGGTCCTCGGAAAGAAGATTAAAGATGTCAGTGTCTTTTGGCCGAAAATGATCAAAAATCCCATTGAAACGGATGAATTCACTGATAGTCTGAAAGGTCAGGAAATCCTTGAAATGAGGAGAAGAGGGAAGTTTCTCATCTTCTACTTGAATGATGTTGCCCTCGTTTCCCATTTAAGAATGGAAGGGAAGTATAACTTAGCGGAACATCAGGATCCCATTGAAAAACATACTCATGTCATCTTTCACTTTACGGACGGGACGGAGCTCAGATACCGCGATGTCCGGAAGTTTGGGACGATGCATCTGTTCAAGAAAGGGGAGGAACTGCTTCATCTTCCCCTTCTTCAACTGGGTCCAGAGCCTTTCCTTTCTGAATTCACAGTGGATTACCTGGCTGAAAAGCTTGGCAGGACGGACAGGATCGTGAAGGCGACCTTATTGGATCAGACGGTTCTTGTGGGCCTTGGGAATATTTACGTGGATGAAGCCTTATTCCGTGCCGGCATTCATCCTGACCGGAAGTCGAAGTCCCTGTCACAAGATGAAATCAAACAACTGCACAGGGAAATCATTCACACGTTGACCGAAGCCGTGGAAATGGGTGGCAGTACGATCCGGTCATACGTGAACTCCCAGGGGCAGATGGGGATGTTCCAGCAGAATCTTTATGTTTACAGCAGGAAAGAAGAGCCTTGCCGTAACTGCGGGACGCCCATCGAGAAGAAAGTATCAGCCGGGAGAGGGACTCATTATTGTCCCCGATGTCAGCGGTAGAAAGAAGGTTTAACATTTGATAAGCCCTTACCATATAGTATTGTAATGATTTTTGGGAGGGCTATTAGATGAGTGAAACAATCTCCTTATTACTGCTGGCGTTTGCTGTGAGTCTCGATAGTTTTAGCACTGGTTTGACTTATGGATTGCGAAAAGTGAAAATCCCTACAAAATCAATCAGCATCATATCGATCTGTTCAGCGAGCTCATTATTGCTGGCCATGTTACTCGGTCAAACCATCGGATCCGTCATTACCCCGGTCTGGGCAGGGAGGATCGGCGGACTGATCCTTGTCGTGATCGGCGCAGCCGTTCTTTACCAGTTTTTCAGACCGGAAAAGGAAACGGTGTTATCACATGAAAAAACATTGATCAATTTTGAAATCAAATCCATAGGTTTAGTGATACAAATATTAAGAAGACCGCTTACGGCGGACTTTGATAAATCCGGTACGATTACGGGTATCGAAGCGTTCATGCTGGGGATTGCCCTGTCACTGGATGCCTTCGGTGCCGGGATCGGTGCCGCATTATTACATTTCTCACCAGTCATGCTCACCCTTGCGATCTTTGTGATGAGCTTTTCGTTCTTATTTTCCGGATTGAAAATGGGGGAATTCTTCTCACATCTTCGCTGGATTCACCGCGTCTCGTTTCTTCCGGGCGTCCTGCTCATCCTCATTGGGATCCTGCGGTTTTAATGGCTGGTACGAAAGGATTCGATCATGGCAACTATTATAGGATTGACAGGTGGTATTGCGAGCGGTAAAAGCACCGTTTCCACCATGTTAAATGAAAAAGGATATACAATCATCGATGCAGACCTGGCTTCCCGCATGGTCGTAGAAGTCGGCCAGCCGGCCTACCTTGCCATTGTGGAGGAATTTGGTGACACCATCCTTCACGAAAACGATTCAACCATCAACCGTGAAAAACTCGGTCAAATCATCTTCAACTCCGAAGAAAAACGAAAAAAACTGAACAGCATCGTCCATCCAGCGGTAAGAAGCATGATGCTGCAGCACAAGGATGAAGCCATAGCTGTCGGCAAAAGCACGATCTTCCTGGATATTCCTTTGTTATTCGAAAGCAACCTGACGTGGATGGTAGAGCGTACCCTCTTAGTTTACGTGAACGAAGAAACACAGCTGACACGCTTAATGGAACGGAATCATTTCAATCGTGAAGATGCAGAAGCAAGGATCGCTTCCCAGTTCCCCCTCAAAGACAAAGTCAACCTAGCCGACGCAGTCATCGACAACAACGGCTCACTGCAAGAAACAAAAGAACAGATTGAAGCACTTTTAGTGGAATGGGACTTACAACCATAGCATATTAAATGAACCGACAAGAAAATTCTTGTCGGTCATTTTTGTTTTTTTAGATGGACTATTGTTGTAGAGTTATATGTTGTTCTAATTGGTACCATCATGATATCCATGGTTGAGTGTAGCGGAAGGTTGCTCGACTCCTGCGGGAAAAGTGGGACAGGTGAGACCCAACAGGCGCAGCCGAGGAGGCTCACCGCCCACCCCGCGGAAAGCGAGCAACCTGTAGCGGAACTCAACCCAGCACATACCCCTACAAATTATTATACGGGTTTAATTGAAATAACGTATGTTTCTAAACCACAAAAATATACATACAATAAGCACATTTGTCAGAATTATAAAACATTTAAAATCCGCAAAATACTTATTAACTAATTCTCTAAATATGTTATACTATTTTTAGCAAATAAACATATAAGTATAACATTAATATAGAGGGGAGCCGGATTTATGAAGGCGAAAATTGCAATCAATGGTTTTGGACGTATTGGGAGAATGGTTTTCAGAAAAGCGATCTTAGAGGATGAATTAGAGGTTGTAGCCATCAATGCAAGCTACCCGGCTGAAACGTTAGCCCATTTAATAAAGTATGACACAAATCATGGTACTTTCCAGGCAGACGTAGTGACAGAAGATGATGCACTCATCGTCAACGGTAAACGTGTCCTGTTATTAAGCAATCGTGATCCTAAAGCATTACCTTGGAACGAGTTGGATATCGATATCGTGATCGAAGCGACTGGTAAATTCAATTCAAAGGATAAAGCAAGCCTTCATTTAGAAGCCGGAGCCAAAAAAGTCATCCTGACGGCCCCTGGTAAAAATGAAGACGTAACGATTGTGATGGGTGTAAATGAAAGCGCATTAAATATAGAAGAACACAGCGTCATCTCAAACGCTTCCTGCACGACGAACTGCTTAGCGCCTGTTGCAAAAGTGCTGGATGAACAGTTTGGAATTGAAAACGGTCTCATGACAACCGTACACGCTTATACAAATGATCAAAAAAATATCGACAATCCACATAAAGACTTACGAAGAGCAAGAGCGTGCGGACAATCGATCATCCCGACCACGACGGGTGCTGCAAAAGCATTATCATTGGTCCTTCCGCAATTGAACGGAAAGCTTCACGGAATGGCACTGCGTGTTCCGACTCCAAACGTTTCATTGGTTGATTTAGTCGTGGATGTGAAAAGGGACGTAACCGTGGAAGAAATCAATGAAGCATTCATCACCGCATCCCTCGGTTCCCTGCACGGTGTGCTTCAATACACAACAGAACCATTGGTATCGATCGACTTTAATACAAACCCTCATTCAGCCATCATCGACGGATTGTCCACGATGGTCATGGGCAGCCGTAAAGTGAAGGTGCTCGCATGGTACGACAATGAATGGGGCTACTCATGCCGCGTCGTCGACCTTGCTAAATTCGTAGCAAACAAAATGAACGCCAAACAAGGAGTCAACGTTTGAAAGAACCAACATAAACAATAAATCAAATTATTAGAACGTACCTGTCGGGTGCGTTCTTTTCTTTATTTACCTAATGAAAAGTTGGCATTGGGTAGTTTTTATGGCTTTTGTATCTAGGAGTTCCATTGGCAAAAGATTTGTTTAGGGTCTGCCAGTGCTATTTTTAAAGCCGTATGGTGAGTAATAGTGTAGAACCACAGAGTGGAGCGGAAAGGAACGGTCTCCGATGAGGAGGTGAAATTTCTACAAATTGTTTGTATATCAGAAGGTGAGAAGGATTATCACTTTACAGGGTTAAAAAACTTGAAAAAATTTATTGCAAAAGAGTTTTAAACAAAGTATACTATTTTTCGTGAACTTCTTATTAGCAAATGAATACTGATTTAGCTACTTAAAGGGTTAGGACCTCTTCGGACTAACTTTCCCCCGTGGTAGTTAAGATTTTGCCAAAGGATTCGTTCATTTTGACGAAAAAAATCATGTCAAAGGGGGAAATACGAAAATGGAAACAATGGGACGTCATGTAATCTCTGAATTATGGGGTTGCGATTTTGAAAAATTAAACGATGTAGTTGGAATTGAGAAAACATTCGTAGATGCTGCGCTTAAGTCAGGTGCAGAAGTACGTGAGGTAGCTTTTCACAAGTTTGCGCCTCAAGGTGTGAGTGGAGTGGTGATCATCTCAGAATCACATTTAACTATCCACAGCTTTCCTGAACATGGTTATGCCAGTATTGATGTATATACTTGCGGTGATTTAGATCCTAATATCGCTGCTGAATATATTGCAGATGCTCTTGGTGCTGACACACGCGAAACGATTGAATTGCCGCGTGGAATGGGTCCTGTACAAGTGAAGAAGTCTCAGGCTCAAGCCCTTTAATTCATAATAACTCAGAAGAGATGCGTGTTTCATGCATCTCTTTTTTTGTGCGCATTTTTCACCTGTACACTTTTGGGTTTTTCAATTGTGACATTTCGTGTAAAATAAGGATAACTAAAGGGAGGAACTTGATATGAGTGGAATACGAACCCTATTGAAGCGATTTCAATCAGAATGCGAAACATCCGATCAACATGAAGATAAAGAGCTGAAATCCCGCTATTATAAATCAATGCATCAAAGTGCATTCAATGCAGTACTCGGATTATTCTCATCCTCAGAGTATGAGGTGATCTCACAGTCCAAGGACAGAGGGGAAATCACAGTCCGAAAAAACGGGACGCCCCAATTGTTCATCGTGGCCACTGTGATTACAGTAAGGCCGCTTGAAACGGCAGTGGACTTCAAGGTCAGTGCCGATAAAGGGAAGATTTTTGGTACATACACGGTTTTAAAAGCGCAGATCAGCCATTATTATCACCAGCTTGATAGTGAATTGACCAAAGTGAAATAACGGTAAATCCTTCAGATGCTTGTGAAAGTCGCCGCTTTTTTATATGATGAAGGTAATAGTTTGTAATAACGGAGCTGATATTATGAAATGCCCGTCTTGCCAGCATAATGGTACACGAGTAGTGGACTCCCGTCCTGCTGATGAAGGACGTTCGATCAGAAGAAGAAGGGAATGTGAAGTGTGTAATTTTCGCTTTACAACGTTCGAGAAGGTTGAGGAGCTTCCTTTAATTGTGGTCAAAAAAGAAGGGGTAAGAGAAGAGTTTAGTCGAGAAAAGATTTTGAGAGGGCTGATTAAGGCCTGCGAGAAACGCCCTGTGCCTCTTGAAAGATTAGAAAAGATCTCAACAGACATTGAGAAGGACCTGCGGAATCAAGGTTCCTCTGAAGTGGAATCTGTCAAGATCGGAGAAATGGTCATGGATCATCTTGCAAAAGTAGATGAAGTGGCATATGTCCGTTTTGCATCCGTATATCGACAATTTAAAGATATTAATGTATTTATAGATGAATTAAAAGAATTGATAAAAAAAGAGTAGAAGAATGAGCTGAAGATAGTATTCTTTAGCTCTTTTCTCTTTATGTATTGAAAGGTAGAATCCAACTATGATGAAGAAGCATTGGAATGAAATACAGCCGATCGATCACTATACGGTAGGGACTAATGGGATGCTTCAGGAATATGACCGTAAAATCATCACATTTTTGTACCAGCCTCTAATCGGTTCTGTGTGCTACAGCCTCTATATGAGTTTGTGGGGGGAAGTAGAGGAAAATCGTCTATGGTCGACGGATTCCACCCATTACCATCTCATGAACGTTCTTTCCGTCAACCTTCAGGACGTCTATGAAGCCAGGATGAAGCTTGAAGGGATCGGGCTGTTGAAGGTATATGAAAAAAAGGATGATGAAGACCGGCAATTTCTATATGAACTGCAGCCGCCCCTTTCCCCTCGGGAATTCTTTCATGATGGAATGCTGAATGTATATCTATACCGCAAGATCGGACGCACCCATTATCTTCGTTTAAAGAAGTTTTTTACGGATGTGTCCGTTGATATGAATCAGTACACCAACATTACCCGTTCGTTTCAGGATGTGTTTACGTCGGAACAGATCAACTTCCTTCATCATGATGCCAATGTGGATTCAGAAACCGGCACTGGTGAACAATATATGAAATACGGTAAAAATGATGGACTTGCCTTGGACGAAGTCGATTTTGATTTTCAACTGTTGCTTGCCGGTTTATCCGAATCCATGGTCCCGCGGAAAGCTTTTACACAGAATGTGAAAGAAACGGTGTTGAAGCTGAGCTATCTTTATGGAATCAATCCTCTTCAAATGAAGAACATCGTATTAAGCTCACTGGATGCAGATGATGCAATCGATATCGAATTACTGCGGAAAACCGCCCGGGACTGGTACGGCATGCAAACGGGAGATCAGCTGCCGGACCTGACGACGAGAATGGAAGCGAAGAAACCTGCCGTTCGGGATAAACCTCTCTCTCAGGAAGAGGAGCTCATTGACTATTTGGAAACGACATCCCCAAAGGACGTTCTTTCTGATATTTCCAATGGCGGTTCTCCTTCAAAGGCGGATCTGCAGGCTGTGGAAGAAGTGCTCATGTCACAGAAGCTGCCGATAGGCGTCATGAATGTGCTGATTCAATACGTGTTATTGAAAACGGACATGAAGTTGACAAAAGGATATATGGAGAAGATTGCTTCCCATTGGTCCAGGAAAAAGGTGACGTCGGCTAGTGAAGCGATGATACTTGCGAAGAATGAACATAAGCAGTATCTCGAGTGGGCGGAAGGTAAAAAAGAAACCAAATCGAACAGGCGGAGAAAGCCGATTCGTACTGAAAAGCTTCCCGACTGGTTCAAGGAAGAGGAAGCTCCTGAAGAATCTGATTCCCCTTCTGACGGATACGATTTCGAAGCAGAAAAGAAAAAACTCGAAGAAGAGCTTAAAAATTTTCGGAAGTAGGTGAACATAACGGTGGAGAAAATCAATAACACCTTAAAAAGGTTGGCGACTTCTGGTTCGTTTCAACAGAGATATGAGCAAATGAAAAAAGAGATCTTAGAGAACAATGATGTGAAAGATTTTATCCGCAGGAACGAAGGCCTTGTAACTAGTGAAATGGTCAATGAAAGCTTGATGAAGCTGTATGAATACATTTCCCAAAGCAAGGAGTGTCGTTACTGCCCTTCTTTGCAGGAATGTAAGAACATGATGGAAGGATATGACCCTCACTTGGTGATCAGGGGCAATACCATCGACATCGACTATCATCGCTGCCCGCGTAAAGTCATCCATGATGAAAGAACGAGTGCCCAGCGTCTGATCAAAAGTCTTTATGTACCCAAAGATATTTTACAAGCGTCGTTCCAGACCCTGGAACTTGATTCGAAAAGCCGTCTCGAAGCTGTGCGTTTGGCGAAAAATTTCGTGGAGACCTATACAGAAGGAACAAAAATGAAGGGTCTTTATTTTTACGGGAAGTTCGGTGTCGGGAAATCCTATCTGTTAGGGGCTATGGCTAATGAACTTGCCGAGAAAAAGATCGGGTCTTTGATTGTATATGTACCGGAGTTCTTCAGGGAAATCAAGCAGTCACTCGGTGATAATTCCGTGAATGAAAAGCTTGAAATGGTGAAATCGGCACCGATCCTCATGCTGGATGATATCGGAGCGGAAACGATGTCGAGTTGGGGAAGGGACGAAATCCTCGGGACGATTCTCCAGTATCGGATGCTCGAGAACCTGCCGACATTCTTTACTTCCAACTTTAATTTCAGCGAACTGACCCATCACTTGACCTATAGCCAGCGTGGGGAAGAAGAGAAATTGAAGGCTGCGCGGATCATGGAGCGGATTAAATATTTGTCCAAGCCTGTGTTGATTGACGGCAGGAATAGAAGAGAATAGATTGATGGAGAGGAGATCGCATGCGGTTTCCTTTCTTTTTTTTGTGGAACTGGTTGAGGTGGTGCGGTTGTATTTTACATTTTTTGTTAAACGGCTGAATTTTGTAGGATATCGGCTGGATTCTCACAGAAAACCGCTGGATTATATTAAGTTTCGGCTGGATTTTCGTGCTAAACGGCTTGTTTCACAGTGAAATCGGCTGGATTTGCTGTAACGAACGACCGGACCAACGCCAATCCAGACGAGACTGCCTCACTTAAGAGACGAATCCGCCACAATCCAGACGAGACTGCCTCCAAAAGCCTTTGTAATTATCCCAACCACTGAATCCCCCCAATCCCCTGACGGAAACGAAACCTTTTCCATCACATCTTCCACAAACCCTGCCCCACGGAAAAGAAATTCCCTCATCAACTTCTAATTTATACAAGTCTCCCATATATATAAATCAGGGAATTGGGTTTAAGGAGGCGAGAAAGTTTGATTGAATTTATTTTCAAGCAAAAAAACGATGCGATAAAGCTTCAAGGATACCTCAATAAAGAATTCATCCAATCATGGTTCCATGAAACGCTCTTTCAACATAAAGCGCACTATAATCTGACGATAGACGTTTCCCCCTTCTTTAAGGAAAGAGAAAAGCTGTTCAAGGGTGTTTCTAAATTCGTCATCAATGATAAATGCATGGACTGGTCCGAATCAGTCCTAAGGGAAAACTATTTCTATGAAGATGTGGATGAAATCAATCAGATATTAGAAATCGTATCGGAATTGAGAATGGGGGAACGGCCGGAATTGATGGAGTTGATCGGGGAATGGGATGAAGCCGGCTACGTCCTTGAAAGTTTGGAGCCATTGATGGAAGGGAAAGCCCCCATATCATTCGATTCCTTTAGTAAATTCAGGCTGAAGAAGCTTCAGGAAAGACTGAAGTTGATGGTGGACCTCGCCATAGATGAATATAAGATGGAGCAGGAATATCAAATGTTTGTTCATATGCTTCGGGAGTATCTGGCATCAAGGGAGCAGAAGATGCGCACGATTCATTTATACTCGACGGGCTATGGTTTTCGCTTTTTTGATGAAGAAATGAAGGAAGTGGCTCGCGGGGATTTGACGAAGCTAATTGATAAACGTCTTCTGACGAATCACCCGTTATACGTTGATTCATTCACCATTGCGCCGTTATTATCCCTTGCTCCTGAGAAGATACTCGTTTACGGGCAAAGCGACCATCAATTGATCAGGACCCTTCAAAATATTTTTGAAGAGCGGATCGACCTTTTGCCGTCGAGTTATTTTCCCGATACCCTCTTGTATCCTTCATGGGATATCGCGAATGAATAGGCTTGCTTTTCAAACCATAACCGATTATAATACCTACATAATAAGTCAATAAATAAAGGTTATGATGAGGACAACAATATTTCTATTCCATTCACAGAGAGGGAAGTCACCAGGCTGCAAGCTTCCTAATTCGGTAGTGATATTTACCACCTCGGAACTTCAATCATGAACGGGATCATAAAGGATCCACAGTATTGATTGACGGCTAAATGTCGTTATTCGTTTTCAATGAAGTCATTGGGTGCTCCGGCACACAGTGAGAAGTTGGGTGGAACCACGAGTTTACTTATTAACCTCGTCCCTTCAAACGTGAAGGGGCGGGGTTTTTTTATGTTTTATAACGATACTTTAAGGAGTGAAATCACATGTCAGAAGTAGTGAAAATGCAGTTCCCTGATGGAAATGTCAAGGAGTTTCCTAAAGGGACAACAACAGAAGAGATTGCTGCGTCCATCAGTCCAGGACTGAAGAAGAAGGCGCTGGCTGGTAAAATAAATGGTGAAATGATCGACCTGCGTACAGGGATTCAGGAAGATGGAGCGATTGAAATTGTTACAGCTCCTTCACCGGATGCCCTTGAAGTCCTTCGTCACAGTACGGCCCATTTAATGGCACAGGCGATCAAACGTTTATATCCTGAAACGAAACTTGGAATCGGTCCGGTCATTGAAGGCGGATTCTACTACGATATCGATTCGGAGCACACATTCACTCCGGAAGATCTTCCGGTGATCGAGAAGGAAATGAAGAAGATCACAGGTGAAAATCTGGAAGTGGTACGTAAAGAAGTGAGCCGAGATGAAGCGCAGAAAATGTACGAAGAAATCGGTGACGAATATAAGCTTGAACTGCTTGAAGCCATTCCTGAAGGGGAGCAGGTTTCCATATATGAGCAGGGTGAATTCTTCGACCTGTGCCGTGGAGTCCACATCCCTTCTACAAATAAAATCAAGGAATTCAAGCTGTTAAGTATCGCCGGTGCTTACTGGCGAGGAAACAGCGATAATAAAATGCTTCAACGTATTTACGGTACGGCTTTCTTCAAGAAGGAAGACCTGGAAGAGCATCTTCGTCTCTTAGAAGAAGCGAAAGAGCGTGATCACCGTAAAATCGGTAAAGAATTGAACCTGTTCATGAACTCGCAAAAAGTGGGACAAGGTCTTCCAATGTGGCTGCCAAAAGGTGCAACGATTCGTCGTATCATCGAGCGTTACATCGTTGATAAAGAAGAGCGTCTGGGCTATGACCACGTCTACACTCCAATCATGGGTAGCGTTGAGTTGTACAAAACAAGCGGTCACTGGGATCACTATCAGGAAAACATGTTCCCGGTCATGGAAATGGACAATGAAGATCTTGTCCTTCGCCCGATGAACTGCCCTCACCATATGATGATTTACAAAAACGGCATCCACAGCTACCGTGAGCTTCCGATCCGTATCGCCGAGCTGGGTACGATGCACCGTTATGAATTATCTGGTGCTCTTTCTGGTCTGCAGCGTGTACGAGGAATGACTCTGAATGATGCCCATATCTTCGTCCGTCCTGATCAAATCAAGGAAGAATTCAAGCGTGTCGTGCGTCTTGTTCAGGAAGTATACAAGGACTTTGATCTGAATGACTATTCGTTCCGTCTTTCGTACCGCGATCCTGAAGATACTGAGAAGTACTTTGATGACGATGAGATGTGGAACCGTGCACAAGGTATGATCAAGGAAGCGATGGATGAACTGGATGTCGAGTACTTCGAAGCAGAAGGAGAAGCGGCATTCTATGGACCTAAACTGGATGTGCAAGTGAAGACGGCACTGGGTAAAGAAGAAACACTATCCACTGTTCAATTGGACTTCTTACTTCCAGAGCGCTTTGACTTAACATACGTTGGGGAAGACGGGAAGCAGCATCGTCCGGTTGTTATCCACCGTGGTGTTGTATCCACAATGGAACGATTCGTGGCATTCTTGATCGAAGAGTACAAAGGAGCCTTCCCGACATGGCTCGCTCCAACGCAGGTTCAAGTGATCCCGGTTTCTCCGGATGTCCACTTCGATTATGCGAAAGAAGTGAAAGAAAAGCTTCAGGCTGAAGGGCTTCGTGTCGACATCGATGACCGTAATGAAAAAATCGGCTATAAGATCCGTGAAGCACAGATGAGTAAAGTCCCTTACATGCTTGTCGTGGGAGACAATGAAATCAAGGAAACGGCCGTCAACGTCCGTAAATACGGCGAGCAAAAATCCGAAACGATTTCCCTTGACGCATTCATCGCCCACATCACAAAAGAAGCGAATCGCTAATAAAAGAAGAGGGACGGACCTCCCAATGGTCATTAAGGTTTACAATAATCTTTCCGTTGGAGGTCCGTCCCTCCCCAATAAATTTCAAAAAAACTGTTGCACTCTCCTTAGATGTCTGATATTATGAAATACGTTGTGATATTAAATGATTATTTGACAGCGGTATTGTCATGTGATATAGTATCTAAGGTGAATTGAATACAGTTTGGTACAAGCAGGAGCTACCCGCTTCTCACCTGAATAACGCGTTAAAGCTGTTTACAGGTATGTGATTGACTATTAAAGCCATTTATTTATGCTTAATAATCAGGTGCGGGTGTTTCGACACTCGCATCTTTTTTTGTGTGTTATACACAAAAAGGGAAGCGAGTACGTCAACCAAAGCCGTGTATTCTTTTAATAAACCTTGGAGGTGGCTAATTATTAGCAAAGACATGATCTTAAACGAAACGATTCGTGCCCGTGAAGTACGTCTTATCGATCAAAACGGTGAGCAGCTTGGGATTAAATCCAAGAATGAAGCTCTTGAAATTGCTGAACGTGTAAACCTTGATCTTGTTCTTGTTGCTCCAAATGCAAAACCACCCGTTGCTCGTATCATGGACTACGGTAAGTTTAAATTTGAACAACAGAAGAAAGAAAAAGAAGCACGTAAGAATCAGAAGATCATCAATCTTAAAGAGGTGCGTTTAAGCCCGACGATTGATGAACATGATTTCAACACTAAGCTTCGTAATGCTCGTAAGTTCCTTGAAAAAGGAGACAAAGTTAAAGCGTCAATCCGATTTAAAGGTCGTGCGATCACGCACAAAGAAATTGGTCAACGCGTTCTGGATCGCTTCTCTGATGAGTGTAAAGATGTAGCAACCGTTGAATCAAAACCAAAAATGGATGGTCGTAGTATGTTCTTGGTGCTTGCACCAGTCAACGAAAAATAAAGGACCCGAGGAGGAAAAGCATCATGCCAAAAATGAAAACTCACCGCGGCTCAGCTAAGCGTTTCAAGAAAACAGGTTCTGGTAAACTTAAACGTTCACACGCTTACACAAGCCACTTATTCGCAAACAAATCTACTAAAGCAAAGCGTAAGCTACGTAAAGCGGCTGTTGTCTCTAAAGGAGATTTCAAACGCATTCGTCATATGCTTGACAACCTAAAATAAGAAGTAATAGAAACAGGAGGGAATTATTATGCCACGCGTAAAAGGCGGAACAGTAACACGCAGACGTCGTAAAAAAGTTCTTAAATTAGCCAAAGGTTATTTCGGTTCAAAACATACTTTATATAAAGTAGCAAATCAACAGGTTATGAAATCATACATGTATGCTTATCGTGACCGTCGCCAAAAGAAACGTGATTTCCGTAAACTATGGATCACACGTATCAATGCGGCTGCACGTATGAACGGTCTTTCTTACAGCCGTTTAATGCACGGATTGAAACTTGCTGGTATCGAAGTAAACCGCAAAATGCTTGCTGAGCTTGCGATTTCTGACGAAAAAGCATTCAACCAATTAGCTGACGCTGCTAAAGCTCAACTAAACAAATAATACCTGCTGACTCTGTTAGCAGATAAAAGGACTGGCCCCCGGCCGGTCCTTTCTTATATCATCAAAAAATAGAAAGCAGGTAGATTACGTGGATTCACTAACCGGTATCTTATATATCTATGCCGTCGTCATGAATATCATCGGTTTTATCATCATGGGAAGGGATAAAAAGAAAGCGAAGAAACACGAATACCGCATCAGTGAGCGGGTACTGTGGCAGGTGGCCATTGTTGGGGGAAGCGTCGGAGCGTATTTGGGTATGAAGGTGTTCAGGCATAAAACCAAGCACAAACAGTTTGCCCTTGGCTTTCCGCTGCTTGTCATGCTCCACTGCGTACTGTTCATCTGGTTGAATGCGAATCTCTGAAATCAAAGTTTTCATTCTTTAACCCGTCTCTTCTACATACTATATAGAGAGTGTGTAGAAACAGCTTAGAAAAGCAGAAGGAGGTCGCGTTAGCCATGGACGAACGGTTGGTAGCTGCATTCGCCCTGATGGAATCAAGCGGATATATGGCTCCTGTTCTGTTTATCTTGTTTCACGTCCTGAGGCAGTTTTTGTTCATTCCCGTCGCCCTTGTCTGCATGGCGGGAGGGGTACTGTTCGGCAGCCTCTTCGGCACGGTGTATTCATTGATCGGATTAACGCTCTTATCTGTCACTTTTTATTTTGTCATCAAAGGCTTCAAATCGTTTTACGAAAAGCTTCTACGATTGAAGGAGAAATGGTTCGGCCGGAATGCAACCCTTACGACAGGCCAAATCGCCGTTCTCAGGTTGATCCCTTTTGTCCATTATCAGCTCTTAAATCTTTGTCTGCTCGAACGGAAGAAGGAGCTCAAGCCCTTCATTCGTGCATCTGTCCTTTCAAACATTCCCCTGGCGTTCTTTTACACTGTCTTCGGCCAGTACATCAAACAATTTTCCCCGCCCATTCTCGTTATGATCTTCCTTGCACTCATCGTCCTATTCTACCTTTTAAGAGAAAAAGTGCGTGTTATTCAGTGGAGAGAGTTTTTTCCCAGTAAATAAAATCAATGGTTGTTATTTACACAAAATGTGTATCGCGATGCTCTGTCAATGAGTGTGTGCTAGAGGGTGGTGGGAACTGCTTCGCTTTCCGCGGACGTTCGGCCAAGCCTCCTCAGCACACTTCGCTTCCGGGGTCTTGGCTCGCCCGTTTTCCGCAGGAGTCTACGCAGTTCCCACCACCCTTTTAACAAGATTTTGGTGACAGAGCTAAATAGTACTTAGCCATCATTTAATTTATTGGATAAAAATATCATCATGAGTTGATTGGAGCGGAAGGTGCTCGACTCCGCCAGCCCCGCGGAAAGCGAGACCTGTAGTGGAAATTAACCGCTACTAGCTTCTTTAACAGCATGAATGTTTAGGAAAATAATAAAATTAAAAAAACGACTGGCTAGTCGTTTTTTTGTTGCGCGTTTTGAAGAAATTCGTGGATCGGGCTTTTCCAGTCGAGTTTGGCATTGGGGTATCGTTCTCTGATTTCGTTTTGTAAATATTCGAAGTCCTCCCGGGTGAGGCCATTCAGGGAAGAGACATTTTTCGTCCATACAAAAATGGACACAACTTCGAAAGACCGGTCTGTAGCCCCCAGATATTTTTCCCCTTCGAATCGGACACCTTTATATGTTATGTGGAAATTCTTTCGGACATTTTCCTGATCATCCAGAAAATAAAAACGTTTCTGCTCTTGGGCAAGCTCGAGTTTTCGCTTTGGGTTCATAATGTATTTCACGCTGCTGTATAAAAGATAAATAATAAGGACAAAAATCACTAACCGAATAATCCAAAGCATCACCATTACCTCCATAGGCATATTTCTTCCACTATAATTTACGGTTAAAACAGAAAAAGGTTTCATATTATTTAAAATTTGTTTAAAAATTTGTCATACTAAGAGTGAGCGACATAAATACAGACATCATAAGGGGAGAATGACGATGAACATTGAGAAGTTATTGGACATGCAGAAGAAACTGGATCAGCATATCGAAGAAGAACATGGATTAGAAAAAGAAGACCTGGTCGACAAGAAGATCCTTGCTTTACTTGTAGAAGTAGGGGAACTGGCGAATGAAACAAGAAGCTTTAAGTTCTGGAGTACAAAACCTTCTTCCTCAAAGGATGTAATCCTGGAGGAATTCGTGGATGGTGTGCACTTCATCCTGTCCCTTGGAATCGAAATTGGCATTCAGCAATTTGATTTGGGTGAAACAAACTATACGAATGAAGATGTGACAAAGCAATTCATGGACGTGTTCAAGTACGCCAACCATTTTGCCGAAGAACGTTCGGTTGAACATTTTCAGGAGTTATTCAGACACTATGTATATCTCGGGGAACTACTTGGATTTTCCCATGAAGAAGTGTTTGATGCATATGTGAAGAAGAATGAAGTGAATTATAATCGTCAAAAAGAAGGATATTAAAAGAAAGCGTCATATCTATGAATAGTGAAGAAGATTCAGCAAATTTTGATGAATCACACATGTTTTAGTATAATGGAAGAGTATAATCATTTAGGGGGTCGAAATAATGGCGAAATTAGACGAAACTTTGACAATGCTCAAGGATTTAACCGATGCCAAAGGGGTACCGGGTAATGAACGAGAAGTACGTGACGTCATGAAGAAATACATAGAGCCGTTTGCGGATGAAGTGACAACAGATAATCTTGGAAGCCTGATCGCTAAGAAAGTCGGCGATGAGAATGGTCCCAAAATCATGGTGGCTGGCCATCTTGATGAAGTAGGGTTTATGATTACGCAGATCGACAGCAAAGGATTCCTTCGCTTTCAAACCGTAGGAGGCTGGTGGTCTCAAGTCATGCTCGCCCAGCGTGTGTCGATCGTGACCAGCACTGGGGAAGTGACAGGTGTGATCGGTTCCAAACCGCCGCATATCCTGCCTCCTGAAGCGCGTAAAAAACCGGTTGATATCAAAGATATGTTCATTGATATCGGTGCATCTAGCCGTGAAGAAGTTCAGGAGTGGGGAGTGAAGCCGGGAGATATGGTCGTCCCTCATTTCGAATTCACGGTGATGAACAATGAGAAGATGCTCCTTGCGAAAGCGTGGGATAACCGAATCGGTTGTGCGATTGCCATCGATGTGTTAAGGAATTTGAAAGATGAGAAGCATCCTAACATCGTATATGGTGTCGGTACCGTGCAGGAAGAAGTCGGTCTTCGTGGAGCGAGGACGGCGGCAGCGAAGATCCAGCCTGACATCGGATTTGGTGTGGATGTCGGAATCGCCGGCGACACACCGGGTGTTTCTGATAAGGAAGCGTCAAGTAAGATGGGCGAAGGTCCACAAATTATTTTATACGACGCGTCCATGGTTTCCCACAAAGGTCTTCGCGACTTTGTTACGGATACCGCGGATGAGCACAACATCCCGTATCAGTTTGATGCTATTGCAGGCGGTGGGACGGATTCGGGAGCGATTCATTTAACCGCCAACGGAGTTCCTGCATTATCCATTACCATCGCAACACGCTATATCCATTCCCATGCGGCCATGTTGCATCGTGATGATTATGAAAACGCCGTTAAACTGATTACAGAAGTGATCAAGAAGCTCGATAAAGAGACAGTGGCGAAAATAACGTTTGATTGATTTTACGGAGAGACCCTTATGAAAAGGGTCTCTTTTTATGTGCATTCATAAGGTCATTTCCCCGGATAAGGTCATGTCGGCGGAGATCGTTTTTTTAATGATGCGAATGGCGCTTTCATTATCCTCATCCGTTTCAGAAGCCATGCAATCCCTTGGTATCGACATATCATATTCCCTCATATAAGCATCATTGGCAGTATACAGGACACAGATGTCACCTGCGATGCCTGTTAAGATAAGGTGCCCTACATCTAGCTGATGAAGCAGGATATCGAGCTGCGTCCCGAAAAAGCAGGAGTGCTTGGGTTTGATGATGAAATAGTCATCGGTATCAGGGTGAAGCTTCTCGATTACGGTTCTCCCCCTTCCTTTTTTGCACTCTTCAATGACGTCATTCATATTATCCTGCCAAAGCCCATAGTTATCATTCACATAAATGACCGGTACTCCTGCTTCCTTTGCTTTCTTCTTCAATTCACGAATATTCCCGACGATATTCAGCGTATTTTCGTAAAGTTTCTCTCCGCCCTCAAAATCAAACGTATTAATCATATCGATGATTAACAATGCGCTTTTCTTATGATTCATACAGCGTTTCCCCTTTTGTTTACATATGTATTTTTCATTACCACTGAAAGGGGGATCTATAAACCCGAAAGGAATAAAACAAGGGCAATCCATTTTTAGGATTGCCCATGTTTCTAATGCATTTGCTGCAATGATTCCTCTAATGTTTCAAGGACCATTTTTTGTTCCTGCGGATCTGCGTTTTGCCAGAAGACTTCAAGCAGTACACCGAGGCCTGGAAGGGTTTTCTCTTCTCCTCCCTGGATGGCGTCGACGATGGTGTCTCTCAGTTCGTCCTGGTTATTACCAGATACGTTGTGTATGATCGCTTTACGTAAATTAAGATTCATCACACATTTCTCCTTTTTTCTAGGATAAGGAACTCATTGTTATCTTGTCTCAAATTGAATTTATTATGTAGGAAAGTTAAGGTATAATGAGACGTTGAATAGGAAAATAAAGGAGCGGATACGATTGAAGTATATTCAATCCTCAAAAAACCCTGTAGTTAAACAGTGGAAGAAATTATTGACCAAAAAAGAACGGGATCTCACCCGTACATATATCATTGAAGGCTTTCATCTTGTGGAGGAAGCGTTAAAACAGGAAGATACAGTCTTAGAGATCATCCTTGTAGAAGGAGTCGACATCCCTCAGAAGTGGAACGTGGACTCTGTTTCCATCACGATGGTGTCCGATGAAATTGGGAAAGTTCTGTCTGATACGGAAACCTCACAAGGGATCTTTGCCATCTGTAAGCAAAAAGAGGATGAGCATATCATCGACCAGGCAGCAACGCTGATGCTCCTTGATGGCCTGCAGGACCCAGGTAACATCGGCACAATCATCCGAACAGCCGATGCAGCTGGGATCGATTTGGTCGTGTTAGGGAAAGGGACGGTGGATCCTTATAACCCTAAAGTATTGCGCTCGGCACAGGGAAGCCATTTCCATATTCCCATTGTCAGGAAAGACCTTCATGAAGTCATTCCAATGTTGAAGGAGCGGAACATTCCTGTGTACGGGACCGCCCTTGAAAATGGTCTTGAATATACAACGGTCAAGCCGCACTCTTCTTACGCCCTCATTATGGGGAACGAAGGAAATGGGATGTCGAAAGACCTTTTATCGGAGACGGATCAGAACCTCTATATTCCGATTTACGGCAAAAGCGAATCATTGAATGTAGCGATAGCTGCAGGTGTTTTACTGTACTATTTCAAAAATGGGCAGTGAATTCCCTGAAAAGGTTTGAAATTTGCTGTGAAATTCACTATAATAATGCACATATAACTTTAAAAACGTTGAAAGAGGAAAGTAGCACATGACCTTCTTTAAGGGAGAGGATGCCTTTAGACTGCAAGCATCCTTAAGAAAACATGATGTGAACATTTCACCTCTCGAGTTGGCATCGGGACCATTCCATTATTGCGAATGTAAAGATGCACCGGCAAAGCCGTTATCCGAATGAAGTGAGTATGTCCACCCGTGGATATGCTTATAAGGGTGGTACCGCGATATAAACCTCGTCCCTTTTGGGGATGGGGTTTTTTTATTTGTTTTAAAATAAATTAAAACCGCCCGTTCGGACGATATACATTAAAGGAGGAAGAACAATGGAGGACAAATTACGATCCCTTCAACAAGAAGCCATCGAAAAAGTAAACGAAGCTCAAGACCTGAAAGAACTGAACAACATCCGTGTTGCCTATCTGGGGAAAAAAGGACCGGTAACCGAAGCTTTAAAAGGAATGGGAAAACTGTCAGCGGAAGAGCGTCCTAAAATGGGGGCACTTGCCAATGAAGTCCGTGGAGCGATCACGGAAACAATTGAAGCGAAGCAGGCCGTGCTTGAAAAAGAAGCGGTGGAAAAGAAGCTTCAATCCGAAACGATCGATGTCACATTACCAGGTCGCCCCGTGAAAAAGGGAAATCATCATCCCCTTACGATGATCGTGGAAGAAATCGAAGACCTTTTCATCGGTATGGGCTACACGGTTGCTGAAGGACCGGAAGTCGAGAAGGATTATTATAACTTTGAAGCCCTGAACCTTCCGAAAGGACATCCGGCCCGCGATATGCAGGATTCTTTCTATATAACTGAGGAAACACTGTTGCGTACCCATACGTCACCAGTTCAGGCAAGAACGATGGAACTCGCCAAAGGAAAAGGCCCGATCAAGATCATCTGTCCAGGTAAAGTGTACCGTCGCGATACGGATGATGCGACACACTCACATCAATTTACTCAAATCGAAGGTCTTGTCATTGATGAAAACATCCGCATGAGTGATCTTAAAGGAACGCTGAATGTGTTTGCCAAGAAAATGTTCGGTGAAGACCGTGAAATCCGCTTACGCCCAAGCTTCTTCCCATTCACAGAGCCTTCTGTCGAGATGGATATCTCATGTAAGATTTGCGGTGGAAAAGGCTGTCGTGTATGTAAAGGAACAGGTTGGATCGAAATTCTCGGCGCAGGGATGGTTCATCCGAATGTCCTTGAAATGGCAGGATTTGATTCGAAGAAATATACTGGATTCGCATTCGGTATGGGACCGGAGCGTATTGCCATGCTGAAATACGGAATCGATGATATCCGTCATTTCTACACAAATGATACGCGTTTTGTCACACAGTTCGGAACACAAGAGTAATCGAAAATCGGGTAGGAGGTACTAACACATGTTTGTTTCATATAAATGGTTGGAAAATTATGTAGACCTATCAGGCACAACACCTGAAGAGTTGGCAGAGAAAATTACAAGAAGCGGGATCGAAGTTGAAGGGGTAGAACGTATCGGCGAAGAAATCAAAAATGTGGTCGTCGGCTATGTACTTCAATGCGAGCCTCATCCCGATGCGGATAAATTAAATAAATGCCTGGTGGATGTAGGGGAAGAAGACCCCGTCCAAATCATTTGCGGTGCACCGAACGTAGCACAAGGTCAGAAAGTGGCTGTGGCAAGAGTAGGAGCGGTCCTTCCCGGCAATTTCAAAATCAAAAAAGCAAAGCTTCGCGGTGAAGCATCCCACGGGATGATTTGTTCCCTGCAAGAGCTTGGGGTAGAAGGTAAGCTTGTACCGAAAGAACATGCAGAAGGAATCTATGTATTCAGTGATGATGCACAAGTCGGTCGCAATGCAGTTGAATTATTAAACCTGGATGATGCGATCCTCGAGCTTGGCTTGACACCAAATCGCTCAGACTGCTTAAGCATGCTTGGTGTTGCGTATGAAGTGGCAGCGATCCTGGATCGTGAAGTAAAGCTTCCTGTAACCAATCTTTCCGAAGCTGGTGAACGAGCATCGGATTATGTAACGGTTAAAGTAGAAGCTAAAGAAGATAATCCTTTATATGGTGCTAAGATCATCAAAAATGTCAAAATCGGACCATCTCCACTTTGGATGCAAAATGCACTGATTTCAGCGGGAATCCGTCCGCATAATAATGTAGTCGACATTACGAACTACGTGCTGTTGGAATATGGCCAACCGCTCCATGCGTTTGACTATGACCGCCTCGGTTCAAAAGAAATACTTGTCCGTCGTGCAAAAGATGGTGAAACCTTCGTAACACTGGATGATGCGGAAAGAACCTTATCAAGCAGCCAGCTTGTTATCACCAATGGTACGGAACCTGTTGCCCTTGCCGGAGTGATGGGTGGAGCGAATTCAGAAGTCCAGAACGATACGACCACTGTCCTTCTTGAAGCGGCTTACTTCACTGGTGCCATCGTAAGGGGAGCGTCGAAAGATCATGGGCTCAGAAGCGAAGCGAGCACCCGCTATGAAAAGGGAGTAGACCCGAACCGTGTCCTGAAAGCAGGAGAAAGAGCGGCTCAATTGATGGCTGAATATGCCGGAGGGGAAGTCCTTGAAGGCACTGTATTGGTTAATGAATTGGATGTAGAACCTGTTAAAGTGGAGATCACTCTGGAAAAAATTAATTCTTCTCTAGGAACAGACATCACAGTTGAAACAGTGGAAGACATCTTCCGCAGACTTCAATTTGATATCGAAGTGAACGGTGAAACGTTTGCCGTTACGGCTCCTACAAGAAGGGGAGATATCACCATCCCTGAAGATTTACTTGAAGAGGTGGCACGCCTTTACGGCTATGATAATCTTCCGCTTACTCTTCCAGAAGGAGAAGGAACGCCTGGTGGTCTTACGCATCACCAGCTGAAACGACGGACTGTCCGCCGTTATCTAGAGGGAGCAGGATTATTGCAAGCCATCACGTATTCACTGACAAATGATAAAAAAGCGACCCAGTATGCACTGGACGTGAAAGAGCCTGTCCGTTTATT
This sequence comes from Rossellomorea sp. YZS02, assembly GCF_033963925.1. NCBI lineage: Bacteria > Bacillati > Bacillota > Bacilli > Caryophanales > Bacillaceae > Rossellomorea > Rossellomorea sp. YZS02. Next base: position 275,596 of record NZ_JAXBLY010000001.1, on the reverse strand, counting down.
GATGCCGATGAGTGAAGAACGCAGCAACCTACGCTTAAGCATCATTCCGCAGCTTCTAGAAGTGGTTTCATACAATAAAGCCCGTCAAAACGATTCACTTGCTTTCTATGAAGTCGGATCCGTTTTCTTAAGCGAAGCAGGGGAAGAGCTTCCCGAGGAACAGGAGCATATCGCAGGTGCCCTCACCGGCCTGTGGCACCAGCACGCTTGGCAGGGAGAGAAGAAGCCTGTTGACTTCTATGTAGCTAAAGGGATCCTTGAGGGAATGTTCGAAGAAATCGGTGTTTCTGAAGCCATCTCTTACCGCCAGGCGACTGTGGAGGGAATGCATCCAGGCCGTACGGCAGAAATTCTCTTGGATAACGAAGTGATCGGTTTTGTCGGAGCGATTCATCCAGAAGTGGAAAAAGAATTGGATCTGAACGAAACGTATGTGTTCGAACTGAAGGCATCACCTGTATTCCATTATGAAAAGCCGGCTCTAAGCTACACGCCGATCCCACGTCATCCATCGATCACAAGAGATATCGCCCTTGTTGTAGATGTGGATGTGAAAGCAGGGGAACTGCAATCCATCATTAAAGAGGCTGGAGGCAAACTTTTGAAAGAAGTGGCCGTCTTCGATCTTTATGAAGGGGAGCATATGGAAGCAGGCAAGAAATCACTTGCATTCTCCTTGAAATACTTCGATCCGGCGAAAACCTTGACGGATGAGGAAGTCGTAAAAGTGCATGATAAGGTACTTTCAACAGTGAAAGAAAAAGCAGGAGCCGAATTGAGGGGATAATTCGATTCTTGGAGGAGATGTCAGACAGGGGTCTGGCATCTTTTTTTTGTATGTACGGGATTTTGGAAGGGGAATATTCTGTGGGGGATCAGCAGGTGAAATAAGGATGATATTCAGCAACTGAAATATACAAATAAATCACCTGCTGAATTAAGGCTAATATTCAACAGGTGAATTACCTAGAAAATTCACCTGCTGAAAAACAAAGAAAAATCAGAAGCTAAATATCTTTCACTTTTCAACAGCTGAACAAGCCACCAAAAAACAAAAAGCCGCATCGCTACACTGATGCGGCCTCTTCCTCATTTCCTTGCTAACTTCATTGCCTTCTCACTATTCGCAAAATGCCATTTGGTGATCGATTTTAATTCCTCGACCCCTTTTCGCTTGATGATCTTGGCTGCGGCGACATCCACATGTTTTCCTGCGCCTTTAGGTATTTCGACGCCAGCTTTTGCACTCAGCTTATCCATTTCTTTCAGGAATGCATAGCGTGCGATGATTGAGGCAGCTGCAACGGCAAGATGGATGCTTTCTCCCTTTGTGCTGAAGTATACCCGGTCCTTTTGGACTTTTTGTTGAGCAGACACGTGTTTGAAGTATGTATTCTTTTCGACGAATTGGTCGATCAATATGCCCTCAGGTTGTTCAGGGTCCATCTTTTCCAGTAGGTTCAGGATGGCTTTGTTGTGAAGGAGTGCCTTCATTTTCCCTTGTGTCATCCCTTTGGCCTGCATCTCATTGTATTTTGGATTATGCAGGATGAGCAGGGAATAAGGAATGGTGGAAATGAGATCCCTGGCAATGCTGATGATTTGAGGGTCTGATAGGTTTTTGGAATCCTTCACCCCGAGTTCTTTCATGAGGGGGATATGCTCTTTCTTCACGTAAGCACTGACGACGGTGATCGGTCCGAAGAAATCTCCTGTCCCGACCTCGTCTGAACCGATGACAGACCAATCGGCAAAGTTCTCAGGCAGGTTCGTCGTACCCTTGGTTGGGGATTTGACCTTCGGGGTAACGCTGCTTCCCCACTGACTTGCTTCGCCATCACCGTTTGCTCCCTGAAACAATACTTTCCCGGATTTATAAGCGGTTACCGTACAGCCTGATGGTTTAGCCACAAATACGGCACCCGGCGGCAGCTTGTCGACCAACACCTTTTGATAATGGTCTTTCATTTTCTCGATTGTTCCTTTAGTTGTTTGAATGACGGTATTGGCCATGTTTCTCTCTCCTTATGACAAAAATCTTGTATTGAATAAAAATTGTGAGCTATTATGACAAATTCCTTCCATAATCAAAAAGTTTCATGGTATGATTATGTGTAGGATTCTTAATGAATGGGGGCTTTCAGGTTGTCTGATGAACAAAAAAATCGTACCACTGTAGACATATATGGACAACAATATACGATTGTTGGGACTGAATCAACAAGTCAAATCCGATTCGTTTGTTCGAAAGTCGATGACAAAATGAGAGAGATCAACTCCATGAATCCATCTCTCGACACAAGCAGATTGGCGGTTCTGACAGCGGTGAACGCCGTAAACGATTATCTCAAACTTCAAGAACGGGTTGAAGAGCTTGAACGGGAAATTAAACGATTAAAGGATTGAAAAAAAGATGTTGGACTTAGCTTTGTTAGTCATCCTGGTGATAGGGTTTTTAATAGGATTAAAACGTGGATTCATACTCCAGGTCATCCACATATTCGGGTTTATCGTTTCTTTCATTGTAGCATACATATATTATGATCAGCTTGCTCCGAAGTTGACTTTATGGATCCCTTATCCTGTACTGGACGAGCAATCCACATTGAATATGATATTTGAATCGACCCATTTGGATCAAGCATACTATCGTGTTATTGCGTTTGCGCTGATTTTCTTCGCAACTCGTATCATACTGCAAATCATTGGATCGATGCTCGACTTCGTTGCACATCTTCCTCTATTAAAGCAGTTGAATGTACTTGGCGGAGGGATATTGGGCTTTATTGAAGCATACTTAATGATCTTCATTCTATTATATATTGCTGTATTATTGCCGATTGAGTCGGTTCAATCACTCATCAATCATTCGTTCATAGCACAAGGGATGGTGAAACATACTCCTGTTTTCTCTGATATGGTGAAATCATGGTGGATTGAATACGTTGCCTGAAAAAGGGCTGACTATAAGTATGCAACTCACATTCGTAAGGGTTCCCTTCACGGATTAGTTCATCTTATAAGTCAGTCTTTTTTCTTTTTATGGCAATTTTGCTACTATAATAGGTGGAGTGTTAGGACCATATTTTTTAATTCTAAGATAGAGGGTGAATCTCTTGAATAAAAAAGATATTATAAAATTATTAGAACAAATTGCAATATATATGGAATTAAAAGGTGAAAATTCGTTTAAAACATCAGCCTACAGAAAAGCGGCAGCGGCACTGGAGAATGATGACCGCAGCTTACAGGAAATCAGTGATTTCACCAAGCTTCCAGGCATTGGGAAAGGGACAGCCGGTGTCATTGAAGAGTACATAAACGAAGGGACCTCTTCTGTTCTTGAAGAATTGCAAGAGGAAGTTCCCAAAGGATTGATCCCCCTTTTGCAATTACCGGGCCTTGGCGGGAAGAAAATCGCTAAGCTTTATAGTGAACTTGGGGTAGAAAACATAGAAGATTTGGAAGAAGCTTGTAAAGAGAGCAGAGTACAGGCTCTTGCAGGTTTCGGGAAGAAGACGGAAGAAAAGATCTTAGCAGCCATTGAGCAGGTAGGGAAAAGACCTGACCGATTACCTATCGGATTTATGATGGGGATTGCAGAAGAGATTGAAGGTTATCTTTCTGAGATTGAGAGCATCCATACCTATTCGAGAGCCGGAAGCTTGAGAAGGATGAGGGAAACCATTAAGGACCTCGACTTCATTCTGGCAACAGAACATCCTCATAAGGTGAAAGAAGAACTGTTGAAATTGCCGAATATCGTTGAAACCATTGCGGCAGGGGATACGAAAGTTTCATTGACCCTCTCTTACCAATGGGATGTCAGCATCGATTTCCGAATTGTAAAACCGGAAGAATTTGCGACAACCCTTCACCATTTCACGGGATCCAAGGACCATAATGTCCGCATGCGTCAGCTTGCCAAAGAACGTGGAGAGAAAATCAGTGAGTATGGAGTAGAGAATAGTGAAACAAGTGAAGTGACAACCTTTAAGACCGAGGAAGAATTTTACCATCACTTCAATCTTCCCCTGATTCCACCGGAGCTGAGAGAGGATGGAAAAGAAGTAGAAGAGTTCAGTAAGGAATATCCTCTTCTCACGTTGGAAGATATAAAGGGAGACCTTCACATGCACTCCACTTGGTCTGATGGTGCCTATTCCATAGAAGAAATGGTGCAAGCATGCCGTGCCAAAGGGTATCAATACATGGCCATCACCGATCATTCCCAGTATTTGCGGGTGGCAAACGGTCTTACAACAGAACGGTTATTGAAACAGATCGAGGAAATAAACGAAATCAATCAGAAATACGATGATATAGAAGTCCTTTCAGGTATCGAAATGGATATCCTTCCTGACGCTACCCTGGATTATGACGATGACATCCTGGAAAAGGTGGATCTCGTGATTGCCTCCATTCATTCAAGCTTTTCACAGTCTCAGGAGAAAATCATGGAGAGACTATCAACAGCCTTGAAAAGTGCACATGTGGATATCATTGCCCACCCCACTGGCAGAATCATTGGTAGACGGGAAGGCTATGATGTCGATATAGATCTTCTTATCCAGTTGGCGAAAGAAACAGGTACGGCTCTTGAGCTGAATGCAAATCCGAACCGCCTGGATTTGTCTGCTGAAAATATCCGGAAAGCACAGGAGCAAGGTGTGAAGCTCGTAATCAACACAGATGCCCACAGTATCGACCATCTGGAATTTATGGAGGTCGGTGTCGGGACTGCCCGTAAAGGATGGATCAAGAAAGACAGTGTCATCAATACATGGGATAAAGATGAGTTCATTCAATTTATTAAGCGAAACTGAAAAAAGGTGGAATACATTCCGTGAATTCTAAAGTATTAAAGACGTTAGAGTTTGACAAAATCAAAGAATTATTAAAGCAATTCGCAGCATCTGCACTTGGTCATGCAAGGGTATCTTCCCTCATGCCTTCAGTCGAATATGAAGAGATCACAGCTCTGCATGAAGAGACGGATGAAGCTATGACCATACTCAGATTAAAAGGTCACGCGCCACTAGGGGGGATTTTCGATATACGACCTCACGTGAAGCGGGCTCAGATAGGCGGTATGCTTTCGCCTTCTGAATTCGTACAGGTGGCGAGTACGATCCGGGCAAGCAGGAAGCTGACACAGTTCGTGGAAGAACTACTTGAGGAAGAAGTGGAGATACCACTGTTACAGGAGAAAATGGGGACGGTCATTCCGCTTCCTCAACTGGAGCAGGATATAAGGAAAGTGGTGGACGATAACGGTGAAATCCTGGATTCAGCCAGTGAAACACTGCGCACGATCCGCACCCAGCTCCGTGCCAATGAAGGCCGGATCCGGGAGAAGCTGGAACGTATGATCCGATCTTCAAATGCTCAGAAAATGTTATCCGATGCCATCATCACCATCCGGAATGACCGGTACGTCATTCCGGTAAAACAGGAATATAGAGGGCAATACGGCGGGATCATCCATGACCAGTCCTCATCAGGGCAGACGTTGTTCATCGAGCCTGAAGCAATCGTTCAGCTGAATAATCAGCTGCGGGAGTATCGATTAAAGGAACAAACGGAAATAGAAAAGATTCTGCAAGAGCTTTCTGAGAAAGTCCAGGAATTTGGAGAAGAACTGCTTCTGATCGTCAACGTGCTGTCAGACGTAGATTTCATGTTTACGAAGGCGAAGTTCGGGCGGTCCATCAAAGGGTCTAAACCAACGATCAATAATGAACGACGGGTAAAGCTGAATAAAGCGAGGCATCCACTGCTGCCGATTGAAGAAGCTGTTGCCAATGATATCGAGCTTGGGAATGAGTTTTCCTCCATCGTCATCACCGGTCCAAATACGGGTGGTAAAACGGTTACCTTGAAGACATTGGGCTTAACAAGCCTGATGGCACAGGCCGGACTTCCGATTCCTGCTCTGGACGGGTCCGAAGTAGGGGTATTCCGTACCATCTATGCCGATATCGGGGATGAGCAATCGATTGAACAAAGCTTGAGTACCTTCTCTTCCCATATGGTCAATATCGTCGACATTCTGAAAAAGGTCGATCACGAGAGCCTCGTATTGTTTGATGAATTGGGAGCAGGTACGGATCCTCAAGAAGGGGCGGCATTGGCGATTTCCATCCTGGATGAAGTTCATGGAACAGGGGCAAGGGTCGTTGCGACCACCCACTATCCCGAGTTGAAAGCATATGGATACAATCGGGAAGGTGTCGTGAATGCCAGTGTGGAATTTAATGTAGAAACATTAAGTCCTACGTATAAGCTTTTACTTGGGGTGCCGGGAAGAAGTAATGCGTTTGACATTTCTAAGCGTCTCGGTTTGTCAGATGGGGTCATTCAACGGGCGAAGTCCCACATCGGTACCGATAGTAAAGAAGTCGAGAACATGATTGCCTCCCTCGAAGACAGCAGACGTCAGGGCGAACGGGAGCTTGAGGAAGCTCATGAGCTTTTAAGACAGGCAGAGAAGATGCATAAAGATATGCAAAAGCAAATGATGGAGTATTACGAGAAGAAAGATACCCTTTATGAAAAGGCTCAGCAAAAAGCCAGTGAAGTCGTTGAAAAGGCGAAGGCGGAAGCTGACCAGGTGATCAAGGATCTGCGGAAAATGCAGCAGGAGAAATCGGCACAAATCAAAGAACATGAATTGATTCAGGCGAAAAAACAGCTCGAAGATGCGACTCCTAAGTTGAAAACGGGTCAAAAGAAGAAGTCCACGGGATCAAGCCATGAATTGAAGCCAGGTGATGAAGTCAAGGTGTTGAGCTTTGATCAAAAAGGTCATTTGGTCGAAAAAGTGTCGTCAAAGGAATGGCAGGTTCAAATGGGCATCATGAAGATGAAAGTGAAGGAATCGGACCTTGAATTTATCCAGTCCCAGCAAAAGGTGGAAACGAAGCCCCTCGCTACAGTTAAGGGAAAGGATTTCCATGTCAGTCTTGAACTTGACTTGCGCGGTGAGCGTTTTGAAAATGCATTATCAAGAGTGGAGAAATATATCGATGACGCCCTCCTTGCCGGCTATCCCCGCGTTTCCATCATCCATGGAAAAGGGACAGGTGCTTTAAGACAGGGAGTACAGGAGTATCTGAAAAATCACCGCTCAGTCAAAAACATTCGTTTTGGGGATGCAGGTGAAGGTGGAACGGGAGTAACGGTCGTTCAATTCAAGTAATTGAAAAAAGGATTAAAGGGAGCTTTTCAATGGAGAATTTCTGGGAAAATGAATTTGTTCAAACGGCGGGGAACTACAGTGTCGTCATCCTTTGCCTGGTATTGTTCTTAGCGATTTTTGAACTGGTGACCAAGTATCGGAACTGGGAAGAAATTAAAAAAGGAAATTTGGCTGTGGCAATGGCGACAGGCGGTAAGATTTTCGGGATCGCCAATATTTTCAGGCACTCGATCAGCCACAATGATACCATTCTTACCACAATAGGATGGGGCGTTTTCGGCTTCATCTTATTGTTGATCGGGTATTTTATTTATGAATTTCTGACACCCAAATTCAGGATCGATGAAGAAATTGAAAATGATAACCGGGCGGTTGGCTTCATTTCGCTGGTCATCTCAGTCGGATTATCCTATGTCATAGGAGCCGGTATATCGTAAGGAGAGGGAATATGGAAACATTGGCAAAGGTTCTGCTTACCCTGTGCGGGGTATTCATCGTGGTCGGGATCATCTACATGCTCTTCTTCACATGATCAGACCAAAGGACTCAAAAAAGGGATAAACATCATACCAAAATAATAATAGTGTACAAACAGACTGTCATATGGTTGAATAGGCAGTCTTTTTTCTTTAATAAAAATGATCTTTCACGAAGGGCAAGCTTCAAGGATAGTAAGAAAGTCGGGTCGTCATTTTTTTCAAATTGTAACTGAAGTCCCCTTATATTATAATAATGAATAGAAGAAATTTTCTAAAAATTATGAAGGAGGGATTACGATGAACAAACCATGGCTTGCTGAATATCCGGCTGAAATACCAAAGGAGCTTAACCTTGTCGAAAAACCTTTACAGTCTTATTTGACCGATGCCGCTTCTATTTATGGGGAAAGGACAGCGATTCATTTCATGGGAAAAGAAATAGGATACAAAGAACTGTATGAATCGGCTCTTACATTTGCCGGCTATCTTAAGACACTTGGGATCAATAAGGGCGATCGGGTGGCGATCATGCTTCCGAATACCCCTCAATCAGTCATCGCCTACTACGGCATCCTATATGCAGGAGGAGTGGTGGTACAAACCAATCCGCTATATATGGAAAGAGAAATCGAATATCAAATGAAGGACTCCGGTGCCAAGGTAATCCTGACATTAGACATCCTTTATCCGAGGGTATCGAAAGTAATGAAAAACACCGATCTTGAGCACATCATTGTAACCGCTATCAAAGATTATCTTCCTTTTCCCAAGAATCTCATTTACCCATATATCCAGAAGAAACAATATGGTATCGTCGTGAAAGTGGACCATGCAGGTCAGAACCATTTATTCACTGAAATCATGAAAAGAGAGAAGGGTGAAGTTATACCCCGGGAAGAGTTCGACTTTGAAAATGATCTCGCCCTGCTTCAGTACACAGGGGGCACTACAGGTTTCCCTAAGGGCGTCATGCTCACCCATAAGAATCTGGTCGCGAACGCCTCCATGTGTGATGCCTGGCTGTATAAGTGTAAAAAAGGGGAAGAAAAGATGCTCGGGATCCTTCCATTCTTTCATGTGTATGGAATGACTGCCGTGCTGATTCTCTCTGTCATGCAGGGATACCAGATGATCCTGCTCCCTAAATTCGATGCTGAAACGACGTTGAAAACAATACAGAAGCAGAAGCCGACACTTTTTCCAGGTGCCCCGACGATCTATATCGGACTCTTGAATCACCCGGAATTAAAGAAATATGATCTGTCCTCCATTGATTCATGTCTCAGCGGCAGTGCACCATTACCGGTGGAAGTGCAGCAACAATTCGAGGAGGTCACGGGCGGGAAGCTTGTTGAAGGATATGGCTTAACCGAATCATCCCCCGTCACTCATTCCAATTTCCTTTGGGATAAAGCGAGAATAAAGGGAAGCATCGGTGTACCATGGCCTGGTACGGACAGTGCCGTGTTCTCGATGGAAACGGGAGAACCACTCCCTCCAAATGAAATGGGTGAGATCGTCGTCAAAGGTCCGCAGGTGATGAAAGGATATTGGAACCGTCCTGAGGAAACCGAGCAAACGTTAAAGGACGGATGGCTCCTGACGGGAGATATCGGGTATATGGATGAAAAGGGCTATTTTTACGTAGTGGATCGTAAGAAAGATATGATCATTGCCGGCGGCTTTAATATCTATCCCCGGGAAATTGAAGAAGTCCTTTACGAGCACCCTGCCATTCAGGAAGTTGTTGCAGCAGGCGTCCCTGACCCATATAGAGGAGAGACCGTCAAGGCATATGTTGTTTTGAAAGAAGGAGAATCCCTGACAGAAGAGGAGCTCAATGAGTACTCCCGTAAATACTTGGCTGCCTATAAAGTGCCGAGGATATATGAATTCAGGAAGGAACTGCCTAAAACCGCTGTCGGAAAGATCCTACGGAGATCCCTTGTGGAAGAGGAGCGCCAAAAAATAGAAAACGAACAAAAAACAAGCTAAGATGAGTTTCATTGAGCTTTCTCTTTTTGGATTCGAATGGGACAAGGATCTATTCTTGACAATCATGGAGAAACCTTTTATTATAAAAATATGAATGAATGGTCATTCATATTTTGTTAAGGCAGGTCAGAACTTATGAAACGAAATAAACCTAAATACATGCAAATTATCGATGCAGCTGTTATTGTTATAGCTGAAAATGGCTACCATCAGGCCCAGGTCTCAAAGATTGCAAAGCAGGCAGGTGTCGCAGATGGTACCATCTATCTTTATTTTAAAAACAAAGAAGATATCCTGATTTCTTTGTTCAAAGAAAAAATGGTTCTCTTTGTCGAAAAAATTGAGGAAGTTGTAGCAGGAAAACAGACAGTTTCAGAGAAATTATTAGTGATGATTGAAAATCATTGTAGGATTCTGTCGGATGATCATCATCTGGCCATCGTTACACAATTGGAACTCAGACAATCCAATAAAGATATCCGTTTAAAAATCAATGATGTATTAAAGGGATATCTGGAATTAGTCGATAAAATCCTGATCAGTGGTATTGAATCAGGAGAGTTCTCAAGTGACCTGGATGTCCGCCTCGCCCGCCAAATGATCTTTGGAACATTGGATGAAATGGCGACAACATGGGTGATGAATGATCAGAAATATGATTTGGTAGCTCAAGTCCCTGCTATACACAAACTACTACTTCATGGATGTGGCGGCAGGAACTAACTTAGTTTAGGGGGATGAGAGATGGAAAGTTTATCATGGGTCTTAGAAGGACAAGTAGCAACGGTCCTGATTCAAAGACCTCCAGCTAATGCACTCGCAAGTGGACTCATCAGGGAGATTGATTTGGTTCTAGATGAGCTTGAAACAAATAAGGATGTCAGGGTCATCTTGCTGAAAGGTGAAGGACGTTTCTTCTCGGCAGGTGCTGATATTAAGGAATTCACGACCATCGAAAGTGGGGAGGAATTCTCTAAGCTCGCGAAAAGGGGGCAGGACGTGTTCGAACGGATGGAGAACTTCCCGAAACCGATCATTGCAGCGATTCATGGAGCTGCTTTGGGTGGTGGATTGGAACTCGCAATGGGCTGTCACATCCGGTTGGTCAGTGAGAATGCCAAACTCGGATTACCGGAACTGCAACTTGGACTTGTTCCTGGATTCGCAGGATCTCAGCGCCTTCCGAAGCTTGTTGGCAGAGCAAAAGCAGCTGAAATGCTGTTGACGAGTGAGCCGATCAGCGGAACAGAAGCCGTTCAGTGGGGACTCGCCAATAAGGCCTATCCAGAAGACCAGCTTTTTGATAAAGCAAAGGAAATGGCGGAAAAGATTGCGAAGAAGAGCCCAGGTGCCATGAAGGCTGCGATCGATTTGTTAAGTTATACGAAAGATGACCGTTTCTATGAAGGCGTAAAGAAAGAATCGGATCTTTTTGGTGAAGTATTTGTGTCCGCTGATGCCAAAGAGGGTATTTCAGCGTTCGTTGAAAAGAGAGAACCACACTTTAAAGGCTAGAATACATTCTAGTAATATAGTAAACTCTTAGTGAGGGGCAGTATTGCATGTCAATGCTGCCCATTCAAAGGGGTTAAATTGTCGAAATCTTTTTAAGGGAAAGAATGTTTACATTATTAGGAGGGACTTACGAATGAACATCTATGTACTTTTGAAAAGAACGTTTGATACTGAGGAGAAAATTTCGATCCAAAACGGTCAAATTGCCGAAGACGGAGCTGAATTTATCATAAATCCTTACGATGAATATGCAGTCGAAGAAGCCATTCAAGTCCGTGATGCACAAGGCGGAGAAGTAACAGTCGTGACAGTCGGCGGAGAAGAAAGCGAAAAGCAATTGAGAACGGCTTTAGCAATGGGTGCTGACAAAGCAGTCCTTATCAATACAGAAGATGATCTTGATCATGGAGATCAATTCACAACAGCCAAAATTCTTGCTCACTATTTAAAAGAACAGGAAGTTGATTTGATCCTTGCAGGTAATGTTGCTATTGACGGTGGATCTGGACAAGTTGGACCACGTGTGGCAGAACAGCTTGATATTCCTTATGTAACAACCATCACAAAATTGGAAATCGATGGTGAAACGGTAACGGTCACTCGTGACGTAGAAGGGGACTCAGAAGTCATTGAAACATCTCTTCCACTGTTAGTGACAGCTCAACAGGGGTTGAACGAACCGCGTTACCCATCCCTTCCAGGAATCATGAAGGCAAAGAAAAAGCCTTTGGATGAAGTGGAATTGGATGATATCGATTTAGACGAAGATGAAGTAGAAGCGAAGACCAAGACAATTGAAATCTACCTTCCACCGAAGAAGGAAGCAGGTAAAGTATTAGAAGGCGAATTGGATGCTCAAGTATCGGAGCTTGTTTCACTTCTTCGCAACGAAGCGAAAGTTATATAAGCGGGAGTCACAGTAATAACTAACATTCAGGGGGTAATTTAACATGGCGAGAAAAGTATTAGTACTTGGAGAAGTTCGAGACGGATCATTACGTAATGTTTCCTTTGAAGCGATTGCGGCAGGTAAAACAGTATCTGAAGGCGGAGAAGTCGTCGGTGTCCTTATCGGCAAAAGTGTAAGCGCTTTAGGAGAAGAGATGATTCAATATGGCGCGGATAAAGTAGTGGTTGTGGAAAACGATAAGTTGGATCAGTACACGTCAGACGGTTATTCACAAGCGATTCTTTCAGTCATTGAGGAAGAGGAGCCTGAAGGCATCATTTTCGGTCATACGGCACTTGGAAAAGACCTGTCCCCTAAAGTGGCAAGTAAACTAAGCACAGGATTGATTTCAGATGCAACAGATCTTGAGGAAGCTGGCGGTAACCTCGTCTTCACAAGACCGATTTATTCAGGGAAAGCATTTGAAAAGAAAATCGTGACAGACGGAGTGATCTTTGCGACCATTCGTCCAAATAACATTGAGCCATTGGCGAAAGATGAGTCACGTAGTGGTGAGGTTACATCCCTTTCCGTTGATATAAAAGATTTACGCACGATCATTAAAGAAGTTGTACGCAAAGCAAGCGAAGGTGTTGATCTTTCCGAAGCAAAGGTCATCATTGCCGGTGGACGTGGAGTGAAGAGTGAAGATGGATTCAACCCTCTTAAAGAACTTGCCGATGTACTTGGTGGGGCAGTAGGAGCATCCCGTGGAGCGTGTGATGCAGACTATTGTGACTACTCCCTGCAGATTGGTCAAACAGGGAAAGTCGTAACGCCTGATCTATATATTGCTTGCGGTATTTCCGGAGCCATCCAGCATTTAGCCGGTATGTCCAACTCTAAGGTCATCGTTGCGATTAACAAAGATCCAGAAGCGAATATTTTCAACGTTGCTGATTATGGTATCGTTGGAGACCTGTTTGAAGTAGTACCAATGTTAACGGAAGAGTTTAAAAAATTAAAAGTATCTTCTTCTTAATCCGTTCATGTTTGGAAGGAACGGATACAGGGTAAGAGCATAATATGAAAACAAATGAGGACGTAGCTGAATCACGGGCTGCGCCTTATTTTTTCTCTCAAGGTATATTCCGTTTTCCAAAGGGAATATTACCTACGAGCAGAAAGATAGCATCCCCAAAAAAACGGTGATATACTTACGTTACATTCAAAGATTTTAGGAGGCGCATATATATGGCTATTACACATGCTACTGATCAATCATTCACAACTGACACAAACTCTGGACTGGTACTTGCAGATTTCTGGGCACCTTGGTGTGGACCTTGTAAAATGATCGCTCCAGTTCTTGAAGAGCTTGATAGCGAAATGGGCGACAAAGTGAAAATCGTCAAAATCGACGTTGATGAAAACCAGGAAACAGCAGGGAAATACGGAGTTATGAGTATCCCGACTTTAGTTGTCCTTAAAGACGGCGAAGTGGTAGACAAAGTGATCGGTTTCCAACCTAAGGAAGCACTTGCTGAATTATTAAACAAACACGTATAAGAGATTACTCAGAAATATCGGGGCTGAAGTTCAGCTCCGTTTTTTTTATGTTGATGTAACTGGTTTTTTGTAATGAAGGCTAGAGGAAAGTCCCCCAACAAACCTAAAAATGCTGCCACCACTCATAAATTCCCCACAACAAAATTAATTTTCAAAATACGTTGACTGTGAGAATCATTCTCGCTATAATTTAAATGGAATTGAAAATCATTATCATTTAATCAGTCGGGGGTTTATACATATGAGAAAGAGAGATTTAACGAAGATTTTTGCCGCATTTTTATTAACGGGTTCTGTCCTTGCAGGGTGTGGAACAGATGATAAAAACAGCGATGAAAAAACAGCTGCATCAGATGAGTCGAAACAAGTAGAAAAGGAAGATGAATCAGAAGAGGCAAATGTTGATTTCTCTGCTTCATTTGAGGAAGCAAAGGCAGAGCTTTCCAAAGCAAAGGAAGACAAAGAGGTTGACTTTGATAAAGTGACTTCGATCTATGAATCAGATCTGCAGGAACTTGTGCAAAAACGTGATCAGGAATTTGAAGATACGGTGGATGAACATATTTCCACTGCTCTTGAAGCAGGGAAGGATGGTTCCCTTGATCAAGTGGTCGTAGCACAATTATTTGATAAATTAATGCAAAAAGTATTTTATACAACCATGAAACATGAATTCACAGAAGTAGCCGAGAACTGGGGCAATACAGAAGAAGTGAATGAAGAAATAGAAGAAGCGAAGGAATTCTATGAAATTCTTGAACCAACTGTCGAAAAGCGGGATCAGGCATATGGAACAAAGATGATTGACGCCATTAATGGTGGATTCTCCGAAATGGAGAAGGCGGTTGAAGAGGATGATGAACTCGGCTTCCAACTTGGAAAACAAGTGGTTGATAAGACACTCATGAAGACGTTTTATCTAGCTTCCGGGGCACTTCCGAACGGTTATGCCATGAAAGCCTCTATGGAAGCGAAGGAAGATGCTGAAGCGGCCAAAGCGGAACAAGCAGAAGGATGGGCATTCTATCAATCTCTTGCTAGTTATCTATCAGGCAACGCTCCTGAAGAAGCAGAAATGATCAACAACCAATTTGATTTACAAACGGACGTGACGTCCATCGACCCTGAAGCAGTGAATCATGCTTTCGTTCGCGGATTCTCTAAAATTGCTTTACATGAGTATGAAGAGAGCGAAGAGTACTGGGGAGAAGATAAATCTGCGATCACGGCATTGGAAGGTGCTTTGTTTATTGATTTGATCTCTTCTGATATTAAGAGTCTGATGGGTGAAGAATCATATGAGTCCTTATCGACCAATGCTCAAAGCTACTTAGAAGCTGTTAAGTCACAAGATAAAGAAAAAGCAGAAGGCTTAAGGAAAGACCTTGAAAAAATGTTGAACGATGTGATGGCGAAAGCGAATAAATAGTCATTTGGGTTGACCCTTTATAATTGTGTGAAGTCCTTCTTTCATCATAGATGGAGTTTCAGAGCACAATGGGGTCAACCCTTTTTCACTTTCTCTCTTAGGTAGGGTACAATATAGAAGGATTAAATCGGTATGGTACGAGGTGTAAGATATTGAAGATTATTGTTACAGGTGGTGCCGGGTTCATCGGTTGCCATTTATCAAGAAAGCTCATTGAAGAGAAGCATGATCTGTTGATCATAGACAGCTTCCACCCCTATTATTCTCCTGAAAGAAAGAAACGGCAGTTATCCTTCGTGAGGGAAATCGGTTCATTCAGATTTGCTCAAAAAGACTTGCTGCTGGATGAGGAAGATCTCCAAGAGGTGTTTCACGAATTTAAAGGTGACTGTGTCGTCCATCTGGCCGCAATCCCGGGAGTATCACACTCCTTGAGTGCTCCTCATGAATACGTCGATTATGATATTAAAGCGACAATCAACACGCTCCGGATGGCCGGAGAGAGCGGTGTCAGTAAGTTTGTTTTCGCATCTTCCTCCTCTGTATATGGAAATACGAACCATAAACCTTCACGGGAAGAGGATGCTACGGGGTCGGTAGTGTCGCCGTATGCTGCGGCAAAGTATAGCGCCGAATCGTTTTGTAAAGCGTATGCGTCCATTTATGGGATGGAGTTGACAATCCTCCGTTTCTTTACTGTTTACGGTCCTTGGGGAAGACCTGATATGGCCATTTATTCTTTTATCAAGAAGCTTATGAATGGTCAGGAACTTCCCATATTCGGTTTGGAGAACACACGGGATTATACGTACATAGATGATATCGTAGATGGTACATATAAGGCGATCGGAAGTGATGAGTCAGGTACGTTCAATCTGGGAAACGGATCTCCTATTTCCATGGACAGATTGATATCTGAATTGAAACGCCATTTTCCCTCGCTTAATCTGAATGTGACAGATAGGAGACTTGGGGATGTTACGTCTACGTGTGCGGACTTCTCGAAAGCGAATGAAGTTCTCGGGTATTCTCCCATGGTTTCCTTTGAAGAAGGAATCAGAAGAACGGTTCAGTGGATGAGAGAACATGAAGAAATCGTACTATAGGTTTGCAAAAAACGGCGTGCGGATCCTATTGACTGTTGTCTTTTTCATCTTACTATTATTCTATTTTGACAAAGAATATATGACGAAAACCTTACAGCAGCTTCTCCATCATCCCGTCATCGTGTTAGTCGTGCTGGGAATCTATTTTTTTTCATTCTTCCTGAAGGGAATCGCATGGAAACTCTACTTGAATGATGAGGTACGATTATCTAGTTGTTTGATCGGACTGTTTTACAGTTTGCTGTTTAATCACTTGTTACCCTTGAAAGTAGGGGACGGGCTGCGGGTCATGGTGATGAATCAGCGAGAAAAGCATATTAGCGTTGAAAGGTCCTTTCATTCCGTCGTGGTTTTAAGGGTAATGGACACATTATTGCTTTTACTGCTGGCAGGATGCGGGCTTTTCTTTTTCCCATTTGCTTTAAAGCTCCCTGGCTTTTTAACAGTCGGATTGGTCATTGTATTCATAGTGGCCGCATGGGTCCTCCTTCAATTCATTACACCAGACATTCTTTCAAGACATGTCGGGATGTTGAAACATGCGCTGTCAGGAGGCAGGGGGCTTTTGGTGGCAGGTCTTATCCTTTCAAGCTGGGTATTGGAAGGAGCCATTCTTTACGGGGTTTCCATGATCATACTTGAGCCTTTATCGATGGGAGCTGCGATTTGGGTTAACAGTGTGACGATCACTGGTCAGTTATTTCAATTTGCCCCAGGGGGACTTGGTACCTATGAATCTGTTATGAGTTATACTTTGCTCTCGGCTGGTATCCCCTTAGGGAAAGGCCTTTCCATGGCTATTTTGAGCCATGGATTAAAATTTATTTTTTCTTTTGCAGTTGGAGGAATCGTAATCGCCGTATCACCTGTTTCGATTAAGCAAGTGAAACAGTGGGGCAGGATGAAAGGATGAATGACATTGAAAAGCGCATCGAAATTTGAAAAAACGGCGGCAAGATGCTGGAATCTGCTGAATGAAGGGAAGCCATTCACCCCTATTTTTGTCGTAGGGACTATGACGATCTTTCACTTTCAGGGATTGCTGCAAGGTGAATGGTTCTCGTTCCTTATTAGCTTGCTGTTTACACTTCCCCTATTTATTTTATATTTCTATTATGATTTTCCATTGTTCTTACGAAACTATTTATGGATCCCTGTCATAGGGTATCTTCTTCTCTTTGAATCACCGGATTTAGCATTGTGGGGACTTGGGATTGGCCTTTATTTCTTCTTTACGGTCTTTTTCTGGGGAACCTTTTATTATCACCTCCGGATCGGGACGGACTGGCTGAATTTCACCCGGTTTTGGAAACTGGTGCTGAAGAACAGTGATTCAACGAGCGGGAACGCCCAGGAACAGCTGCCGAAATTCCTACTCCTGCTCTCGGTATGGGATGGAATGATGACGAATTTGTCAACGGGGGAATTACTTCCTACGAATGATTATTTCATCTTCTGTGGTGTGGTTTTCGCATTGGCGTTCATCCTTCACCATTTTCTATTTGACTGGAAGCCGAAGCAGTATGATTCATTTACAGCAGGAGAGCCAGGCGAAGCACTCAATGATAAAGTGGTTGTCATCGTGATAGACGGGATGAGGAAGGAACGCTTCTATGAAGCGAATACGCCTTTTCTTGATGGATTGATGGAGAAGGGAACCGAGTATTTAAATATGGAGACGGTGTATCCTGCGAGAACGGTTGTCTGCTTCTCTTCCATGTTCACTGGCACATATCCTAAGGAACATGGCATGAGATCAAATATGGTCTGGAAGCTTGGCATCAAGGTGGAAAGTATCTTTGATTCTTTACGGAAAGTAGGGAAAAAAGGGAAGATGCTTGGAATCGCCCACCTGGTGGATTCGTTCGGCAGTGATGTTGATACGGTCACAGCCGTGATGCACAAAGATAAAGCAGATCGAAATATTATCAATAAAGCCAAAAAAATCATGGAAGAGGAAGACCCTGATCTATTTATTGTCCAATTAATCGGCACCGATCAAATTGGGCATAGTAGGGGTGTCCTATATAATGAATACATTGAAAAGATTGAAGAAGCGGATCGTTTAATACAAGAATACGTGGAGTGGCTGGAAGCTGAAGGGAAGATGGAAAACACGACCCTCATGATATGCGCCGATCACGGACAGGCAGATGGAATCGGTGGACATGGTCATCTTGATGAAGGCGAGAGGTTCGTTCCTTTCTTTATGGTCGGTCCAGGGGTAAAACCTGGTGAGAAGATTCAGGAAAAACACAGTCTTGTTTCCATGGCACCGACCATCGCCCATTTATTAGGGGCTCCCTTTCCGGGGAACAGCAGAGGACCTGTATTAAACGAGGCGTTAAAGGAGAGTTGGAAGCAACATGAATAAACAGAAAGTCATTGTCTTCATGCCTGCCCATAATGAGGAAGAGTCGATCGGGGCCGTGATCAGGCGGGTCCCCCGTTCTTTTCATCCTTCCGTTGAAGTGGAGGTGCTGGTCATCAATGATGGTTCAACGGATCGTACGGTTGAATTGGCACAGGAGGCAGGTGCTGATCACATCGTAACATTCGATCATAACCGCGGTTTGGGCGCTGCCGTGAGGGAAGGGTTGAAAGTTTCCGTTGAACTGGGTGCCCATATCGGTGTCATGATAGATGCAGATGGAGAGTATCCCCCCGAACAGATTCCTGATCTATTACAGCCGCTTTTCAAGGGAGAAGCCGACTATACAATGGGATCGAGGTTCCTTGGTACCATTAACGGGATGAAGCTTCACCGCCGTTTAGGTAATTACTGTTTTACAGCACTGCAATCCCTTTTGCTCAGAAAGTGGATATATGACGGTCAGTCCGGAATGCGTGCATTTTCTAAACAGGCGATGGAACATGCAGAAATCATCCATGATTACAATTATGCTCAAGTGCTGACCTTGAACCTTGTACGAAAGGGGTTCAGGGTGAAGGAAATCCCGATTTTGTATCATGTACGGACAACGGGACGCTCCTTCATAAAGTTCAAATCTTATATGTCTTCTGTTCTACCTGCGATTTTGAAAGAGATGCGGAAGCCTGTAAGGAAAGTGTATGTAGAAGAGCAGGCCCATTTCATCCCTTCTGAAGAAGGAATGAATCAATACGCTAAATAAGGTAGGATAAGGTTTGTCTATATCGTGAAAAATAAGTACTCTCCTTGTAGTGAGAGTACTTATTTTTTATTGACAATACGAATGATAATCATTATCATTGAAAACAGGAGGGAATTATAGATGAAAAAAACATTCATTACCAGTTTACTCTTAGGTTTACTACTTAATATAATGCTATCTTCGCAGGCAGCCGCCTATTCTTACGGTGACCCAAGCGAAGAAAAAATTGCAGAAGCGTATAAAGAAATCATGATCAAGCTAGATGAAAACCCTCCAAACTATTCTGAGTCCAAAAAGATTTATGAAACGGTTCAAGAAGAAGTGGATCAGCATATGGGTGAAAAACCTTCCAAGGTCATTCTTCAAAACCTGGATGAGAAAGAAAAAGAACAAGCCATCGAAAATTTAGATGAACTCCTTGTCCTCAATATTGCCAGAAGACTTGAGAGCATTGATAAAAACTTCTCTGAATATGATACTAGTAAGCGATTACTCGCAAAAGGATTTGCTACATATAAAACGCTGTCTCCCAAGGTAGAAGGAGAAAATCCTGAGTTGGATCAAAAAATTCGTACACAGTTCGATCAAGCGTTGGAATCATTGGGGAATCCGGGGTTGTTCGGTGTCGGAACCAAGGAATCCGATCAGGAAGCGTATAAACAAAGTAAACAGTTCATAGTGGATTCTCTTCAAAAAGAATTTAACATCAAAAGTCTTGAAGTAGGGCATTTTGCTGAAAGTGCCACTGAAGAGGCGAGTCAGAAACAGGAGTGGACAGATATTTCCAACCTGAAGAACTGGCTGCCCATCATCATCATTGCAGGGATTCTTGCAGCTGCGATCATTTATGCAGTCAGAAAACGTAAATAAGTTTAATAAACCGTCATAGCTAGTAAGGGGGAACTAACGTGGAATTACAAGCTTTGCTGATCACCTTTCGTGAAGTCCTCGAGGCTTTATTGATCATCGGGATCATCACCACCTATCTGAAGAAAACGAACCATGGCCATTTTACAAAGTATGTCTGGCTTGGAGCAGGATTGGCGATTTTGGCCAGTGTCGGAGTAGCAATGCTCTTTCAGGTCGTCTTTACCGGATTTGCCGCCATGGGAAGCGAGATGTATTTAAAGATCGGCATTATGCTGGTATCGTCCGTTCTTCTTACACAAATGGTCTTCTGGATGGCAAAGCACAGCCGTGACCTTAAGGGGAATATGGAAGGGAAAATGAATCATTTCATTTCGACAGGAAACATAGTCGGCATGGTGATCCATTCCTTCCTGGTTGTTCTGCGTGAAGGTGTAGAGACCGTCTTCTTCTTCGCAGCCATTACAGGTGGCGATATTGGAGCTGCCATGCAGGGATGGGGAGCGATTACCGGTGTTGTCATCGGGAGTGTAGTAGCTTACTTATTCTTTAAAGGCACGATGAGAATCTCATTGAAGAGCTTCTTTAAAGTGACAGGTGCATTCATCATCCTGATTTCTGCCGGACTTCTTGTCCAGGCGATTTCCATGATGCAGGATATAGGATTGATCGGCAGTGTCATTCCACATCTTTATGACCTTACCTGGATTCTTCCTGAGCATCCGATCGACTATGCACATTTCTTGCGTGATACGGGAACTGCACCGCTGCTATCGGGTGACGTCGGGATTTTCCTTAAAGCACTGTTCGGATATTCTTCCATGCCTTCCATTGAAGAAGTGATGGCCTATATCGGATATTTCGTAGCCATCTACTTCCTGACCTCCACTAAGCCTAAGACGGTAAAGGCAAAGGAAGAGGTTCAAGCGGGTGTGAAGGACTTAAGCCCCCAAGCTAAATAAATGTTTGTAAGGACCAAACATCATTGCCTTAAAGATTGAACACCTTTTTCGAAAGGTGTACACTCTATAAAGGAATGTATGTTTGGTCCTTTTTGTATTAAAACGTATGAGGGTGAAGTTGGTGAGGGAGAAGACTAGGAAATATAGTAGTTGGGCAAATGGCATCGGGGCATTGGTCATCATATCGGTTTTTATTCTTCAGGTAATCTGGGTGCCAGCATACGCGTCTACATGGGATATGGTGGATTTTGCCCTCGGTGTGATTCATTTTGATATGTACCAGATGCAGCCCCATTTTCCCGGATATCCTTATTTTATCCTGGGGGGCAAAGCATTTCATATGCTGGTGAGAGATCCAGTACAAGCCCTGAGCTTCTTTAATATTTTCATGTACGGTAGTGCCGTCATCCCTCTTTTTTTATTAGTGAAAAGGTTGGTCACCCCTTCCTATACAGTCATGGCGACGGCGTTCATTTATTCAAGCAGCTTTACTGTCCTGATGGTGAATCAACCCATGTCTGAGGGAGCGGCAATCGGGATGATGTGGTGGTATATATGGAGTTTGGTATTAGCTCATGAGAAATCGCATAATGGATACATCATCCTCCCCCTGTTTCTATTCAGCCTGCTTCTGGGAATACGGTTATCTTACTTGGCTCTTGGAATCGGGATCCTGATGATGCTGTATACTAAATGGAAATCAGGGCTGTTGAAAATCATGGACCTATTTGTTTATGTTCTTATCACGATTCTCTTTCAGCTCCTGTGGGTTTCAGGCATCAGCATGTCAGAAGGTGGTTTTGACAGTTTCCTGCGATTGGCCCTTTCCTTTACGAACGGTCACTTTCAGGAATGGGGAGGTGCAATCGGTGCCTCGGATCTCAGCCTGTTGGACAGGATGGTAAAACTGCTCTTCGTGAATACGATATGGGTAGGGGGATCAGGGGAATCGGTTATCCTTCTACTCCTTTTGGTTGGAAGTTTCTTTCTGTTAAGGAGAATTAAGCTTGGGAACCGTCATATGATAAGCATACTGGTCCTTCTGGCAGGCAGTTATTTTCTGTGGGCTTTATTTGCCCAGAACGTGATGAAACCGCGCCATGCACTGCCTTTGATTGGTATATCGTGGTTTTTCATTACGGTGATGCTGTTTTCAAGAAAAAGGACAAGGGAAGGTTCTCTATTCCTGATCTTATTCCTTCTGCTTCAAGTTTTCCATACAGGTAAGCTATTATATACTCATACTTCGGAAGTTCCGGTTGTGTATCAAATGGCCGCTTATTTGGAAGAAACCGATCGGCCGCTTGTTGTTTATACATGGGAAGAGTCAAGGGTACTCGAATATCTTGACGTCCCTTTTATCCATAAAAAAGTGCAAACCTATGAGGTGTTTGCCACCGATGCAGGATATTATCCTGACCGGGCTATCTATCTGACCGATAAAGTGGTGGAAGGTTTTAAACACCAGGGGATTTCGGTGGATGACTTCATAAAAGTAGAAAAGCATTTTCATTCAAGTGAGCTCATCGACCCGATTTATCATGACCTTACACTGTATAAATGGGAGAAACCAAGGAAGGGGGAAGAATGATGAATCAGAATATCACGAATAAATTAGCGCTGCTTCCTGATCAGCCGGGGTGTTATTTAATGAAGGACAGGCAGGGGACGATCATTTATGTAGGTAAAGCCAAAGTATTGAAAAACCGTGTCCGCTCTTATTTCACCGGTTCCCATGATGCGAAAACCCAGCGTCTGGTAGGAGAAATCGAAGACTTCGAATACATCATGACATCATCGGATCTTGAAGCCCTTGTGCTTGAAATGAATTTAATCAAAAAATATGACCCTAAATATAATGTCATGCTAAAGGACGATAAAAGCTACCCGTTCATCAAATTAACGAACGAAAGGCACCCAAGGCTTATCACCACAAGGAAGGTACAGCGAGGGAAAGGAAAGTATTTCGGACCTTATCCCAATGTCGGAGCCGCAAATGAAACGAAAAAGCTTCTCGACCGATTATATCCTTTACGGAAATGCTCGACCCTCCCTGACCGGGCCTGCCTTTACTATCACATGGGCCAATGTCTCGCCCCTTGTATTAAAGAGGTAAGTAAAGACACGTACCGTGACATGACTGATGAGATCGCCCGATTTTTGAACGGGGGATACAAAGACATAAAGAATCAGCTGACAGTTAAGATGAATGAAGCATCAGAAAATCTGGAATTTGAAAGGGCAAAGGAATTCCGGGATCAGATCCTTCACATTGAAGCCACAATGGAAAAGCAAAAAATGACGATGACTGATTTCACAGATCGTGATGTGTTCGGATATTCCGTTGATAAAGGCTGGATGTGTGTGCAGGTATTCTTCGTCCGGCAAGGAAAGCTCATCGAGAGGGATGTCTCACTATTTCCTCTCTATAATGAGCCCGAGGACGAATTCCTGACGTTCCTTGGTCAGTTCTATTCAAAGTCCAATCATTTTAAGCCGAAGGAAATTTTCTTACCCGAGGAAATCGATATCGAACTCGCTGAAAATCTTCTGGAAGTGAAGATGACCCAGCCGAAACGAGGAAAGAAAAAGGAACTTGTAAAGCTGGCCGAAAAAAACGCGAAGCAGGCACTGGGAGAGAAGTTCGCCCTGATTGAAAGGGATGAAGAACGGACGATTAAAGCCATTGAAAGGCTTGGGGAGCATATGGGGATTTACACTCCATTCCGGATCGAAGCCTTTGATAACTCCAATATCCAAGGTTCGGATCCGGTTTCTGCCATGATCGTCTTTTTAGACGGGAAACCGGCAAAGAAAGAATATCGTAAATATAAGATCAAAACCGTGAAAGGTCCCGATGATTATGATTCCATGCGGGAAGTTGTGCGCAGAAGGTATACCAGGGTATTGAAAGACGGACTTCCTTTACCCGATCTTATCATCATCGATGGAGGAAAAGGACAGATCGAAGCGGCGAGAGACGTCATCGAAAATGAATTGGGACTCGATATCCCCATCGGCGGCCTCGCAAAAGATGACAAGCATCAGACATCGGAACTGCTGTACGGGAACCCGTTACAAATCGTTCCCCTTGAAAAGCGGAGCCAGGAATTCTATCTTCTCCAACGAATCCAGGACGAAGTTCATAGGTTCGCCATCACCTTCCACCGTCAACTAAGAGGAAAAAGCGCCTTCCAATCCATCCTCGACGAAATCGACGGCATCGGCCCGAAAAGAAAGAAACAGCTACTTAAACATTTCGGATCCATGAAGAAAATGAAAGAAGCAACCGTGGAGGAGTTTATAGAGATCGGAATACCTGAAGCCGTTGCGAAGGTACTGGTGGAGAAGTTGAAGTAGGAAGTGTTAGATATAGGAAATATTGATCATTAGGTTTATATAACATGAGAGTACGGGTTATTGGTTGGTTTAGAAGTAACTATTGAAAAAGCAGAGTTGATTGGAGCGGAAGGTGCTCGACTCCTGCGGGAAACGCTGGACAGGTGAGACCCCACAGGCGCAGCCGAGGAGGCTCACCGCCAGCCCCGCGGAAAGCGAGCACCTGCAGCGGAAATCAACCACCGCATGCTCATCCAAAGCATCTTAACAAAAACACAATAAAATGAAAAATTGACTCAATTAAACATTGAATCAATTTTTCCCCTATGCTATAATAAACAAAAATTTATAACATTATCACTTTAAAAAGTGGTGATAGAGGTGCGAACTTCAAGAGTACAGGCAAAGAGGAGTATGAGCTCCAGTGAGATGCCTGGAAAGGGGAGATTCGCCGAAGTGTTTATGATCTCATATCATATCCGCTGGTCCTGCGTTTAAGAAATGTAGGATTGTCAAGATGATTCAATCTTGGAGAGCTATCTCACAATGCCGATGAACCTATTTGTATGTTCTGCTGTATGTTCATAAAGCAATGAGATATTATTCTCATTGCTTTTTTTATTATCAGCGCAGGAGTTCCTGTCTATGGACGTCTAGGATGATTGTGATTGTACTCTTCATCATCAAAAAGAGTAGCGAAATGCACTCAGAAAGAGGGAGAAGTCGTGAGTATTATTGTTCAGAAATTCGGTGGAACTTCAGTGGGATCTGTGGAAAGAATTCAAAATGTTGCGTCAAGGATCATTGAAGAGAAAGAAAGAGGAAATGATGTGGTTGTCGTCGTTTCTGCCATGGGGAAAACAACAGACACACTCGTTGGCCTTGCAAGGGAGATTACATCTCAACCGAGCAAAAGGGAAATGGATATGCTGCTCTCAACCGGGGAACAGGTGACCATTTCACTACTGACGATGGCCCTCATCCAATCCGGACATGATGCGATTTCCTTTACTGGTTGGCAAGCCGGTATCGAGACAGAGTCTGTTCACAGCAATGCAAGGATTACCAATATTCATACCGACAAGATGTCGGCTCACCTTCAAGAGGGAAAAGTGGTCATTGTTGCCGGGTTTCAGGGTATGACTGAAACGGGTGAAATCACAACTCTCGGCAGGGGAGGATCAGATACTACAGCGGTTGCCATTGCGGCTGCCCTCAAAGCTGAAAGGTGTGATATTTATACTGATGTAGACGGGGTATACACGACAGATCCACGTTATATAAAAGGAGCCAGAAAGTTACCGTCGATTTCCTATGATGAAATGCTCGAACTTGCGAATCTGGGTGCGGGAGTCCTGCATCCAAGGGCAGTGGAGTTTGCCAAGAATTATCAAATTCCGTTAGAAGTCAGGTCAAGCATCGATCGAGTGGAAGGAACGTATATTGAGGAGGAAGCAAGCATGGAACAGAACTTGATTGTAAGAGGAGTAGCGTTTGAGAATGAAATTACACGGGTCACTGTATTCGGACTTCAAAATGCTTTAACAGGACTATCATCCGTATTCACTACGCTAGCTAAGAATCATCTGAACGTAGACATCATCATTCAGACCCAGACAGATCAGAACACAACCAATCTATCCTTCTCCATCAAGGAACAGGATCTTGAAGAAACCCTTGCTGTTCTTGAGCGAAATAAGGAACAGTTGAATTTCACCCATGTCGAGCATGAAAGCGGGCTTGCGAAGGTATCGATCGTCGGTTCCGGCATGATTTCAAACCCCGGCGTTGCAGCGGAAATGTTTGAAGTACTGGCACAGGAAGACATTGTCGTGAAGATGGTCAGCACCTCTGAAATCAAAGTATCTACAGTGGTAGATGGAGAGAATATGCAAAAGGCAGCGCGTGTCTTACATACTGCCTTTAACCTCGATGCGCTGAAAATGGAAGAAATCACGTTGTAGAACCAATATAGAAAAGGGTTGCCCAGAACATACTGGGCAACCCTTTATTAGGAGTCAGACTACTCAATCCGGTCTTTGTCGTCCCATCGTACGACCACTTTGACCGCATGACTCCGTTTATGTAGTTCGTCAGCAGCTTCTGCCACGCATTTTCTTTGCAGTTGAATTTGTTCTGCAATAAAGCCGGTTTCCAGTTTGAAATTCACATCCGTTTTCAATGAAAGGCGCCGTTCGATCACTGGACCTTTTAGTTCAAAAGTCATTTCATTCTTTTTCTGTTCCATAAGTGTAAGGGTTCCCCAGCCTGCCTCATCGAAAAAAGAGGATATTTCCTCTGTCGACTGCAGGGGGAATTTCCGCGAAAGGTGTTTTCCACCCCAGTAAAGAATGTCAGGTGTATGCTTCCCTAAAATTTCTGGAATCAATATGTCGCGCAACATTTCATATCCGAAGATTGGAACGGATGGTTCATGCAGTTCTTCTTTTTTTTGTTCCAAGTAAATCCCCTCTTTCTATAAAACTATTATATACATGAAGAGGTGATTTATCATCCCATACCATGAAAAAATGACCTTGGGATATTTTGGTGATATAATATTTATTGTCTATTTATTAGAATTTTCGAACATTTAGTTGTACAAAACCTCGACTTTTTCATTATCAATTTATTAAAAATATTTTTGCGGTATTGTCGAAATTATGTATACGTTTTCTTGACGCTTCCACTCCTTGGGAGTAAAATGAACATGTCACATTATTGTTACAATATAAAATATGTATCGTCGTCTAATACGTTTTGAGATTCATTAGAAAACGAATTCATATTTTATCATTAAGGGGGGTAAATCATGGCTGGAAATCGAGAATTTAATTATCGCAGGCTTCATTCATTGCTAGGTGTTATTCCAGTTGGATTATTTTTAACACAACATTTAGTCGTGAACCATTTTGCCACTGGTGGGGAAGAATCATTCAATCAGGCGGCACACTTTATGGAAAGTCTTCCTTTCCGTTATTTCCTTGAAATCTTTATCATCTTCCTTCCATTGTATTTCCATGCAATTTACGGAATTTACATTGCATTCACTTCAAAGAATAATGCAAGTAAGTTTGGTTATTTCCGTAACTGGATGTTTTTACTTCAACGTGTATCCGGAGTGATCACATTCATTTTCGTAACTTGGCATATTTGGGAAACAAGAGTTGCGGCAGCGTTTGGTGCTGAAGTGAACTTTCAAATGATGGAAAACATTTTATCTAATCCATTGATGTTAGGATTTTATGTGCTGGGTGTACTTTCAACGATTTTCCACTTTGCAAATGGATTATGGTCATTCTGCGTTAGCTGGGGACTTACGGTTACACCTCGTTCTCAATTAATTGCTACATATGTTACGATCGGAATTTTTGTAGCGTTATCGGTTGTCGGTATGCGTGCAATCTTTGCTTTCGTATAAGCAGAAAATATATACGAGTCTGATAGATTAACTAAGTGCTCTCGAAGTATGGTAGAAAAAGGAGTGAGTCACGATGAGTAAAGGCAAAATCATCGTTGTCGGTGGCGGTCTAGCCGGCCTGATGGCCACAATTAAAGCAGCAGAAAAAGGAACGCAAGTCGATTTATTCTCACTGGTACCCGTTAAGCGTTCTCACTCTGTTTGTGCACAAGGTGGTATTAACGGAGCCGTTAATACGAAGGGAGAAGGAGACTCTCCTTGGGAACATTTTGATGATACGGTATATGGTGGGGATTTCTTAGCGAATCAACCGCCTGTTAAAGCAATGACTGAAGCAGCGCCAGGGATTATTCATTTACTCGATCGCATGGGAGTTATGTTTAATCGTACACCGGAAGGATTACTGGATTTCCGTCGTTTCGGTGGAACACAGCATCATAGAACCGCTTTCGCCGGTGCTACGACTGGTCAGCAATTATTATACGCTTTGGACGAGCAGGTACGCCGTCATGAAGTGGCAGGTTTAGTAAGCAAGTTCGAAGGTTGGGAATTCCTTGGAGTCGTCATTGATGACGAAGGAGTAGCACGAGGAATCGTCGCTCAAAACCTTCAAACAATGGAAATCAAATCCTTTGCAGCGGATGCCGTTATTATGGCATCAGGCGGACCGGGAATTATTTTCGGGAAATCTACAAACTCTGTCATCAACACAGGTTCAGCCGCTTCGATCGTGTATCAACAAGGTGCTTACTATGCAAATGGTGAGTTCATCCAGATTCACCCGACAGCGATTCCCGGGGATGATAAGCTTCGCCTCATGAGTGAATCCGCTCGTGGTGAAGGTGGACGTGTCTGGACGTACAAAGATGGTAAGCCTTGGTACTTCCTTGAAGAGAAGTATCCTGCATACGGGAACCTTGTACCGCGTGATATCGCCACACGTGAGATCTTCGATGTGTGCGTAAACCAGAAGCTTGGAATCAATGGTGAAAACATGGTTTACCTGGATCTATCCCATAAGGATTCAAAAGAGCTTGATATCAAGCTTGGCGGAATCATTGAAATCTATGAGAAATTCATGGGTGACGATCCTCGCAAAGTACCAATGAAGATCTTCCCTGCAGTTCATTATTCAATGGGTGGACTATGGGTCGATTATGACCAGATGACCAATATTCCTGGATTATTCGCAGCTGGTGAGTGTGATTATTCTCAGCACGGTGGAAACCGTTTGGGAGCAAACTCATTACTATCCGCTATCTACGGTGGTATGGTTGCCGGACCTAATGCGATTAAATATATTGAAGGTCTTGAGAAAACGGTTGAATCCGTTCCTTCATCTGTATTCGACCGCTATGTAAAACAGGAAGAAGAAAAATGGAACAACATCATGTCCCTGAATGGTACGGAAAATGCGTATGTCATTCATAAAGAGCTTGGCGAATGGATGACGGATAATGTTACGGTTGTACGTCATAACGACAAGCTGAAACAAACGGATGAAAAGATCCAGGAATTGATGGAACGTTACCAAAATATCAATATCAATGATACAGCCAAGTGGAGCAACCAGGGAGCGACATTCACGCGTCAATTGTGGAACATGCTTCAGCTTGCCCGCGTTATTACAATCGGTGCATTAAATCGTAATGAGAGCCGTGGAGCTCATTACAAGCCTGACTTCCCTGAACGTAATGATGAAGAATTCCTGAAGACGACGATGGCGAAATACAATGCTGCGACGAATTCACCTGAATTCCATTACGAGGAAGTGGATACTTCACTGATCGCACCACGTAAGCGTGACTATTCTAAGAGCAAAGGGGGAAATAAATGATGAGTGAAAATAAAAAAGTCCGTTTTATCATTACTCGTCAAGAAAGCCCGGAAACTGCCCCTTTCCAAGAAGAGTTCGAACTTGATTACAGACCGAATATGAACGTGATTTCCGCACTGATGGAAATCCGTCGTAATCCGGTCAATGCAAAAGGGGAGCATACGACTCCGATCAACTGGGATATGAACTGTCTGGAAGAGGTATGTGGAGCTTGTTCGATGGTGATCAACGGAAAGCCGAGACAATCTTGTACGGCACTGGTGGATCAATTAGAGCAGCCAATCCGTCTTGAGCCAATGCGCACGTTCCCAGTTGTCCGCGACCTGCAGGTAGACCGCAGTCGCATGTTCGACAGCTTGAAAAAGGTCAAAGCATGGATTCCGATTGATGGAACTTACGATCTTGGTCCAGGACCACGTATGCCAGAGAAGAAACGTCAGTGGGCGTATGAACTATCAAAATGTATGACTTGCGGTGTATGTCTGGAAGCATGTCCGAATGTAAACAGCAAATCAGACTTCATCGGTCCTGCCCCATTATCTCAAGTTCGTTTATTCAATGCGCATCCAACAGGTGCCATGAATCAGGATGAGCGTCTTGAGTCGATCATGGGCGACGGTGGACTTGCCAACTGTGGTAACTCTCAAAACTGTGTTCAATCTTGTCCTAAGGGAATTCCTTTGACGACCTCGATTGCGGCCCTTAACAGAGAAACCACATTCCAAATGTTCAAGAACTTCTTCGGAAGCGACCATATGGTTGACTAATAATTTTTATAAAAAAAGCACTTTCCTTCAGGAGAGTGCTTTTTTGTTTGCCTCATAAAATACACGGTATTGATGCATAGTAGACACATATGGTCGCATAGAAAAATCCAGGAGTGATGTATGTGAAACGGAGCGGAGTTTTGGTAGTACTCGTAATCATAATGGTAAGCGCAACCTCATTTTTATCGGAAGAAAATGCATTAGCTATCGAAAAAGATGGCTTACTTCACTTAACGATCTTACATACAAATGATGTACATGCCCATTTGGAAAACATTCCATATCTCCACACGGCCATCAAGGAAATAAGAGGAAAGGATGGGGAACTTCTTCTCCTGGATGCAGGGGATGTATTCTCCGGAACACTGTATTTTAACCAGTATCTTGGGCAGGCCGATGCTGAATTCATGAATAAAATAGGTTATAACGCCATGACACCGGGAAATCATGAATTCGACAAAGGCAGTAAGGTGCTGGCTGCTTTCATTAAAGCGCTCTCTTTTCCCGTTGTGAGCAGCAATGTGGATGTCCGGGATGATCGGTATCTTGCTCCTTTAATGAAGAAAGGCATCCCTGACCGTGCGGAAGGTGGTTCGATTTATCCTGCGATTATGCAGTCAGTGAAAGGAGTGAAGGTTGGAATCCTCGGTCTGACAACGGAGGATACAGCCTTCCTATCAAAACCGGGCGATACAATTGTGTTCAGGAACGCCGAGGAAAAGGCGATGGAAGAAGTGGCTAATCTAAAAGGAAAAGGTGTCAATCATATCATCGTATTGTCGCACTTGGGTTTATCCCGTGATAAACGATTAGCTCAGAAGGTGAAAGGAATCGACATCATCATAGGAGGTCATTCACACTCCAAATTGACCAAACCACTTGTCTACAACCTTCAAACGGAGCCTACATTGATTGTGCAGGCCAATGAGTATGGCATGTCTTTAGGGGAAGTGCAGGCGGTATTTTCTGACGCGGGCGTATTAACGAGTTGGAACGGCAGATTGATCGATGTGTTGGCAAAAGATGAGGAAGGAAAAGACGTGTATCGTCCCGATCCATGGGCTCTAAAGAGACTGTCTCAATTAAAGAAGCCAATCGAAGACTTAAAGGGCACGGTCATTGGATTTACGAACGTGCCATTAAATGGGGATCGCCACGCTGTTCGGACAACAGAAACCAATTTAGGCAATCTCATTACGGATGCCATGCTGGAGGAAGCAAATCAGTTCGCACCCACTCAAGTCGCTTTTCAAAATGGGGGTGGGATCAGACGTTCCATCGATGCAGGAGGAATAACACTCGATGAAGTATTGGAAGTGTTGCCTTTTGGAAACAGCCTTGTGACGTTGAATCTCTCAGGAGAAGAAATTCTTCAAGCATTAGAACATAGTGTAGCTAAAGTGGATGAGGAATCGGGTCAATTTCTCCAGGTATCAGGACTTTCATTTCACTTTGATCCCACAAGGACTGTGGGGGAAAGGGTAAGTAACGTAAAGGTGCAAGGTGAACGTCTTGATCGGGCGAAGTCATACAGGGTGGCGGTCAATGCATTCCTTGCCGATGGGGGAGACGGCTTTAACATGTTTCGAGACGCAAAAGAAAATGGCAGGATCACCGAACTATACTTGAATTTATACGAGGTGATCAGTGGCTATCTCACCAAACATTCACCTGTTTCCCTTAAAGTGGAGGGAAGAATATTGGAGGAATCCTCATAGTCATGTAAGAGCCGATTTTTCATTCGACTCTATTTCGTGTATATAGGTTTCTTATTTTTCAGAAAAAGGGTATAATGAAATGAATCACCATTCATTTTTAGAATATTTCGTTCAATAAAAGGAGGAGCCAATTTGAAACACTTTACATACATTGAAGATATAGAAACATGGCAAAAAGAATTCTCATTTTCTATCCATATAAAAGTCCGGTTTTCTGAGACCGATATGTTCGGGCATATGAACAATACGGTGCCCTTCACGTACTTCGAAGAAGCCAGGATCGAGTATTTAAATCACATTGGATTTATGCAGAATTGGGTAAAGCCCGAAAATGATACCATTCCGGTAGTGGCAGATTTACAATGTGATTTTGTAAAACAAGTATTCTTCGACGAAACGTTGAGGATCTATGTGAAGGCGAATCGTGTTGGTCATTCTTCAGTGGACATTCATTATATGGGTCTGAATGAAGAAGATGAGATTTGCTTTACAGGTAGAGGAACCATGGTGCAAATATCCAAGCAAACTGGAAAAGGTGTCCCTTGGACGGAAGAAATGAAGGCGAAGCTGCATAGTGATAAGGTGGTCTCAAACCCGGTTTAGGAAGCAAAAGAAACCGCTGCCTATTTTTCATTTAACTTCCTTCTCTATGTCACTCTAAACCCTACCTTCACATATGATATTCTGACGACCGACAATACCCATCCCCGCGGTTTAAAGCTGGCGAAGGCAAGGAGGGTTACCATAATTGAAGGACAATGATTTTACACACAAACCGTTGCTCACCAAAAGAGAAAAAGAAGTATTCGAACTGTTAGTTCAAGACAAAACAACTAAAGAAATTGCTAGTGATCTATTTATTAGCGAAAAGACAGTTCGAAATCATATTTCCAACGCCATGCAAAAGCTTGGAGTGAAGGGGCGATCTCAAGCTGTTGTAGAGCTTCTTCGCATGGGGGAACTCAAGCTTTAAATGTAAGGGACTGATTCTGATGCAGAACAATTAACGGGTTTCTAAACACGATGCCTATTAATGTTTGAATGAGAGTCAGTCTCTTTTAGTTCTGTTCCATGCTAACTTGTCTTGAATTTTCCCGCGAAAAAGGCGAAAATGCTAGTAAGGGTCATATGAACTTGTCCCATAATAGATAGAGAAGCTAAAACAGGAAGGCTGACGCGTCGTTCCCGTTTTTCATAAGGAGTAATTGTCCGGTTTCAGAATGTAAAAGGAGAGAAATGATGACGAATTCTAAAGAAGACCAATCCATTGGAGATTTACAAGTTGTGGCAGATATTGAGAAAGACCTTCGATACATATCGTCGATCATCAAGCAAAAAGGCAGAGAGATATTAAGTCAGTATACCATCACTCCCCCGCAGTTTGTTGCATTGCAGTGGTTATTTGAATATGGTGATATGACGATTGGAGATCTATCAAATAAGATGTACCTCGCATGCAGCACCACGACGGATCTGGTGGACCGTATGGAAAAAAACCAGTTGGTGGAACGTGTAAAAGATGAGAATGACCGCCGGGTCGTCCGAATCCATATGTTAAAAGAGGGCGAAAGAATTATTGAAGAAGTAATCAAGAAAAGGCAGAATTATCTTCAGAGTGTCTTAACGGACTTCTCTGAGAAGGAAGTGCTATTATTAAAAGATAATTTAGCCAAACTTCATCAAGAAATTAAACCAGAGTGAGGGAATAATGTGATTCAACCAATCGGCATCATCGATTCTGGGGTGGGAGGCCTGACCGTCGCAAGAGAAGTGATGCGTCAGCTGCCGAAAGAGACCATCTATTATCTCGGCGACACAGCTCGCTGTCCATACGGACCCAGATCAGCACAAGAAGTAAAAAAGTTCACATGGGAAATGACGCAATACCTCATGGAATACGACATTAAAATGTTGATCATTGCCTGTAATACAGCCACGGCGGTTGTTCTGGATGAAATTCAGACCCACCTGGATATACCTGTGATCGGGGTCATCCATCCAGGGGCGAGGGCTGCCATCAAGCATACGTATAATAAGAAAATCGGTGTTCTTGGAACCGTGGGGACGATCAATAGCGGCGCTTATGTAGAAGCCCTTCACTCCCTTCACGGAAACCTGGACGTCACGTCACTCGCATGTCCTAAATTTGTTCCATTAGTGGAAAGTGGGGAGTACGACAGCTCCATGGCGAGCGATATTGTTGGGGAGACCCTTCAACCTCTCAGAGATTCCGGGATTGATACGTTGATTCTGGGATGTACGCATTATCCGCTGCTACAACCCAAGATACAGGCATATATGGGCCCGGATGTCAGTGTGATCAGCTCGGGGGACGAAACTGCGCGGGAAGTCAGTACGATTCTTGATTATTACAATCTCCTGTACAGAGGTGTCCAGCAACCTGAGCATCGATTCTTTAATACAGGGTCATCAGCGATATTTTCGACGATTGCCTCAGATTGGCTGACAATCGGAAAAGTAAGAGCAGAAACCATTCGATTACAAGGTTAGAATCTTGTGATCGGGTGGTTTTTTGTTGTTGATGGGGTGTTTGTGAGTGGGGACATCGACCGTTTTGTAAATTTCGACAATATCTTCACTGCGAGACGTTCAATCAAGCCGCCTCCGCTTTTGAATCATCCAGCTCCGGCGGCTAGCCCCTCGAGGTCATAAGTCAAGCTTGCCCAAAAGGCAAAGTGCGCCTTTAGGGCAAGCTCGCCTTATGCTTGTCGTCTCTACCAAGCCGCCTCCGCTTTTGTTTGTATCTATTTTCAAAAAGTTTCGGTCTATTTTTTGGACGGGGCTCGTATATATGTTAGTACAAACTGTCTTTTAGGAGGTTTCCCAATGGCAAAAAAAGCGAAGGTGTCAATAGCAGTAACGGTTTTAGCTTCTTCTGTATATCTTTCAGGTTGTGGATTACTCAGTTTCGGTGACGACAAGGAGAAAATCGATCCTCCTCAAGACCTATCCTACTTAAAAGAAGGGGAGAAAGTCGATACAGCCAAGGGTGAGGATTCAGAGAAAAAGGTGAGTAAGGAAGAATCGAATGCTGAAACTGTCATGACGGAACTATATTTAATTGATAAAAACGGCTATGTCGTTTCACAGTCCATCCCTCTTCCCGGTCAGGAAAGCGTGGCCAAACAAGCACTCGAATATCTCGTGAAGAATGGTCCGGTGGAAAACATCCTGCCTAATGGATTCAGGGCCGTATTGCCGGCAGACACACAGGTAACGGTGGATATTAAAGACGGTAAGGCGATTGCCGATTTTTCCCCGGAATTTAATAACTACCAGCCTGAAGATGAGCAAAAGATCCTTCAATCCGTCACATGGACATTGACTCAGTTCGATTCGGTTGAAAAAGTCGAGCTCCGCGTAAACGGATATCCATTAACGGAAATGCCGGTGAATGGTACGCCAATTGATGAAAAGGGATTAACGAGAAAAGTCGGGATCAATGTAGATACCTCAGGTGTTGTGGATCCGACAAGCACAAAGCCGTTGACGGTTTACTATGTAGCGCAGTCCGATGACAAAACCTATTATGTACCTGTCACAAAACGCGTCAGCTCAAAATCGGCAGATGAAGTTAAGGCTGTGGTGAATGAGTTGATTGACGGACCTGGATATTCCTCTTCTCTTGCAAGTGACTTTACCGGTGCGAAGTTATTGGACGATCCGAAGCTAGAAGATGGAACGGTTACTCTGAACTTTAACGAAGCAGTCTACGGCAGTTTGGAAGAAAAAATTGTCTCTGAACATATGCTGAATTCCCTCGTCCTTTCATTAACAGAGCAAAAGGGCATTAAAGGCGTCTCTGTATTGGTTAACGGCGAAGCAACCAAGGTGGCCAAAGACGGTGAAACAGTAACCGAGCCTGTGACAAGACCGGAAAATGTCAACGCAATTAGTTTTTAAATAGCGATTTTTTGATATACTATTATAGAATCACTTGAAAAGAGGTTGGCAGATTGCCGCCTCTTCTATTTTTGATTAGAACATCTTACATAACATATGAAATGACAGGAGGAAATCAAATGAGAACAGATGGCAGAGAAAAAAATCAATTGCGTTCGATTGACATTCAAACAGATTTCGTTAAGCATCCGGAAGGTTCAGTCCTGATAACGGTAGGAGAAACGAAAGTCATTTGTAATGCAAGTATAGAAGATAGAGTCCCTCCTTTTATGAGAAACAGCGGGAAAGGATGGATTACTGCAGAATATTCCATGCTTCCTAGAGCGACTGATACAAGGAACATCCGTGAATCGTCCAAAGGGAAAATCTCCGGAAGAACGATGGAAATTCAACGACTGATCGGACGGGCCTTGAGAGCGGTAGTGGATCTGGATAAAATAGGGGAACGCACAATCTGGATTGACTGTGACGTCATACAGGCAGACGGCGGTACCAGAACAGCATCAATCACGGGGGCATTCGTTGCCATGGCACTGGCGCTTGCGAAGCTGCAGGATAATAAGAAGATTTCAACCTTCCCATTGAAGAGTTTTCTCGCAGCAACAAGTGTCGGCATCATAGAAGATCAAGGTGCGGTCCTTGACCTAAATTATGTTGAAGACAGCAGTGCATTGGTAGACATGAACATCATCATGACAGGCGAAGGTGAGTTTGTCGAGCTTCAGGGAACGGGAGAAGAAGCAACCTTTACAATGGAGCAATTACAACAATTACTGAAGCTTGGACAAGATGGAATTCAAGAACTATTCGAAATCCAGAAGCAATCATTAGGTGAAATAGTCAATAGATTTCAATAAAGGGATGAGAAGCCGATGACAAAACGTGTGATCATAGCGACGAAGAACAAAGGGAAAGCAAAAGAATTCCAACATATGTTTGCTCCGTACGGATATGAGGTACAAACATTACTAGACCTTCCTCATATTGATGATGTAGAAGAAACAGGTGTAACGTTTGAGGAAAATGCGATATTGAAAGCAGAAACTGTAGCGGAGGAATTGGGAGCATTGGTGATTGCCGATGATTCAGGTCTCTCCATCGATGCCCTTGAAGGTCGTCCGGGCGTCTATTCTGCCCGTTATGCCGGTGAAGAGAAAAGTGACGAAGCAAATATGGTAAAAGTATTAGGCGAATTGGAATCTGTGGACGAGTCCGACCGGACGGCCCGTTTTTACTGTGTACTCGCCATTGCCGGACCGGACATGGAAACGAAAACGGTGACCGGTACTTGTGAAGGAAGAATCTTACGTGAGAAGAGGGGAACGAATGGCTTCGGCTATGATCCCATTTTCTTTGTGCCATCCCTAGATAAAACC
Source organism: Rossellomorea sp. YZS02 (assembly GCF_033963925.1). Lineage (NCBI taxonomy): Bacteria > Bacillati > Bacillota > Bacilli > Caryophanales > Bacillaceae > Rossellomorea > Rossellomorea sp. YZS02. The sequence goes on along the minus strand of NZ_JAXBLY010000001.1, from coordinate 238,068 downwards.
ATGGCAGAGTTAACACAAGAAGAAAAAAGCCGGATAAGCCATCGCGGTCATGCGTTAGAAAAGTTAGGAAATATCATTTCAGACTTAATTTAAAGGGTGAGCTGCATGAGATTATTAGTAGTAAGTGATAGTCATGGATCAAAAGAAGAGTTGATGGAGCTGTCAGAGAAATATCAGTCAACCGTCGATGCCATGATTCACTGCGGTGACTCCGAGTTAAGTGCCGATGACCCGGTATTGTCACCTTATCTTATCGTTCGGGGAAACTGTGATATGGATGCGCGTTTACCGGATGATCTGGTAGAAGTGGTTGATGGTCACACCATCATGGTGACCCATGGGCACCTTTATGGAATCAAAATGTCCTTGATGAAGCTCCGTTACCGTGCAGAAGAAGTAGGGGCACAATGTGTGTTCTTTGGACATTCCCATACGCTTGGTGCGGAATTGAATAATGGCATCTTATTTTTAAACCCTGGCAGTATATTGCTGCCACGGGGGAGAAGTGAGCGTACCTACGCGTTGGTGGAGATCCAGGATCAAGAAATAAAAGTATCTTTCCTGACCCATGATCATGTGGTGCTAGAGGAATTGACGCAAACTTTTCAGCTGTAGGGCATAGTGTGAGAACCCGTATCATGCGGGTTCTTATCTATTGTTGAGGAACGTTAAGGAAGAAATGATAAATAAAATTAATCTTTTTTAAATAACCTGTTGACTTATTGATGCTATGTGAATATAATAAATATTGTCCTTGATAAACAAATCAAGAAAAACAAAGCAAGTCCCAGTAGCTCAGCAGGATAGAGCAACGGCCTTCTAAGCCGTCGGTCGGGAGTTCGAATCTCTCCTGGGACGCCATATTCTTTACATAATACCTTGACATCAGGGTTTTGACACAAGGGATACTATTACAGGTAACTGTAGGGTATCCCCTTTTTTATCCCATATGATATAATAATGAATCTAAGAGTGACACATACTTAATTCTTGTCCCAGTAGCTCAGCAGGATAGAGCAACAGTTTCCTAAACTGTAGGTCGGGAGTTCGAATCTCTTCTGGGACGCCATCAATCCTACATACCAAAGCTTACCTTGCAGAAGGTAAGCTTTTTTTGTTATCCACTAGATATCGTGCTAAACTTAAGGCAACTAAACAGTATAGGCAGGTACGTTTTATGAATAAGGGAAACCAAGAAGGAAAAGGAAAGATTGTTCAGTTTCCGGGATTGAAGGATCGGCTGCTGGAAAAAGGGGTACTGGCACTGGAACAGGGTGAGGTCCATGAAGCGTCGGAACTCCTCGCACAAGCCTATGAAATTGACCCGGATAACCCGGATATCAATACAGCGCTTGTATTATCCCTCTATGAAAGCAAGCAATATGACGAAGCGGGATCCATATGTAAAGAGATGCTCCTTGAAGGGATCGGTGACTACTTCGAGGTTGTTGATATGTATTTAATGATTCTCATTCAGCTTCATCAGCATAAGGAAGTGATCGATACGATCAATGCTCTTTTTGATGAAAAAGAAGTTCCTATTGAAAAGGAAGAACATTTCAGGAAGCTTCTTCAATTCAGCGAAAAGGTCGTGAGTGGAAAAGCGACGATCCCTGAAAAAGAAGAGCCGGAAGATGAACAAATCCTGGCTGGAAAGAGCCTGGAGGAGCAGACTCTGATCGTGGCACAGCTCGTTCATCGGAATATTCAACCCTTTCGAGGAGAGTTGGAAAGGGTATTAGGGGACCCGGATGCCCATCCGTTTTTACAAACGATGATCTTAAATGTTTTAAGAGAGCACGGAATGGATAAACAAGTAGTCGTGGTGAAGTTTGATAAGGAAGAGAAGGTATATCCATCAGGATTGACCGATGTATTCGAATCTGTGTTCTTCAAAGGTGTTACAGACTCGCTGGATGACCTCCTGGCGCAAACAAACCCTACTCTATTTCAGCACGCCCTGGAACTGGTGAAGCGACACGCCTTCCTTCTCTACCCTTTTACACTTGAAGGGGATCCGAAAGAAATCGCATCGGTATATGCCTACTATACAGCGGGGATGTTTGCTGATACGATCCTTGAGGAAGAATTGGAGGAGCAGGTAGAAAGTATACAATCTAAAGGGATTTTAGCCAAAGTAGAGGAACTAGAGGAAATTTCCTCTCCCAATATTTAAACGCTCTCTGTTGAAAGACAGTGGCTGTATGTTATAATGTAATGGTTGTAATGTAAAAGTTTTTCATATATTTACGATGATAGTGCTAGATTCACACGGGACTATCTACTACTATGCGTAAAAAATTAAGATCAATCATAGATTGTTGGAGGGAACAGTATGTCTGCAAAATGGGAAAAGCAAGAAGGAAATCAAGGAGTTCTTACAATTGAAGTAGAAGCTGCAAAAGTAAACGAAGGTTTAGACGCAGCATTCAAAAAAGTTGTAAAACAAGTAAACGTACCAGGATTCCGTAAAGGGAAAATGCCACGCGGTATGTTCGAAAAACGTTTTGGTGTAGAATCACTTTACCAAGATGCATTAGATTTCATCTTACCTGAAGCGTATGCGAAAGCAATCGAAGAAACTGGAATCGATCCAATCGACCGTCCGGAAATCGATGTTGAGCAAATGGAAAAAGGCAAAGACTTAATCTTCACTGCGAAGGTACAAGTGAAACCTGAAGTGAAATTAGGCGAATACAAAGGTCTTGAAGTAGAAAAAATGGAAACAGAAGTAACAGCTGAGGACGTTCAAGCTGAACTTACTTCACTTCAAGAAAAACAAGCTGAGCTTGCTGTTAAAGAAGATGGAAAAGCTGAAGAAGGCGACACAGTGACAATGGATTTCGAAGGATTCGTTGACGGTGAAGCATTCGAAGGCGGCCAAGCTGAGAATTATTCACTTGAATTAGGTTCAGGTCAATTCATCCCAGGTTTCGAAGAGCAATTAATCGGGGTTGCATCTGGTGAAGAGAAAGAAGTAGAAGTTACTTTCCCTGAAGAGTACCATGCAGCTGAGCTTGCTGGTAAGCCTGCTACATTCAAAGTGAAAGTTCACGAAATCAAAGCAAAAGAACTTCCTGCTCTTGACGATGAGTTCGCAAAAGACGCTGACGAAGAAGTTGAAACGCTTGCTGAACTAAAAGAAAAAATCGAAAAACGCCTTCAAGAGTCTAAAAAGAACGAAGCTGAAACAGCTGTTCGCGAAACTCTTGTAAATAAAGCTTCTGACAATGCTGAAGTTGAAATTCCAGAAGTTATGGTTACAGCTGAAGTAGACCGCATGATGCAAGAATTCGGTCAACGCCTTCAAATGCAAGGTATGAACCTTGACCTTTACTTCCAATTCTCTGGTCAAACAGAAGAAGATCTTCGCGGTCAAATGACAGAAGACGCTGGCAAACGCGTTCGCACTAACCTGACACTTGAAGCAATCGCAGCAGCAGAAAACCTTGAAGTGACAGACGAAGAAGCAGAAGAAGAAGTAAACAAAATGGCTGAACAATACAACATGTCTGCTGACAACATCAAACAAGCACTAGGTGGCCTTGACACACTTAAAGCCGACCTTAAAGTTCGTAAAGCAGTAGAATTCCTTGTAGAAAACAGCAAAACCGTAGCATAATAAAAAATATCGAACAAGGCGCGAATCTTCGTGCCTTGTTTTCTACAATGAAGCAAAGAAAGCCCATGATTTTGGCTCATTCGTGTGAAACGAACGTTTCACACGCTTTTCAGCCCAGCTGAAAAGTAGCCATCCAACTCAAAAGCGAAAGAGCAAACTCGTTTGCTCCATCGCTTTTGAGTTGGATGGCGCAAATGAGCCAAAATCACCACTATCCAAATCTTGGATTGTTAGCCAGCACCACAATATGCTACATCCATTTTTTTCAGTGGCAATCATGGCCAAAATATTATACGCTATAGAATAAGAAACTTTTATCTCCCCAAAAAGAATAAGAACCATTATTTATGGAAAAAGCTTATTAACGGGGTTGCATTACTTTCACCAGGAACATACATAATAAGATTCCTTACATTACCTGACTTCAATTGGACAAGCTAGACATTAGCAATGTAAAATATTTGCTAAAATGCGTATTACATAATAAGATGATTCTTAAGAATCGTATCCATTTCTTTACGAACATATAATATGATAAAATGCAGTACATAACTTTAGGTAATAGGGATGCAAGGAATCGTTCGTTTGATGAAACAGAGCACGATTTAATGAAGTTTTAACGAAGGGGTGAAAATCATTGTTTAAATTTAATGATGAAAAAGGGCAATTAAAATGTTCTTTTTGCGGAAAAACACAAGACCAAGTTCGTAAACTAGTCGCTGGACCAGGTGTGTATATTTGTGATGAGTGCATCGAGCTTTGCACTGAAATCGTAGAAGAAGAGCTGGGTACGGAAGAAGAAGTAGAATTCAAAGACGTACCGAAACCACGTGAAATCCGTGAAATCCTGGACGAATACGTAATCGGTCAGGATCAAGCGAAGAAATCACTCGCAGTTGCGGTTTATAACCACTACAAGCGTATCAACTCCAGCAGTAAAGTCGATGACGTTGAACTTTCCAAGAGTAATATTGCCATGATCGGACCAACAGGTAGCGGTAAAACCCTCCTTGCCCAAACACTGGCTCGTATTCTTAACGTTCCTTTCGCCATCGCAGATGCCACGTCACTAACCGAAGCAGGTTATGTTGGGGAAGACGTAGAGAATATTCTATTGAAATTGATTCAGGCAGCTGACTACGATGTAGAAAAAGCTGAAAAAGGAATCATCTACATCGATGAAATCGATAAAGTAGCAAGAAAATCTGAGAATCCGTCGATCACAAGAGATGTTTCAGGTGAAGGGGTACAACAAGCCCTCTTGAAAATCCTTGAAGGTACGGTAGCAAGCGTTCCACCACAAGGCGGACGTAAGCATCCTCATCAGGAATTCATCCAGATTGACACGTCCAATGTCCTGTTCATCTGTGGTGGAGCATTCGACGGTATCGAGCAGATCATCAAGCGCCGTTTAGGTCAAAAAGTCATCGGATTCGGTTCTAATCCTAAGAATGCCGAAGTAAAAGAAGACAAATCCCTTCTTTCTAAAGTTGTTCCGGAAGATCTGTTGAAATTTGGATTGATTCCAGAATTCATCGGTCGTCTTCCAGTCATTTCAAGCCTCGAACCTCTGGATGAAGAGGCATTGGTTGAAATTCTGACAAAACCTAAAAATGCATTGGTGAAACAGTACCAGAAAATGCTTGAATTAGATGATGTCGAGCTTGAGTTCACAGAAGATGCCCTGCTTGAAATCTCTAAAAAGGCCATCGAGCGTAAAACGGGTGCACGTGGATTACGTTCCATCATCGAAACAATGATGCTGGATGTAATGTTCGATCTTCCTTCCCGTGATGATATAAAAAAATGTATCATTACGAAAGAAACGATCCTTGAAGATGCGGCTCCTCATTTAATGCTTGAAGATGGAACAGTCATCGATCCAAACGAAGAAAAGACGTCAGCTTAATAGCTTAACGCAGAGCCAAGAATGATTCTTCATTCTTGGCTTTTTTTACGGATGAAGAAATAAAAGGGAGATGGGGAAATTGAATAGGAAGAAAACAAAGGTGGTTATTAGCTGGAGCGGAGGGAAAGATGGGTGTCTCGCTTTATATCGTACTCTAAAAGCAGAAAAACAAGTAGAGTGCCTTGTCTCCATGGTCTCTGAAAAATATGAACGAAATCATGCACACGGCCTGCGATTGGAGATATTACAGCAACAGGCAAAGGCATTGAATATCCCCTTGGTAATGGTCGATTCCGGAGATGATTATGAGCATTCCCTGATACAGGCATTAGCAGAGTTAAAGCAGGAAAGAGGAATTGACGAAATCGTCTTTGGAAGTTTATATGCAGAAGAAGACAGGAAGTGGAATGAAGAAGTGGCATTGAAAGCAGGTCTTAAACCTTCCTTTCCCGTTTGGATATCTAAGGATGAATGCAGTCGATTATTAAAAGAGTTCATTACACTTGGATTCTCTGCAGTCATATGCAGGGCTTCCGACAAAGTATTCGATCCATCGTGGCCAGGCCGAATGCTCGACTGGGAATTTTATGAGGATATTCACACGAAAAAAGACTGTTGCGTCATGGGAGAAGCAGGCGAATACCACACCTTCGTCCTCGACGGCCCAATCTTTTCTAAAAAAATTCATCTCGTAAAATCAGGAGTTGTATTGAATTCCGGACTCTGGTCACTCGACATAGAGGACTGCAAATTAGTAGACAAAAAAGGTGAGTTTGATTGTATTTTTTACCCTTAACGTTAGTGTGGAATTACATAAAAGTGCAAGAGAGAAAACAAATTTTTAAATTAAATTTATATTGTTGATTGGAGTGGAAGGTGTTCGACTCGTGCGGGATAGTGGGACAGGTGAGACCCCTGAAACGGAAATCAACCAGCACCCGCCAGGTAACGGATTAGAAAGTACTCTGCTTTTTTATCCCTTTTTCAACCATCCATTCCCCCAACTTTTTTGTTTATTCCCACAAGGTCAAGGAGATACTAACCGATAACAACTTGTATCTACTTGGAGGGAGACGAATGAGCTTTACTAGCATCGCTTTATTCATCCAATTATTCTTCGGAATCATCATTGGATTGTACTTCTGGAACCTGTTAAAGAACCAGCGAACTCAAAAAGTTTCCATTGACCGTGAATCAAAAAAAGAAATGGAAGAACTCAGGAAGATGAGATCCATTTCATTGACAGAACCCCTTGCAGAGAAGGTTAGACCTGCAAGCTTCGAAGATATTGTCGGGCAGGAAGATGGCATTAAAGCATTGAAAGCTGCATTATGCAGCCCGAATCCTCAACACGTCATCATCTATGGACCTCCAGGTGTCGGTAAGACGGCAGCAGCCCGTTTGGTCCTGGAAGAAGCCAAGAAAAATATGAAATCCCCTTTTAAACAGACTGCTGTTTTTGTTGAACTGGATGCCACAACGGCACGCTTCGATGAACGAGGGATTGCCGATCCACTGATTGGATCTGTCCATGATCCAATCTACCAGGGGGCTGGAGCCATGGGGCAGGCGGGGATTCCCCAGCCTAAACAGGGTGCAGTGACGAATGCCCATGGAGGCGTGTTGTTCATTGACGAAATAGGGGAATTGCATCCCATTCAATTGAACAAGCTATTGAAAGTGTTGGAAGATCGAAGAGTGTTTCTTGAGAGCGCTTATTACAATGAAGAAAATCACCAAATCCCGACTCATATTCATGATATTTTCAAAAATGGCCTTCCGGCTGATTTCCGGCTGATCGGCGCAACAACCCGAACTCCGAGTGAGCTCCCACCTGCCATCCGTTCAAGGTGTATGGAGGTTTTCTTTAGGGAGTTAGAGCATGATGAAGTGAAAAAAGTTGCGGCCGGGGCAGTCGATAAAGTAGGGATGACCATCAGCGAAAAAGGTCTCGACACCCTTGCTTCATATGCGCGCAATGGGCGTGAAGCCGTTAATATGGTTCAAATCGCAGCAGGGGTCGCCATTACAGAAAATAGAAAAGAAATTTATGATCATGAGCTTGAATGGATCATACAATCCAGCCAGCTGTCACCCCGTTATCAGAAAAAAATCAACGAAGAAGCAACGATTGGCCTGGTCAATGGTTTAGCCGTGACAGGTCCGAATACCGGATCTTTGCTTGAAATTGAAGTGAATGTTATACCGGCAAGCGACAAAGGAACCATAAATGTAACCGGAATTGTAGAAGAAGAAAGCATCGGTGATCGGAGTAAATCAATCAGGCGCAAGAGTATGGCGAAAGGATCGATTGAAAATGTCATCACAGTCCTTCGCTCGATGGGTGTTCCTGCCGATCAATATGATATTCATGTGAACTTCCCTGGTGGAGTGCCGGTTGACGGACCTTCCGCAGGGATCGCCATGGCTCTTGGCATCTATTCGGCCATCTATAGGATACCGATCAAACATACCATTGCTGTCACAGGTGAAATCAGTATACATGGATCGGTTAAACCTGTCGGCGGGGTCTTTCCAAAGGTGAAGGGTGCGAAACTTGCCGGGGCGACCATGGCCATCATTCCCTTCGACAATCAACAGGCGATGTTAAGTGAGATTGAAGGAATCGAAGTGGTTCCTGTCAAGCAACTCAAGGAAGTGCTTGATCTTGCCCTGATGAAGGATCATATTCCTCAAAGTGAGGTTGTATCCGAACAAAATAAGAAAAGTGTGTAGACTGTTGACCGATTCGGGTCTATCCGAATCGGTTTGTTTTTGAATGGGGATAACAGGAATAAGCGCAGCCTGCCTTGAATAAAGTTGTAAATACCTATTTAATAGACACTCCCTAGTAAATAAGTTAGAATTGTACAAAGACTAGGAGAGCATACTTCGGAGGTGTTATATGTGACAAAACAAAATAATTTAACGGTTCCCCTCCTTCCATTAAGAGGCTTACTTGTTTACCCAACAATGGTCCTGCATTTAGATGTTGGACGTGAGCGCTCTGTTCAAGCTTTAGAAAAAGCCATGATGGATGATCATTTAATTTTCTTAACGACTCAAAGAGATATGAATATAGATGAGCCAACACAGGAAGATTTCTACGAAATGGGAACATTGACAAAGGTTAAGCAAATGCTTAAACTGCCAAACGGGACCATCAGGGTGTTGGTTGAGGGAATGAACCGGGCGTCAATTACTTCGTTCACTGAGCAAAAGGATTTCTATGAAGTGACGGTGAAGGAATTCCATGATTCTGAAGGAAAAGAATCGGAAACAGACGCCTTGATGAGGACATTACTCAATTATTTCGAACAATACATAAAATTATCTAAAAAAGTTTCAGCTGAAACATATTCCACTGTTTCAGATATCGAAGAACCAGGCAGGCTTGCAGACATCGTGGCATCCCATCTGCCCCTGAAAATGAAGGAAAAGCAGAACGTCCTGGAAACACTGGATATTAAGAAGCGACTTCAAATGGTCATTGAAACGATCAACAATGAAAAAGAAGTGCTCAGCTTAGAGAAAAAAATCGGGCAACGCGTAAAGCGTTCCATGGAGCGGACTCAAAAAGAGTATTACCTTCGCGAGCAAATGAAAGCCATCCAAAAGGAATTGGGCGATAAAGAAGGGAAAACTGGTGAAATTGAAGACCTTACCCTGAAGATTGAACAAGCCGACATGCCGGAAGATGTAGAACATACGGCATTAAAGGAGCTTGCCCGCTATGAGAAAGTGCCTTCGAGCTCCGCAGAAAGCTCTGTGATCAGAAACTACATTGAGTGGCTCGTTTCCTTACCATGGTCCACTGAAACGGAAGACCAATTGGACATTAAGCGGTCCGAACAGATATTGAACCGTGACCACTACGGTCTTGAAAAAGTAAAAGAGCGAGTACTTGAATACTTGGCTGTACAGCAATTGACCCAGTCCCTTAAAGGGCCGATCTTATGTCTTGCCGGACCTCCAGGGGTTGGTAAAACGAGTCTTGCCCGTTCCGTGGCTGAATCACTCGGACGGAATTTCGTCCGCATTTCACTTGGTGGCGTTCGTGATGAGTCAGAAATCAGGGGCCACAGACGTACGTATGTAGGAGCCATGCCGGGAAGGATCATCCGCGGGATGAAAAAGGCAGGCACCATCAACCCTGTTTTCCTCCTTGATGAAATCGACAAGATGTCCTCCGACTTCAGGGGAGATCCATCCTCTGCGATGCTTGAGGTACTGGATCCTGAGCAGAATTCGAACTTCAGTGATCACTATATTGAAGAGACATACGACTTATCAAAAGTCATGTTCATCGCCACGGCAAACGATTTATCCACCATTCCGGGGCCACTTCGTGACAGGATGGAAATCATTACGATTGCGGGATATACAGAGCTTGAGAAGTTAAATATTGCGAAGCATCATTTACTGGAAAAACAAATCAAAGATCACGGTTTAACTAAATCGAAGCTTCAAGTGAGAGACGAAGCGATTGTTGATATCGTCCGCTATTACACCAGGGAAGCAGGTGTGAGGAGCTTGGAGCGCCAGCTGGCAGCCCTATGCAGAAAAACGGCTAAGATCATTGTCTCAGGTGATAAGAAGCGGGTAGTGATCACTTCTAGCAATATAGAAGAGTTCCTTGGGAAGAAAAAATTCCGTTACGGTCAGGCGGAAGTGGAAAACCAGATCGGTGTGTCAACCGGACTTGCCTACACCACTGTCGGCGGAGATACCCTTCAAATAGAGGTATCTCTCGCACCAGGTAAAGGGAAGCTTGTTCTTACAGGGAAGTTGGGGGATGTCATGAAAGAGTCGGCACAGACAGCGTTCAGTTACGTTCGTTCGAAGGCAAAGGACCTTGGCATTGACGAGAATTTCCACGAGAAACATGACATTCATATCCACGTTCCTGAAGGAGCAGTACCGAAAGATGGCCCTTCTGCAGGAATCACGATCACAACGGCCCTCGTATCAGCTCTGACCGGTAAATACGTCAACCGTGAAGTAGGAATGACAGGTGAAATTACCCTGAGGGGACGAGTCCTTCCAATCGGAGGGGTGAAAGAAAAAACATTAAGCGCTCATCGTGCCGGAATTAAAACGATTATCCTTCCGAAAGACAATGAAAAGGATATAGATGATATTCCTGAAAGTGTAAGGGGAGAATTAACATTCATCCTTGTATCACACATAGATGAAGTCTTAGAGAAAGCATTAGTAGGTGAAAAGAAGTGAAAGTAAATCAAGTTGAGCTAGTCATCAGTGCAGTCAGGCCTGAACAATATCCTGGCGATTTTCTTCCCGAGTTTGCCTTAGCGGGGCGATCCAACGTAGGGAAATCCTCATTCATTAATAAAATGATCGGTCGCAAGAGCATGGCGAGGATTTCATCCAAGCCTGGTAAAACCCAGACGCTGAACTTCTACAAAATAGAAGAAACCCTCTACTATGTGGATGTTCCCGGTTATGGATTTGCCAAAGTATCAAAAACAGAACGTGAAGCATGGGGAAAGATGATTGAAACGTACATCACCTCCCGAGAGCAGCTGCGCGCAGTCATCCTGATTGTGGACCTGCGTCACGCACCGACGAATGATGATGTCATGATGTATGATTTCCTGAAGCATCATGAGCTGCCATGCATCGTCATTGCCACCAAAGCGGATAAAATCCCAAAAGGCAAATGGCAGAAGCATCTGAAAGTCACAAAAGAAACACTGAACATGGACAGTGAAGACGACCTCATCATGTTCTCATCCGAAACAGGCCTTGGAAAAGACAAAGCCTGGGACGCGATCAAGTCATTCTATAAATAAGTCATAAAAAGAACCGATTTCCGCAAATGTGGAGATCGGTTCTTTTTATTACGAAAAATAGAAATTCGCTTCTAGCTTAAATGTAGTAAAAAAGGAGGTCTACTGAAGTCCGTATAAGGTTCATGGACCTATATCGTCCAAGCATATGAAAGGAAATGAAAGGATAGGGACGTATATCTATCAATATCAAAGCTGAGTCCGTTTCATCCACTAAAATGGAAAATTATAAGCTGCAGAAGCTATATTTGAATTTTGAGAATTTTCTCTTTTGTTGATAAAATTATGAAAGATTAAAAATATTACAAGCTACATAAGGGGGACTCTAGACAGTGAAGAATTGGAAAAGCCTAGTCTTGTTAGTACTTGCTGCTCTTCTTCTATCCGCATGCGGAGACAAAGCTACAACTGAGAGTGGTGCGAAGTTAGTGGAGGAAGGCAAATTCGTTTATGCAGCTTCAGGTGAATTCAAGCCATTCAGTGTAACGAATAATGATGGAACCATGTCCGGTTTCGATATTGAAGTGGCAGAAGCAGTGGCAAAAGAAATGGGACTTGAACCCGAACAGAAGAAATTTAAATTTGCAGGGATCGTTGAAGGAGTAAAATCCGGACGTTTCGATGCGGCGGTAGCCAGTCATACCATCACGGATGATCGTTTGAAAGAAGTGGATTTCTCAACACCTTATTATTATTCAGGACCGCAGATCTTCGTTCGCAAAGACAGCGATGTTGAAACATTGGATGATTTGAAGGACATGGAAATTGCCGTATCCAAAGGTTCAACGTATGCTGACACAGCAAAGGAAGTAACCGATAAGATTCAGGCATATGATAGCGACGTTGTGGCCCTTGAGGCGTTAAATAAAGGGAAGCATGATGCTGTCATCACTGATTTCATCACAGGTAAAGAAGCCATTGCTTCGGGTCTTGATATCGAAGCACGCGAGCTGATCGGACGCAGCGAGCAGGCGATCGCTGTCAGTAAAGAAAATGAAGACCTTCTGAAAGAAGTCAATAAAGCACTTGATACACTAAGAGAAGACGGTACATTAAAGAAAATCAGCGAAAAATATTTTAATACAGACATTACATCAGATCCCGAGAAAGAGTAAAAGCAGCATGACACAGAGCGAATGTGCTTCTATGCGCATTCGCTTTTTGTCTTAAAGTGAGAATATATTGAACGGAGGGAAGTCCATGCACTTTTTAGAAACTTTTGCAGGTACATATGATGTTTTTCTTAAAGGGATGTTATTAACCTTTCAATTAACCTTTGTTTCGATCCTGATTGCGATTGTGATCGGTCTATTTTTCGCTTTCCTTAAGATTTCAGGCATTAAGCCTTTATCTCTCTTGGCGGATTTATATATCTTCGTCGTAAGGGGTACGCCATTAATCGTTCAAATCTTCATCTTCTATTTCGGTTTGACTTCCTTGAATATTTCAGGCTTCTGGTCTGTCGTCATGGGTCTCGCTTTCCATAATGGGGCCTATATTGCGGAAATCTTCAGGGGAGCCATCCAATCCATCGATAAGGGCCAAATGGAGGCGGGCCGATCCCTTGGAATGTCTTTAGGCTTGTCTATGAGAAGGATCATCCTGCCACAGGCTTTCAGACGTGCCCTGCCGCCCTTGGGGAACCAGTTCATCATTGCCTTGAAGGACTCATCTCTTGCTTCCTTCATCGGGATGTTCGAATTGTTCAGCGTGGCGACGACACTCGGATCGAATAACTTTGATTATATGACATATCTGCTTGTAGTAGCAATTTATTACCTGGTTCTTGTATTACTATTCTCTACGATCGTCAATATAATTGAAAAACGTATGTCTATCAGTGATTAAGAATGATGCGGGAGGGATGAGAATGAGTCAGGAAATGATTAAAGTAGAGAAATTAAATAAATCTTTCGGTGATTTGCACGTCCTGAAGGATATTGATATCAGCGTACGGGAAAGTGATGTTGTTTGCCTTATAGGAGCCAGTGGATCAGGGAAAAGTACGTTGCTCCGCTGTCTTAACTTCCTTGAGCTGAAAGATAATGGGAAGGTTGTCATCGAGGGGGATGAGATCAATCAGGATACCCATGATTTGAATAAAATCCGTCAAAAGGTGGGAATGGTATTCCAGCATTTCTACCTCTTTCCCCACAAAACCGTTTTGGAAAATGTGATGGAGGCCCCGGTTTACGTGAAGGGTATATCTAAGGCGGATGCAAAGAAAGATGCAAAAGCGCTGTTAAAGAAAGTCGGTCTCGGTGATAAGGAGGATGTTTATCCTTCCAAGCTCTCCGGAGGTCAGAAGCAGCGTGTGGCCATCGCGAGGGCACTTGCCATGAAGCCGGATATCATGCTGTTTGATGAACCGACATCAGCTCTGGATCCTGAATTAGTCGGAGAAGTTCTCTCTACCATGAAGGAACTTGCCCTTGAAGGGATGACAATGGTTGTCGTGACACATGAGATGGGGTTTGCCCGCGAAGTAGCCGATTGGGTCGTCTATATGCATGATGGCCGGATCGTTGAAGTGGGGCCGCCTCAGGAGCTGTTCAATTCTCCGAAAGAGCAGAGGACGAAAGAGTTTTTGGACTCGGTTCTGTAATAAAACACGAAAAAGCCCGGACATTGATCCGGGCTTTATTATGGGTTACTTTTTCCTTACAAATAAGAGATAGACACCAATGCCGATGATGAGAATCGGCCAGAATTCCCACGCCGTTCCTACACTCCCCTCAATGAACCCCAACCAGCGTACCACTTTATCATAGAAAAGGAGAATGATAGAGAGTGTCAAGAATAGTATCCCTTGAAACAATCCTGCCCTGGTTTTCTGGTATCTGAGGAGAAAACCGAGGGCGATGATGAGAATGAAGGTCCCCATATGATCTGGCCAAATTTCGAGTTTATTGACAACGTGAAAATGTAAACCGAATCCAACAAGGATCGTACCGGGGAGGATGGCTTCATAATCCCTCGCTCCATATCCCTGACCGAGAAATGCAAGTCCCACAATGATAAGCAGCGTGGGCCATGTGAAGAATTCCTGAAACAATACAATATTGGCTTGCTGTAAATAAAAATAAGCTCCAAAACCAATTAAGATGATTCCGGGGAATATTCGTTGCTGTTTCATACTTTTCCTCCTGTTAATAATGAATTCTTGGATTCAATCCTATTTTTTAAGGGAAAAAGACACATAATATAAAAGATGAATCCCTAAATGACGACAAATAGTGAGAAACCTTTCCATCACTTGATTCTTTAGGCATGTTTTGGTACCCTACATTAGTAGGTAATGTCGAAATATATATGATTTCTTAAGAAATGAAAATGCTTACAAGCGTTTTTCTTTCTCTTTCTTAAATGTAATGATGAAATGAATGTTTAGCAAGTCCCGTAAGAAGCAGTCGTGTCTACCCTTTTAATGTATCATATTTAGGTTTCAATTTCTGTTCACATTTCAAGGTCAGGCTCTTATGAGGACATGTTATAATAAAAGTAATGATTTTACTTGGGGGTGTAGTGCATAGCATGTATACAATAGTCGTTGGTTTAAATTACAAAACGGCCCCTGTAGAGATTCGCGAACGTTTATCTTTCAATGAAACTGATCTTCCTTTAGCTATGAAAACATTAAAGGGAAAGAAGAGCATCCTTGAAAATGTGATTGTTTCTACGTGTAATCGAACGGAAGTATATGCGGTAGTAGATCAGCTTCATACAGGTCGTTATTATATTAAAGATTTCTTATCTCAATGGTTTGATATAGATAAAGAGGAGTTCACGCCGTATCTGTTCATTTATGAACAAGAAGGAGCCGTTGAACACCTTTTTAAAGTTGCATGTGGATTGAATTCCATGGTTCTTGGGGAAACCCAGATCCTTGGTCAGATCCGTTCAAGCTTCCTGAATGCCCAGGAGTCCGGAGCGACAGGAACAGTATTCAATCACCTGTTCAAGCAGGCGGTGACCGTTGCGAAAAAGGGTCATTCAGAAACAGAGATTGGCTCGAACGCTGTATCAGTCAGTTACGCAGCCGTTGAACTCGCTAAAAAAGTCTTCGGCAGCCTGGAGAAAAAGCATGTCCTCATTCTTGGAGCGGGTAAAATGGGGGAACTTGCCATCCAGAACCTCCATGGCAGCGGAGCCACTAAGGTGACTGTGATCAATCGTACTTATGAGAAAGCTCAAACACTGGCTGAACGATTCAGCGGGAATGCTAAAACGATGCAGGAGCTTCAATGTGCCCTGGTAGAGGCAGATATTATGATCAGTTCTACAGGTGCAAAAGATTTTGTGATTACGAAAGAAATGATGTCCCATGTGGAAAGCATGAGGAAGGGTCGTCCGTTATTCATGGTGGACATTGCCGTTCCAAGGGACTTAGATCCAGCGATCGGGCAACTTGAAAGTGTTTTCCTTTATGATATCGATGATTTGGAAGGCATCGTAGAGGCGAACCTGGCAGAACGCAAGAAAGCGGCTGAGCAAATCGAAATCCTGATTGAAGCTGAAATCGTTGCTTTCAAAGATTGGTTGAATATGCTCGGGGTGGTACCTGTCATTTCTGCCTTAAGACAAAAGGCTCTTTCCATCCAGGCCGAGACGATGGAAAGCATTGAACGTAAAATGCCTGATTTAACCGATCGTGAACGCAAGGTTTTGAATAAGCATACGAAGAGTATCATCAATCAGCTATTAAAAGATCCGATCCTGCAGGCAAAGGAATTGGCAGGAATGCAGGATGCTGAAGATAAATTGGATTTGTTCATCAACATCTTTAACATTGAACAACAAGTGCTGGAGCAGAAACAAGGGAAAGCAGCCAACGAAAAGACTGAGAGCGGACAGAGCTTTACACCACAACCTTCTTTTCAAGCATAAGTGAGGTTATTGTCGATGTTTGAACAAACGATGACTAGGCTGCACGAACTTATGATTGTTCTGTATGCTATTAGTATTCTGTTTTATTTTATAGATTTCTTAAACAAAAACCGGAAGGCGAACCTGTTTGCCTTCTGGTTACTTGCGATTGTTTGGGTCCTTCAAACAATCTTTTTATTTCTTTACATGATGAACACAGGCAGATTCCCGGTCCTCACCATCTTTGAGGGACTTTATTTTTATGCCTGGGTCCTCATCACCCTGTCCCTTGTCATCAACCGGTTGTTGAGAGTGGATTTTACCGTGTTCTTCACAAATGTACTCGGTTTCATCATCATGGCGATCCATACATTTGCCCCCGTTCAGGTAGAATCCCAGGCGATGGCGGAACAGATGGTATCCGAATTACTATTGATTCACATTACGATGGCCATATTATCGTACGGGGCATTTAGTTTATCCTTTGTGTTTTCCCTCCTGTATCTCTTGCAGTTTAAGCTGTTAAAGGAGAAGAAGTGGGGGCAGAGGTTATGGAGAATCAGTGATTTGTCCAAGCTTGAGAAGATATCGTATATTTCAAACTCCATCGGTGTCGCCATGCTGCTCCTCAGCCTGATACTCGGACTTCAATGGGCATACATCAAGCTTCCGGAGTTTCTATGGTATGATCCCAAGATCATAGGATCATTCATTCTATTAATTTTATATAGCAGTTATTTATACCTTCGCATTAAAAAGAATGTATTTGGTAAATCATTAGCTTTTCTTAATGTTGCAGCCTTCTTGATCATCTTGATCAATTTCTTTCTAGCTAGTCGGTTGTCTTCATTCCATTTCTGGTATTCATAAGTTTTCAGGAGGTCATTATGAGAAAAATTATTGTAGGTTCAAGACGAAGTAAATTAGCCCTTACCCAAACCAATTGGGTGATTGATCAGTTGAAGGCATTGGACCCTTCTTACGATTTCGAAGTGAAGGAGATAGTCACTAAGGGAGATCAGATCCTGGATGTCACTTTATCAAAAGTTGGCGGTAAAGGCTTATTCGTTAAAGAAATCGAGCAGGCGATGCTGGATAAAGAAATTGACATGGCTGTCCACAGTATGAAGGACATGCCGGCGGTGCTACCTGAAGGGCTCACCATCGGTAGCATACCGGTTCGCGAAGATCATCGCGATGCGTTCATCAGTAAGAATCATGTCGCACTTAAAGATCTGCCAGGTGGTGCGATCGTCGGGACAAGCAGTCTTCGTAGAGGGGCCCAGATCCTGTCTGTACGTCCTGATCTTGAAATCAAGTGGATCCGCGGTAATATCGATACGCGTCTTTCCAAACTTCAGAACGAAGATTACGACGCGATCATCCTTGCAGCAGCAGGACTATCACGAATGGGTTGGACATCCGATGTCGTAACGGAATTCCTGGATCCTGACCTTTGCCTGCCGGCAGTAGGTCAAGGCGCATTATCCATCGAATGCAGAGAGGACGATTCTGAAGTCCGTGACCTCCTTAAGAAATTCGCATGTGAAGAAACAACGACTACTGTAACGGCCGAAAGAGCGTTCCTTCATAAAATGGAAGGTGGCTGTCAGGTTCCGATTGCCGGATTTGCCGAACTTAAAGACAATGGTGACGTTGCCTTGACCGGGCTTGTCGCTTCACCGGATGGGAAAACGATCTACAAAGAATACATGACCGGCCAGGATCCAAAAGAAGTAGGAGAAAAAGTGGCTGAAAGTTTAACAAAGCAAGGTGCAAAAGCCTTGATCGATCAGGTGAAAGAGGAGCTCGATCAATAATGAAGGGTGAGGGGCCTTTAGAACATGTAAAGGTTTTGATTACTCGTGGTAATGAGGGATCCAGTGAGACAGGATCCCTCATTAAGAGCGAGGGAGGGGTACCCATTTTGGTTCCACTTCTTCATTTTCAATCCCATAAAGACCCACGGGAGAAAGAGTTCCTTAGCCACCTGCATACATATGATTGGATTATTTTCACCAGTAAAAATGGTGTGAAGTTTTTCCTGGAGGCATTGAAGAGACAGGGAATCTCTTTAGACACATACAAAGGGAGATTCGCTGCTGTCGGGAGCAAGACGGGGCATTATTGTCATAAATGTGGAATTACGGTTTCCTTTGTTCCGGAGAATTTCACTGGGGATGACTTCGCGGAAGAGTTCATGTTGAAGGTGAATCCCGAGGCACACGTCTTGATCCCGAAAGGTAATCTCGCAAGGAATGTGATTGCATCTCAATTATCCTCAGCGGGGGTTGCCTGTCAGGAATGGATCGTGTATGAAACAGTCCTTCCTCAGAAAAGTATCGTGCAATTAAAGGAAATCATCGAGAACGAACGAGTGGATATTATCACCTTCACGAGTTCATCGACGGTGCATCACTTTATGAAGGTCATCCGTGAATATTCACTGTATGACCGCATCCGTGATATCCCCATTGCATGTATTGGTCCCATCACTCAAAATATCGCCGAACAATACGGATTGCATGTAAAAATCTGTCCAAGCGTTTATACTGTAAATGAAATGGTGAATGAGATGAAGGAATATATCTCTTCCCGCTAGTTACAAAACATTAGGAGGCTTTTTAATATGAAAGACCTGCAATTTAACCGCCATCGCCGCCTGCGTCAATCGGAAACGATGCGTGCGCTTGTTAGAGAAACACATCTTAGAAAAGAAGATTTAATTTACCCTCTGTTTGTTGTGGAAGGGGAAAACATCAAGAATGTCGTCCCGTCCATGCCGGGTGTTTATCATATCTCACTCGATAATTTAAAGGCAGAAATGGATGAAGTGGTTTCTTTAGGCATTAAATCGATCATCCTATTCGGTGTCCCTGCTGAAAAGGACGAATTGGGGAAACAGGCCTACCACGATCATGGGATTGTTCAGGAGGCCACCCGCTTCGTGAAGGAACAGTACCCAGACCTTGTTGTCATCGCCGATACATGTCTTTGCCAATATACGAGCCATGGTCATTGTGGAATCGTCAAAGATGGCAAAGTCCTTAATGATGAGACTCTTGATTTACTGGCGAAAACCGCCGTCAGCCAGGCTGAAGCTGGTGCCGACATCATTGCCCCATCCAACATGATGGATGGATTTGTTGCAGCCATCCGCCACGGTCTCGATGAAGCAGGATATCATGATGTGCCGATCATGTCCTACGCTGTGAAGTATTCATCCAGCTTCTATGGCCCTTTCCGCGATGCAGCCCATTCGACCCCGCAATTCGGGGATCGCAGAACGTATCAAATGGACCCTGCGAACCGCATGGAAGCCTTGAGAGAGGCTCAATCCGATATGGAAGAGGGAGCGGATTTCCTTATTGTAAAACCGGCCCTTTCTTATCTGGATATCATGCGTGAAGTAAAGGATCGATTCAATGCTCCCGTTGTCGCTTATAACGTAAGCGGCGAATACAGCATGGTCAAAGCAGCTGCACAAAACGGCTGGGTGAACGAACAGGAAATCGTAATGGAGAAACTGACGAGCATGAAGCGTGCAGGAGCAGACCTTATCATTACGTACTTCGCAAAAGACGTAGCGAATTGGTTATCCTAATTGGTGGAAAGTTTCTGTAAGGATGACTGAAAAGATCACTAAAGGAGGAAACCATATTGCGTTCATATGAAAAATCAAAACAAGCATTCAAAGAAGCAGTGAAATTGATGCCGGGCGGGGTGAACAGTCCGGTTCGGGCATTCAAATCCGTCAAAATGGAACCAATCTTCATGGAAAGAGGAAAAGGGTCGAAAATCTACGATATTGACGGCAATGAGTACATTGACTATGTCCTTTCCTGGGGACCGCTCATTCTCGGTCACAGCAATGATCGTGTCGTGGAGAGCATTAAGAAAGTAGCCGAAAACGGGACAAGTTTCGGTGCTCCGACAGAAATTGAGAATAAGCTTGCTCAACTCGTCATCGACCGTGTACCAAGTATCGAAGTCGTACGTATGGTTTCTTCCGGTACAGAGGCGACAATGAGTGCCCTCCGTTTGGCCCGTGGATACACAGGCAGAAATAAAATCATAAAATTCGAAGGTTGTTACCACGGACATGGGGATTCGTTATTGATCAAAGCCGGTTCAGGTGTCGCGACCCTTGGTTTACCTGACAGCCCTGGTGTGCCAGAAGGAGTAGCCAAAAACACGATTACAGTACCTTACAATGATTTAGAAAGCATCCGCTATGCATTCGAACAGTTCGGTGATGACATCGCAGGTGTAATCGTCGAGCCTGTTGCCGGAAACATGGGTGTCGTACCTCCGCAACCCGGCTTCCTGGAAGGTCTGCGTGAAGTAACGGAAAACCATGGTGCTCTTCTTATTTTTGATGAAGTCATGACAGGCTTCCGTGTCGGCTATGGCTGTGCCCAAGGCTTTTACGATGTAACTCCTGACTTAACCTGTCTTGGTAAAGTCATCGGTGGGGGACTTCCTGTCGGTGCGTATGGCGGGAAAGCGGAAATCATGGAAAGAATCGCTCCAAGCGGTCCGATTTATCAAGCGGGCACCCTGTCCGGAAATCCGTTAGCCATGACGGCTGGATATGAGACACTCAGTCAGCTGACTCCGGAAACCTATACTGAGTTCTCACGTAAAGCAGACTTACTGGAGGAAGGCTTAAAGAAAGCGGCAGAAAAGCACAATATTCCTCACAGGATCAATCGTGCAGGCTCCATGATCGGCATTTTCTTCACGAATGAAGAAGTATCAAATTACGAAGGTGCCAAGTCTTCTGATCTTGAGATGTTTGCCGAATACTACCGTGAAATGGCCCATGAAGGAGTATTCCTGCCACCATCTCAATTCGAAGGACTCTTCTTATCGACAGCACATACGGATGAAGATATTGAAAAGACCCTTCAGGCAGCGGAAAAAGCGTTTGAAAAAATGAGCAAGAAGTAATGAGGCAGCCGATCCTTTTAGGGGATCGGCTGTTTTTATTTGTTTTCCTATCATATTCATCCTTTCTGTTTCATAAAGTGATAATGGCATTGTTTACTATTTCTTTGTTTGGAACTTGAAAGGAGGAATTTCTTTGTCACAAGAACAACAATCGTGCTTACGATTTTCTTTGGAAGAATCAATTTGGTTCAAAAAAGGACAGGAAGTTGAAGAATTGCTATCCATCTCCTTAGATCCTCATATAACGATACAAGAGCAAGAACAGTATGTACTTATCAGGGGTAGTCTGGATTTGACCGGTGAGTATCTGCCAACGTCACCGAGAGAAGAAGAGGATGATGAGTTTGAAGCAAGCGGTAAGTTTGTGCAGACAGTGGAAAAACGAGAAAAAGGTGAATATGAATTTGTTCACAGGTTTCCCGTGGATGTAACAATCCCGAAAAACAGGATTGCCAATTTAGGCGATATCGATGTGTATGTCGAGTCTTTCGACTATGTCGTGCCTGAAAATGCCTGCTTAAAGCTGAATGCCGATTTAACCATCACGGGAATCTACGGGGAGCAGCAGGCGCACACACCATTTGAATCGGAGTATGAAAGGGAAGAGGAATTCGAGCCCCTTTACCGGTCGAGTGCAGTCGCTGAAGCAGAAGTAGAAGAAGAAGTGGAAACGGAAGAAGAGGAAGATCGAGAAGAAGTGTACGAATACGAAAATTACGATGAAGAAGAAATCACCACTTATGTAGAAGAGGAAGCAGAAGAGGAAGAAGATGATGCTGACGACGAATACCAATCGTTTAATCTGGAAGGAAGGACCCCGCCGGCTGAACATGAGGATGAAATTCCTGTTCAGATTCAGTACGATTCAAATCCTGCCCTTTCCTATGAAGAAGTGGATTACCGGAAAGAGAATGTATTTGAACTTCCACAGCATGAGCTGAGTGAATCGTCAGAAGAACAGCACGCGGAACCCAAAGCCGCCTATACGCCTCCGCCTGCTCCTAAGTATAAGGAAGAGGAATTGGAAGAAGAAGAGTCTTCGTCATCGTCCTCTGCGGTGGAAGCAGAAATGGATGAAGAAGAGGGAGAAAAGAAAAAGACAAAAGGGAAAAAGAAGTACGAATCCATCTCATTAACGGATTTCTTTGCCCGTAAAGAGGAGGAAAAAGGAGCGACTCTAAGGGTATGCATCGTACAGGAAGGTGAGAACCTCGATTATATTGCCGAGAAGTATGATCTGACCATCCCGCAGTTATTACGGGTGAATCAGCTCGAAGCCAATCAGGATGTATATGCAGGGCAGGTTCTTTATATCCCGAACAGTGAATTCGTATTCAAGGGGTAGAAGCAAAGGTCGTTCCCATCTGAGGATCGAATAAAAGAGAAGGTAGATATAGCAAAAACGATGGGGCTGACACCAAAATCATTGGAGTTGGTCCGTTTTTTTTAAGAAAAGTAATCTTAGAAGGTGAGAGGAATGGTACAAACGCTGGAGGGATTAAAGCCTGTCTTGCAGCCTTATGGGGTCGAACCCCATTTTGTTGAGAGCTTCGGGAAAATTTCAAAAGTATTTTCAAATAAAGGCACTTTAGCAGTTAAACAGCTTTCTGCCCAAAACGGTGTGGACTTTGTCAGGAATGTACAAATGCTCTTTCAAAGGGGCTATAATCGGATTGTTCCGATTTATCCCACCCTGGATGGACGATATGCAGTATGGAATGAAGGGGATTTATATTATGTCATGCCCTGGCTTTCAAACTATGAACGAGAAGATCAATTTGAAAAGCACCAAAAGATGTTCAGGGAATTGGCGAGACTTCATACCCTTTCTTCCCAGGAAGTGAAAATTGATAAAGAAGAGAGAGAATCCCACTACGAACAGCTGACGTCCAGATGGGAAAAAGAGCAGCAATTCCTGGATGAGTACGTAGAAGCATGTGAGAAGACCACATACATGTCCCCCTTTCAATTTCATTTTTGTATGTATTATAAGGACGCATCCCAAGCATTGAAATTTTCACGTAAAATGCTGGATGAATGGTATGAAGAAACCAAAGAACTTGAAAAAGTCCGGACTGTTATTACGCATGGGAAGGTGTCGACGGAGCATTTTCTTTTTGACGAAAGAGGTATGGGGTATTTTGTCAACTTCGAGTATTCCAAGATGGCATCGCCTTTTCATGATCTCCTGCCGTTTTTGTCGAGGACGCTGAAAACCTACCCAAAGTATTATGAGGAATGCATTGAGTGGCTAACCACTTACTTTCAACATTTTACCGTACGGAATGAAGAGAGGCTCCTTTTCATGAGCTACCTGGCGTATCCCAGCTCCGTCATTGCCGTAGTGGAAAAATATTTCCATACACCGAAAGATAAGCGAAATGAACGTAAATCCCTGAAGAAGTTACAGCGTCACTATTGGCTTCTTAAAAATACCGAATATGTTGTCATGCGCCTGGATGAAATGGAAAAGCAGAAACAGGAGCAGGCAGCGGAATCAGAATAAAAAAAGAACTGACGAATTCATATGTCGTCAGTTCTTTAAATCCAATCAAAGTAGATGGCAAGGCCGATACCAATGAACAGGGTCAACAGAAGAACATCAAAAGTGGTTGGGAGCAAGATGGTGCGGATCCCTTGGAAGATGGTAAAAGGAATGATGAACTGCTTACATATGAGACGGGCATTCCCCATCCATTTCTGCAACGTATACTGGTTGATTTTCTTCATAAACATCCACTCACTTTCTGGGTAGATTCACTACTTTATCTTATGAATGAAGGATGGAATGGTGCCTATGTATAGGCGAAATGAATATTTTTCAACAAAATCGCCAATAATGATTGACGAAAGTTTATCTTTTCCTATACTATAATGAATAAATGAATAATCACGAAAAGCAATGAACAGGAAGAGTACATTGGTCCTTACTTTCAGAGAGGAAAATCGTTTGCTGAGAGATTTTCTACGTTAAGACAATGGAAGGTCGCCTGAAGAGCTGTTTCTATGAAATGAGAGTAGTAGAAGCCGGTTAAAAGCCGTTATTTCCGTCGAGAGTTCAGGAGTCTTCTTTCTCCTGAGAAAAAAGGTGGTACCGCGAATGGAATCCTTCGTCCTTTTCACAGGACGGGGGATTTTTTTATTTTTTTTTGAAAATGACTCACAGTATGATATAGGAGGAAATCACATGGAAACTCAAGATCAACAATTAGCAATGCCGACGAAATATGATCCCAATGCCATTGAACAGGGACGCTACAAATGGTGGCTAGAAGGCAAGTACTTCGAAGCGACGAACGATAAGGAGAAGGAGCCTTACACCATCGTTATCCCTCCGCCGAACGTAACGGGGAAACTTCATCTTGGTCACGCATGGGACACAGCACTGCAGGACATCCTGACAAGAATGAAACGGATGCAGGGGTACGACGTACTTTGGCTGCCAGGTATGGACCATGCAGGAATTGCCACTCAGGCAAAAGTAGATGAAAAACTTCGTAACCAGGGAATTTCACGGTATGACCTCGGCCGTGAGAAATTCGTGGAAGAAACATGGAAATGGAAAGAAGAGTATGCCGAGCATATCCGCCAGCAGTGGGCTAAGGTAGGACTTGGTCTTGATTACAGCCGTGAACGCTTCACACTTGATGAAGGATTATCGGATGCGGTTCAGAAAGTATTCATCGATCTTTACAATAAAGGATTGATCTATCGCGGTGAATATATCATCAACTGGGATCCTGCAACAAAGACTGCGCTATCAGATATCGAGGTTATTCATAAAGATGTTCAAGGGGCATTCTATCACATGAGATACCCTCTTGCTGATGGAAGTGGCCACATTGAAATCGCGACAACGCGTCCGGAAACGATGCTTGGTGATACAGCGGTAGCGGTACATCCAGAAGACGATCGCTACAAGCATCTCATCGGGAAAAAGGTTACCCTGCCAATCGTTGGACGTGAAATCCCGATCGTCGGTGATGATTATGTGGATATGGAATTCGGTTCTGGAGCGGTGAAAATCACACCGGCCCATGACCCGAATGACTTTGAAATCGGGAACCGCCATAATCTTGAACGCATCTTAGTGATGAATGAAGATGGAACGATGAACGAGAGAGCTGACAAGTATAACGGCATGGACCGTTTTGACTGCCGTAAGCAAATCGTAAAGGATCTTCAGGAATCAGAAGTGTTGTTCAAGATTGAAGAGCATATGCATTCGGTTGGGCACTCCGAGCGTAGTGGGGCAATCGTAGAGCCGTACCTTTCAAAACAATGGTTCGTGAAAATGGATTCCCTGGCTGAAAAATCCATTCAACTTCAAAAAGATGAAAATAAAGTAAACTTTGTTCCAGATCGTTTTGAGAACACGTATCTTCGTTGGATGGAGAACACACGTGACTGGTGTATCTCTCGACAATTATGGTGGGGACATAGAATTCCAGCCTGGTACCATAATGAAACGGGAGAAATTTATGTAGGTGAAAAAGCTCCTGAGGATATTGAACAATGGACACAGGAAGATGATGTACTTGATACGTGGTTCAGTTCAGCACTATGGCCATTCTCTACCCTTGGCTGGCCGGATACAAACGCAGAAGACTTTAAGAGATATTACCCGACAAGTACTCTAGTTACAGGTTACGATATCATTCCTTTCTGGGTTTCACGTATGATTTTCCAAGGTCTTGAATTTACTGGAGAACGTCCATTCAAAGATGTATTGATTCACGGTTTGGTTCGTGATGCTGAAGGGCGTAAGATGAGTAAGTCACTAGGAAACGGTATTGACCCTATGGAAGTCATCGAAAAATACGGTTCCGACTCCCTTCGCTACTTCCTTACAACCGGAAGCTCACCAGGACAGGATCTGCGCTTCTCATTTGAGAAAGTGGAAAGTGTTTGGAACTTTGCGAACAAGATCTGGAATGCCTCCCGATTCGCATTGATGAATATGGATGGAATGACATACGATGAAATCGATTTATCAGGTGAAAAGTCCGTTGCGGATAAATGGATCCTGACACGCTTGAATGAAACGATCGAGACAGTTACACGACTTGCAGATCGTTACGAATTCGGTGAAGTGGGACGCATACTATACAACTTCATCTGGGATGACTTCTGTGACTGGTACATTGAAATGGCGAAGCTGCCTCTTTACGGTGAGGATGAAGCGGCGAAAAAGACGACCCGCTCGATCCTGGCATATGTACTCGACAACACCATGAGACTTTTACACCCATTCATGCCGTTTATTACCGAGGAAATATGGCAGAACTTGCCGCATCAAGGCGAATCCATCACGGTTGCAGCATGGCCGACGGTTGATGAAAAGCTGACGGATAAAGCGGCAGCAGAAGAAATGAAGCTTCTGGTTGACATCATCCGCGCTGTACGGAATGTTCGTGCAGAAGTGAATACACCAATGAGCAAGCAAATCAACTTGATTCTAAAAGCAAAGGATGCCCATACTCTGACAATCATCGAAAAGAATCAATCGTATATCGAGAAGTTCTGTAATCCTGAGAAGCTTGAGATGGGCACAGATTTAGAAGCGCCGGAAAAAGCAATGACGGCAGTGGTTACAGGAGTGGACCTCTACCTTCCATTAGAAGGGCTGATCAATATTGAAGAAGAAATCGCCCGACTTCAAAAAGAACTCGACAAATGGACGAAAGAAGTTTCCCGGGTTCAAGGTAAGTTGAACAATGAAAAGTTTGTAAGTAAAGCCCCTCAGAAAGTAGTCGATGAGGAAAAAGAGAAAGAAAAAGATTATTTAGAGAAACAAGCGACTGTTAAAGCACGAATCGAAGAGCTTAAATCAGTTTAATGTTTATATTGAATAAAGGGTAAGAAGAGGGCAATCGATTCAGGTCAGATGGATAGGTGGGTGCATCGCCGACCATCAGACCTGATGAAGGCCCTTTTTCTAATGACATCCAAGTGGGAGTGAAAGAAAATTGTTGAATTATGAATCGGCAGTCGAATGGATACACTCAAGGCTGAGACTTGGAATCAAGCCGGGATTGTTGCGGATGAATCACCTCTTGGAGGAACTTGGGAATCCCCATCAAAAACAGAGAACGATCCACATCGGTGGAACGAACGGAAAAGGATCTACCGTCACCTACTTGAGGAATGTGTTACAAGAAGCAGGATACACTGTTGGAACATTTACTTCCCCCTATTTTGAACGTTTCAACGAACGCATCAGCATCAATGGAAATCCTGTCAGTGACGATGATCTGACCTTACTTGTAGAAAAAATCAAACCGGTTGCAGAAAGGATGGAGAATTCGGAATGGGGACCTCCATCGGAATTCGAAGTCATTACAGCCATGAGCTTTTACTATTTTGCCGAAATGAAGCCCGTCGATCTGGTACTCTATGAGGTCGGCCTCGGGGGGAGGCTTGATTCAACGAATGTCATCACCCCTATGATTTCAGTGATTACGAGTATCGGAATGGATCATATGCAGTTCCTTGGCAACCGGATAGAAGATATTGCTTATGAAAAAGCGGGTATCATTAAGAACAATGTGCCGGTTGTTTCGGGTGTGCATCAACCGGAAGCAAGAAAGGTATTAGAAGATAAGGCTGTAGAGGTGGGGAGTGAGCTCTTTCAGCTGAGTGAGGATTTCTCGGCAAAGCGTACAGCCCTTTTAGAGAAAGGGGAGAGGTTCGAGTACCAGTCGCCCCTTCTACATGATGTGTTCGAGATTTCAATGATCGGGAACCATCAAATCAATAATGCTGCTCTTGCCATCAAGGTAGTCGAGCTTCTCGAGAAAACGTGTGAGATGAAAATAGGTATCGAGAACATCAGGCATGGATTGAAAAAGGCCACTTGGCCGGGAAGAATGGAAGCTTTATCGGATACCCGTGACATTTATATTGATGGAGCCCACAATCCAGAAGGAGTGGTGGCCCTTGTAAAGACGATGAAAGAACGCTTCCTCCATAAGAAAGTAACAGTTCTCTTCTCGGCACTCCATGATAAAGAATTAAAACCGATGATCAATCATTTGGAAGATGCAGCGGATTCTATTGCATTTACGACCTTTGACTTTCCGAGAGTGGCATCCGTTGAAGAGCTTTATTCCGTATCTTTACACCCGAATAAGGTAAAAGTGCATGATTGGAAAGCATACCTCAAAGATAAACTATCCATCATGCAGGATGATGAAGTACTGCTCATAACGGGGTCTCTCTACTTTTTATCTGAAGTAAAACCGTATTTACTTCCTTTATTGGAAAATTACAGAAAAAATTAAGTGACTTTGTTTGGGTGCTTTGATAAAATATTCTTAAACTTGTGACTATTTAACTAGTATAGTATGATCAGACTATACTTATTCAATGAAACCTATGGGGGATAGATATGACGTTACCTTTAAAGAAAAAGCTGTACTTGTTGCTGGCATGGCTTGCCGTTGTGCCGGCCGGCTTGTATTTTACATATCAATACTATCCCCCTGAAAATATTGCAGGAAATGAGTTGGAGTTCATTACATTAGTGGCCTTTGCCACTTTCATTCCCCTCATGCCCATCGTTATTAACGGTGCCACCATATTTTTCATCCAGTGGGTGACTCTTGTTGGTTTCATTAAATATGGACTATTTATTGAAATCGTCCTCATGCAATTTTCTATCATCCCATTGCTCATAAGACTAAGGGTGACGAAGAACGACTGGCATAGAATCCCTTTGAATTCATTGATGTTTTTTCTCGTTTCATGCATCAGTGGATTAATTTACTTTATGCTTGGCGGGGAAATTGCTGAGAGGGATCTGGGGCAGCTGATTATTCCGATCCTTTGCTATCAGGTTGTATCCATTATGATCAATCAGATTCTGCTCCTTTTGTACCATCATTATGTGGCTAATAATGATGTGCGCTTTTACAGTAAGGACTTCATATGGGATTTTACTGCGAATATGATCATGTTCCCTTTGTCTCTATCACTCTATTATTTAACATTTGAGCTCGGAGCCATTGCATCATTGCTGATCGGCGTCCCATTCGTCAGTCTATCCATCATCTTGAAGCTTTATAATTCTTCAGAAAAGATCAATGAATACCTCCAGAAAGCCGGGGAAATCGGTCACCAGTTAACCGAGAGCCTGAAAGTTACAGAAGTACTTGATATTTTCATCGAGAAGATCATCGAGACCCTTCCTGTAGAGTATGCGTACATCCTTGATTGCCATGAAGAAGAATTAGTGCTTCTCCGCCGTGTTGAAAATGGAGAAATGAAATCCAATAATTTGCGCCCCCTTAAGAAAAACCAGGGAATCAGCGGTGTGGTATGGGAGACGGGGAAGTCCGTCCTTTACACGTCCCGGTCTGAATGGACCGATATTGCAGAAGGCTACATGCCTGAAGATGTAGAAAGTGTACTATGTGTGCCCATCGTCAGAAGCCAGAAAGTGAGGGGCATCCTTCTCCTCGCTTCTTCCAAAAAGAAGGCATATGAGAAATTCCAACTGATGATCGTCGATATCCTTTGCTCCTATTTCGGAGTGGCGATCGCCAATGCAAGGCACCACGAACGTACAAAGAAAAACAGTGAACGATGCGCCCTTACAGGCCTTTACAATTACCGTTACTTCGAAGACCTCCTATCCATGGAATATAACAATCTTGAGGCAGGAAAAAGAAAAAATCTCTCACTTATCATGCTTGACCTGGACCACTTCAAAGTGATCAATGATAACTACGGACACCAGAGTGGAAACGAAATCCTGATTGAACTTGCCGACCGCTTGCGCACGCTGATCGATTCCAAAGGGACGGTGGCGAGATATGGCGGGGAAGAATTTGTGGTCCTCCTTCCGAACACGGAAAGGGGAGAGGCACTCCAAATCGCAGAGTATGTCAGGAGCACGATTGCCAATCAGCCATTCACACTGCATGACAGTTTGGACGAGTCCAATAAGCAGATGATGGTAAGGATTACGGCGAGTATTGGAGTATCGACTGCTCCGGAAGATGCAGACGATACATTGGCGTTGATTCGTCATGCGGACCGTGCGCTTTATACGGGTGCGAAGCAGGCAGGGCGGAATCGGGTGGCGCAGTATGTGAAGTGATGGAGAGGATGTCTAATGAACAAAGAGGCATCCTTTCTTTATGAAAAAAGAATAGATCTTGAGTATTAAGTCCTATTAAAATAGTATTGAGATTGATATAATGAAAGTATTACAGGATGCCAAAAAGAGGGATATAATGAGAATTCAACCAAAACTTCCGTTACTAGTGTTCTTGATATTTGCATTCATCTTCCATTCAAGCAGTGCCTTTGCAAAGGTAAATGAAGACCAGAGAGTAGACTTTAATGCAACACCTTCACAAGAAGTAATTGTAAAACCTGTAGAAGGTAATGCAAAAGCGTCATTGGATTTCAATATTATCCCTTCAGGTGAAGTGAAAGAGACCAGCCGTCCTCCGATTGACGTCGTCTTTGTGTTTGATAAATCAGGTTCAATGAACAGTACGAATAATAAGCTGCAAAACGCAAAGAATGGTCTGACCAGCGCTGTCCAATTCTTTGAAAAGAATAAACAAAGAAATGACCGTTTTTCCCTCATTACCTTTTCTTCTGATGTTGAAACGATTGTTCCATTAAGCAATGACCTCGATGCCATCAAAACTTCTATGTTACATACCACCGCTAATGGAGGCACAAATTATACAGATCCTTTGCGTGCCGCGAAAAATATGCTGAAAAACTCTCCTAATGAAAAATATATTGTGTTTTTAACGGACGGACAGCCCATGATAGCTACAGCAATTGAGAAAGTTAAAAAAGAAGTATGTACAAGATACTGGTTGGTATTTTGCAGTGAAACAGGAGTGGTTGAAAGTGATGAACAAGTAGTCTATGATTATCAAAATCGTTACAGTTACAACAAGTGGCTTCATAAAATATATTCAAAGGATAATAGTAAGCTGAAGTCATTATTCATTCCTTCTGCTTTTTCAATGGACGGTACCTCTTTTAATCCCGGGTGGTACAATCCAGGAGATCTAGAAACGAACAGTCAACAAATGCAGGCCTTAATTAAACAAAAAGGTCTTGAAGTCTCCAAAGAATTATATAACGCTAAAATCACCATGCACACCCTTGGATACGGGGAAGGGGACCTGGATGACCGATACCTACAAATGCTTGCACAGCAAACTTCGGGTAGCTTCATAAAGGCAAGCGAGGGAAGTGTTTCGGATGCGTTTGAAAAATTGGCGAATAAATTAAACTCAGTCAAATTAGATGGGGAAGTCGTCGTGCCATTGCCGGCAAACGTAACGGTTGACCGAAATCAGTATAAAGTGGTCAATAACTTTGTGTATTTGCCGTTTTCCACCGTTTATGAAGTGGGGCAAGGAGCACCGTCACCTATTACAGTGTCATTACCGGTAGAATTTACGACAAAGGGTACCTACACATTTAATAATTTGAAAATACAATACAAATCAGCAGAAGAGACAGCCTGGAGATATACAAACACCAAATCCGTGACCATCCAGGTGAAGGACGATGCACCTGCATCCGTTACAGGAAAACTTGAACTGAATAAGAATAAGCAGGAATTATTCAATTTAATCATTGAGCAAGGAGAAGATACAAACTCTTTTACAGGAAAATATCAGTTGGAATTTGGAGGTCTGGAAAATCCAAATGCTAATGGAAATGTAACAGACATCATTATTTACCAGCCGCTACCTGAAGGGGTGGATATTGCGGATAACACCAATGTTTCAATAGAGAACGTTGATGGTCAACGAACGGCAGTCATGAAATTAACTCAAAAGGTTGGCTTTGATAAAGGGAAATTCTCGCAACCTACCCTTTCGGCGAATATGAAGATGAAGGCAGTGTGGGCCATCAACAATGTGAAAATGCCTCAGCCAAGGGTTTCTTATATCGATTCTAGATTTGGTACAAAAGTGATCAGTAATTTGACTCCTGACCAAAGTGAACTAAGTGCAAAAGTAAGGACCAGGAAGTATTACAGTCAAAAAGAGTATGCGTATGACGGATATTCTAATGGAGTGATCAAAAAAGTAAGGGTTTCGGGGCAGGGGGAAACGACTCTCGCAGTTCTAGAAGCTGGAGGAAGTAGCCGTTATCCGAATAAAGCCGTAAAGGAATTAGTTGCAGGTACTACCTGGCTATCGATCACCTATAAAGATGGATCCACTTCTGAGTTATCATTTATTCCGGATTTGACGGTAAAAGATACTGTTACTAAGAATACGTTGGAGGATGGAGCTTCCATTTCGAACGAGGCAGAATTCAGCTTATCAAACGGTGTGCCAGGTCAAGATGTGACATATCAATACCGTATTCTGAATGAGGATGAACCAATTGATGGATGGAAGAGCATTAACGTGGAAGAGTGGAAGACGCTCGATATGTTCGGCAAGAATGAAGTCCAGGTGAAAGCAAGCGGCGGGTTTGCACTCGATGACTACATCATCGGGAAATCCGTCTGGATCGAAGGGGACGACTTAATACGTGTGCCTTCTATTATTGAATTATATGTAGGCGAAACGAAGACATTTGATATCGACGTGTTTCCATTTGGAAAGCCAAATAATAACTATCGTGTCAGTGTAACCCCTGGTGACGATTTACTCTTAAACTCGGTGTATACACAAACCATTTCTTCCAAGGAGAATAAAATCACCGGAATATCTCCCGGAATCGATGTGGTTAAAGTAGAGACCAAAAATGGAAAGTACAAAAAATATATCCAGGTCATCGTAAAATCCAGGGTAGTAAAGCTCGAAAGTATGGATTTTGATCAATCCAAGTATACGTTGCTTCTTGAGGGAGACGACTTTGACATTGTTTCAAATTTAATCTTCAATCCTACCAATGCGACAAACCAAAACATCAAGAGTGTAACAGATACAGGAAATGGTGTCGTCGATATCGTAAAAGAAAACGGACAATGGAAAGTGATCCCCGAGAAAAGTGGAGTGACAACCATCACTGTGACATCAGACGAAAACCCGGATATTAAAGCCAGGGCGATTTTCGAAGTTGTTTCAGAAGAAGACGAAGATCCTGATACGGAAGACGGCAGCATTGATGGCAGATGGTAAAGGAAAAGCGAGTCCATGAGAAATCATGGGCTCGCTTTTTTACTGGACGATGATTTCGTCACTTATGAGTGAGAGGGATTCGACCCTTGGCAAAGCCTCCAACTTTGAGAGAAGAACATCCCGATTATAATGGACGATAAATCGGGATAGCTTTTCTTCCTGATTTGAAAAAAGGTCAGTTTCAATTCGATCCATATCATCGACTTTTCCGCGAACGGCATTTATAGTCAGATTCCCTTTAGAAAAAACGCCGCCGTTCACATAGAAAAGAGAACCGACTCCATATAATGTTGCGTCACTATCCGTATATAAGAAGGCTTGTAATGGTTTAATGTTTTCAGATGGATCTGGTAATAGGTCGGTCTCTTTCTTTTCATTTTCATCAGTATAATATTGAAATTCATTCATCCTCGTGACCAACAGTTCTCCTTTAGAAAGTAAAATCAGCTGTCCGGAAGTATCTGAGCCTAAAGGATTTTTTATACCTGTGATGTTCAAGTTCGAGATGCTGGTCTTTCCCTTGGCATAGATGACAGAATCAAATGCCATTTCATCATCTTCTTCACCTTGATCATTTGCGTCTCCTTGAATGGTTAAGTTTTTCCCTGAAAAAACGTTGCCTTCAATCCTTGAGGTAGAGTTCTGGGATTGAATCGTCATATTATCGAAACTGACAATATTCTCTTTCAGGCTGATGGGAGCATTCGCTTCAATGGACACTTTACCGGCTGCGACAATGTTTCCGATCGACATGTCCCCTGAGACATTTGAAATGGTTACATTTCCTGTAGAGATGATATTTCCGATATTCATCGCTGAATCTGCCAGAATGTTAACATCACCGTTGACGATGAGGTCAACTCCGCTATGAACGAGATTCTTTACGGTGATACTCCTATCGGCTTTTACTATACCTTGTACATTGGGATCCAATATGCCTTTCAACAGCGGCAGGAAGAGAGACCCCTCTGTTAGAAAGTTACGGGTGATCGTATTTCGTAAATTTACCTGAGTCAAGTTGTTATTGAGTGAAAGATCCAGGGAATTTAATACTTTTCCAACTTCATCATTGTACGTCTGGTCAAATGAAATGTCGGTAAATTGACTGTCCTGCTTTATGTTAGGTGCTGAGACGTGCGGGTAAAACTGATTTGTATCCACTAGGGATTTCATTTGCGCATAATTGTCTTTGTCATAGCTGGTATAAATATCCCCGATGATGGATGGGAAAGGTGCAGCCACTTTTTTATCCTTATGATTGGACAACTGATAATTGGCATCCTCTCTTATGTCTAGTGATTGAGCATATACATTGCCTACAAGATGAGGTGATCCGTTTAATTCCAGTAGTTCCCTGGCTCCCAGTGTGTATTTCAGGAAACTTGGGATAGGAGATAGGATAATACGCTTACGGACAATCTTTTCAACTTTTCCTTCCTCTGCATCAGGGTTTTTTGTGTTGACGATAATCTCATAAACCCTTGTAAGGTTTGTATTGAGAAATTCCAAACCGAACGTGTGATACTGAAGATTGTTTGCCCTCTCGCATTGGTCTCCCAGTAAATTAGACGCTCTATCACCGCTTACATCTACGATTGTAATACATTTGATAGAATCAGAAGATTGATAGGATGGGATGATGTCTGTTCTTATGAAGTCAGTCACTTTCGTATTGATATTACCTGTCGTCAATCCATCAATATCCAAAGGTTTCGTTGGTTGCAGCTGAGAGATAAGTTTCGCAGAAATTTCCTCAACTGCTTTTATTCCCTCGTATGTAATATCAATATCCGTTTCCCTTACTTCCGTTCGTTTGGCACCTCCTATTGTAGAGCTCATGATGGCCATTCCGATCGTTACCATGACCAGGGAGGTGATTAAAACGGTCAACAGGGCATTTCCTCTTTGATTCATAAACATGTGATTTCCTCCCTTCTAAAAGCCGAAGCTGCTTTCTAATTGTAGTGTTTTATGAAAACGGGTATCGCTTACGTTGTAGGTTAATTGAATGATGGCATTTTCACAGGGATCGGATGAGCAGCTGGTAAAAACCTTTGAACCGGTAAAATCGGATGGAGTAGCAAGGATTTCCCCGTTGAAGCTCCATTGCTCTTTTCCGTCAATTTGAACAAGCTCGAGTGTCTGTTGATCATTTATGACTTCTGCATCTTCTACTTCATAGAAAGATTTGTCAGAGTAGGGAGTCACGTTTTTTTCACTGTCATTCACAAATGTAATGCAGCTTTCATTGGAGGATGAACATTCTTCTATTCTGTCGAAAGGATAGGAATAGAGATTCTTCATCACCATGGCTGAGACATAATCTGCATCCTCCCGTAATTGGGCATCGATTGAAACTTTTTCGTAGACTTTATAACCCGTTATGAAAGCTCCATATGTAACAGGGAGAAGAATGGCCGATATAGTAAGTGTAACCAACAATTCAATCAGGGTGACACCCCTGTTATCGGATATCTTCGCTTTTGACTTTGCCATCCAATGTCGTACTGTATTCATGATCATCTATGGTCCACCTCACTTTGACTGTTATTGGAATGTAGGAATTTAATTCTTCAGATGATGACACTTCTTCTGAAGAAATGGAGGCTTCATATTCCAGTCCGTTGACGGTAATGTTTTTTTTCTGGGGGCATGCCTGACTGATTTCTGATTCAGCGGCAGAGTTAGAGAAAGTAAGATAGCTATCATTACAGATAAATAATGCAAGAAAATCATCTTCGGGGGGATGCTGGCCGGTGTTCACTTCGTTAAAAAAATTTCTGATCTCCAGAAAATCCTGTTTCTCCATGAACATGAGAACATTTCTCGCAACGTTGACTCCCACAGTCTTCTTTTGATTACTATTTGTATATGTACTCGATTGAAGAAAGAAGTTCATGAAGCTTAAAAGGACAATTCCGAGAATCGTTATGGATACCAAAAGTTCTATCAAAGTTAAGCCTCTATTATTTTTTAATATTTTTATCAGTTTCACCCCAACACCTGCTTTCAAAATACCTGACTTTATTATACAATATCTAGTAGTCGAAACTTGTTAAAAAAAGTCTGATTTATAAGAAATATATCACAGGAAGGAGTTGAATATAAGATGATTTACCTATTTTCGTTGTTGGCACTCATTCTTTTGTTACCTATTTTATATTTTGTTCCGATAGGCATCAGCAAGCAGGGGAAATTAATACTGGCCGGTATATCATTTGGTTTGACACTCCTTGGGATTGTTGCATCGAGTCAATACCCGATGTGGGCAATTGCAATTATGTTAATGGCTTTATTGGGGGTTGCTTCTTATATGATTGACCAACGATTCAGCGGGATGATGGTGGCTGCTGCAGGAAGTGAAGTGGAAGTGTATGAGGAACAGAAGTACGAAGTCTACCAACCTCAGACAGCTCATCCTGATATACATAGTGAGGAAGTCTTGGAAAACACGCCTGATAATGACATTCTTCCAGTTGAAGAAGTGCCAGAACAAATAGAGTCAATAATCGACCAAGAGGAAATACTCGAGATTGAGGAAGATGAACCACCTATTGACGAGATTGAACTTATACATTCTCCCGTTGAAGAAATGAGCGAATCAGAAAGAGACACAGACATAATACCTGTTCCCGAAGATGAGAGTGAATGGTTTATTGAAAATACCAACGAAATGACGGGAAAAGTAGAAGTGATAGAAAACCAAAATGAAATCTTTAATGATGGGGATTTAAGTGAAATCGAAAGTATGATCGATGATACTAATTTGCAGGATGAACCAGAGGTGGAAGAAGAAGAGGCAGGCCTATTCGAGGAGGATATTCCAGAAGTAGGTGATGAATCTGTTACAGAAGAAGAATTGAGCGATGAAAAAGGTGACTCTGAACGTGAGGAAGTAAACGAGCAAACAGAGTCAACGTTAGAGATCGTAGAGACTGATATTAATACCGCGCTTAAAGAAGAGGATACTTATATTGATGAACTTCCAAATCGCCATAGGATCATGAGAGAAGTAATGAAGACAATGATCGAACAAATCTCACTTTCTAGAAGTCTGTTAACGACAGATCAAATGGAAAACATGATTAAGCATTATTTACATCCCAGTCTACATGATCAGGATTACTATACATTTGCAAGGATATTAATGGATCATTACATTTCAACAGAGCAATATGTGGATTTGTGCATGTTCATTAAAGGAATTGAAGATAGGTTCATGGAATATCCTTACATCTTATTGGACATAGAACAAACCAAAGAATTTGCCTTGGAAAAACAGACGAAATAAATTGATAGAATAGGTGAGATGACATGAAGAAAAGTGCAGAGATGAAAACATTACCGATTATTAGTATTAACGATGGAAGTGAAATAGGGAGAGTGAAATCCCTTGTTATAAATCCGGAAAAAGGATCCGTCGACTTTTTGACCATCGAACATGAAGATTGGCAAGTGAGTGTCAAAGCAATTCCTTTCAAGAAAGTAGTAGGAATCGGGGAGTATGCCGTCACGGTAGAAAATGAGAATGCGGTCATCGACCTGAATGAAATTCCGATTGCCAACCAGCTGGTAAACAAAAAAATAAAAATCAATGATACTCGCGTAATGACCCGTAAAGGGCAAATGATCGGGAATATTCATGAATTCTATGTGGATGATGAAACAGGCGCAATCGTTTCATTAGAGTTAGTTGCACAGGATAGTACATATTTCCTTGGAACTGAGCATGTACTGACCTTTGGAAAGGATATCATCATTGTAAACGAAGATGCAGTAGAATATTTTAAAGGTACGTTTGAACAACTGGAAAATCCTCATCCTGTATATGAAGAAGAGGTTGAAACAATCCAGACTCAACAGCATGGTTTGCAAACGATCAAATCGAAACAGACTGAATTATTGACTGGTAAAAGAGTGACAGAAGATATTTATAACCTAGAAGGGGATTTGTTGATTGCCAAAGGTTCTTCCTTAACAGAATCGGATATTAAAGCTGCTCAAGATGCCGGACCTTCTGTGTTTGTTGATTTAACGATGAATATAAAGTAGGAAGTAGCAGGAAGGAGCGCCTGATGTGAAAAAAGGTCTGCTTGTAAAGTTGATGGCCGTATTATTCTGTTCCACGTTTTTTTTATATGGTTTTTCTCATCTAGGCGTTTTTGCTTATGAGACCTTCTTTGTTAAGTCCCTGCATTTATCGAAACATGCGGCACTTGCATCTATTAATCTGGGTGGAACAAACAAAGAGGAAGCCTTAACAATACTGGACGAAAAAATTGATGAGTGGAAGAGAAATCAAAATATCATGATCGAGTTTGAAGGAGAGAGTGTAAGGCTTGACCCCTCACTCCTTCAATTCCATCTCGAAGAAAGCATAGAAAAACTAGAAGGTAATGAAAATACGAGTTTAATGGTTTCATTGGAAGAAGAAGCATTGAATTCTTTCTTATCCAATCATTTCCCCGACTATAATGGCGATGACGTAAACCTGGCTTCTTTAAAGGAGTACATCCTTTCTTTAGCAGGAAGTCTCAACAATGGAGAAACCGTAAGCGTATTCGATTATTTATCCAGTAATGAATCTACACAAGTCATATTTGAGGCAGTTTCGAATGAATTAGAGGTAACACCAACCATCAAGAGCTTTATTGACAATCATCCCTCCATTCTCATAGAACCGAACTCCCAGTTTTCTTTCGCAGGCTTTCTGGAAACAGAAGGTTTTGTAGTTGAATCACAGGCTGATTTAAGTCCGATTGCATCATTACTCTATCAAATCACCTTACATTCCAATTTTTCCATCATTGAACGAAATATAAGTAAAGAGCTTCCAGATTATGTGACCCTTGGCTTTGAAGCGAAATTTAATCCGATGAATAACCAGGATTTTGTTATCACTAATCCGAACTCAACAGATTATGAGCTGAAGCTTGCTATTCAAGGTAATCGAATAAAGGCACTATTGCAGGGAATCCCTTTTCCTAATACATATAACGTTAGATTGTCAGATAAAGAAACCTTTCCTCCACGGGTGATTAAACAGTTCAGTCCGTTTGTTGATAAGGGAAGCGTCGATATCCAACAGGAAGGAAAAGACGGGATCCTGATCAAGGTGTATAAGCAAAAACTGAGCACCTCAGGGGAAATACTCTCAGAAGAGCTGATCAATGAAGATTTTTATGCACCACGGCATAAGGTTATGGTTTATCCGCTGCAGGAAATGCAGGAAAACCCAAGTGGAACATATGATAACGTGCCAAACTCTGAGAATGGGGTTGAAACCCAGGACAGTGAAGGAAGCGAGAATACTTCCTCCATGGGTACTGAAGAGCAGGGTTCTGCCTCAGTGGATGGGGAAGACGAGGGGAACAGTCCGGAAGATAAAGAATCTGATACTGATTCAAGTTCTGAAGAATCAAATAAGACTCAAAAGAAAAAAGATTATAAATAAGCCATAAAGAGCGGGTGATTAGGTGGCCACGATAAGAAAGAGGTTAGGAGACCTTCTGGTTGACGCAGGAATCTTATCCGAATCACAATTACAGGATACGTTGAAGGACAAGGCAAAAGGTCAGAAGCTTGGCGATGCACTGTTGCAAAGAGGATATATTACGGAACAGCAGTTGATAGAAGTACTGGAATTTCAATTGGGAATCCCACACGTCAGCCTCTATCGATATCCCTTTGAAACGAACCTATTCCACTTGATTCCGAAAGAATCGGCGAAGAGGAACCTGATGATCCCCCTCAAAAAAGAAGGAGATAAACTCTTTGTCGCCATGAGTGATCCTTTGGACTTTTACGCCATAGAAGATCTTCGCTTAGCGACAGGCTTTCAAATTGAGACAGCCATTGCGACAAAGGATGATATTCTGAAAGTCATCAATAAGTTTTATGACTTAGAAGATGGATTTGAAGACCTTTTTCAAGAAAATAGAAATCAAAATAAAGTAGAAGAGGAAACCGTGGTGGATTCCGATTCACCTATCGTTCGATTAGTAAACGGTATCCTCTCCAATGCGGTGACACAAAAAGCAAGTGACATACATATCGACCCGCAGGAAACCAAAGTTGTCATCCGTTACAGGGTTGACGGCATTCTGAGAACGGAAAGAAACCTCCCTAAGCACATGCAAAGTATGTTGATTGCCAGGCTTAAAATCATGGCAAATCTTGATATTACCGAATTCAGGGTCCCACAGGACGGACGGATTAAGGTGAATATCGATTTTCATCCGATTGATTTGCGTGTGTCGACGTTACCAACGGTCTATGGAGAGAAAATCGTCCTGAGGATTCTTGATTTAGGTTCAAGCCTGAATGACCTTGCCAAGCTTGGCTTCAACAAGGTGAATCATCAGCGATTCATGAAGATGATCCAGCAGCCCACAGGGATCGTCCTCATAACCGGACCAACGGGGTCGGGGAAATCATCCACTTTGTATGCTGCGCTAAATCACCTTAATAGTGAAGAAGTGAACATCATTACAATCGAGGATCCCGTTGAGTATCAGCTCGAAGGAATCAATCAAATCGGTGTGAATCAAAATGTCGGTTTGACTTTCGCAAAGGGGCTCAGGGCCATTCTGCGTCAAGACCCGAATATCATCATGGTCGGGGAAATCCGGGACAAGGAGACTGTTGAGGTATCCATCCGGGCTTCATTAACGGGACATCTCGTCCTTAGCACCATTCACACCAACGATTCAATCAGTACAGTGACAAGGCTTTTGGATATGGGGGTGGAGCCGTTCTTAGTTGCTTCATCACTAAGTGGAGTCGTGGCTCAACGTTTGATTCGAAGGGTCTGCCGTGACTGCAAGCAAGAGATGCCTGCAACTAAGCGGGAAATGGAGATCTTCGCCAAAAGAGGAATTAAAATCGAGACCATCACGAGGGGGAGGGGTTGCTCTTCCTGCAATATGACTGGTTACAAAGGCAGGATTGCGATTCATGAAGTCCTTGTCATGAATGATGAAATGAAGAAGGTCATCCTGAATAATGAACCTTTCTCCAAATTGAGGGAGCATGCGGTACGTAACAAAACGATTTTCTTGGTCGATGACGGCTTGTTGAAGGTGAAGCAAGGGTTGACCACGACCGAAGAAGTATTACGAGTAGCGATTTCAGAGTAGGTGAAAGCAGTGAAAGAAAAAATAGATTATCTTTTAAAGTCCGCTTATGATCTGGGGGCATCGGATATCCACCTGACAGTGGGATCGCCTCCTATCTTCCGCATACATGGTGACTTAAAAAGATTCGGTAAAGAACAGTTAATGCCTGAAAGCACAGAATTGATGGCCAAAGCGATTATTTCTGAGCATATGTATCCTGCATTTGAAGAGGCAGGTGAATTGGATTTTTCCTACGGCATTCCAGGTGTGTCAAGATTCAGGGTGAATGCATTCAGGCAAAGATCATGCATCTCTTTAGCCATACGTGTCATCCCAACCTCCATCCCGACCATGGAAGAATTATTCCTTCCTCATGCGTTGACGGCGATAGCTGAAAAACCTCAAGGTCTGTTCCTTGTGACGGGACCTACTGGAAGTGGAAAGTCCACCACGCTGGCAAGCATTGTAGATTATATGAATCGAAAAATGAGGAAGCATATCATTACCCTCGAGGACCCGATTGAGTATCTCCATAAGCACGGGGCATCCATCATTGATCAGCGTGAGGTTGGATTCGACACCAAATCATTTTCAAAAGGGTTGAGGAGTGCCTTGAGGCAGGACCCGGATATTGTCCTTGTTGGGGAGATGCGCGACCTGGAGACCATACATACCGCCATCACGGCAGCGGAGACGGGACATCTTGTGCTTGCCACCCTGCACACCTCCAGTGCACCGGCAACGATTGAAAGGATTGTGGACGTCTTCCCGCCGGAACAGCAGTCGCAAATCCGCGTTCAGCTGGCATCCGTGCTCGTCGGGATCCTTTCTCAGCGCTTGTTTGCAACGGTGGACAAAAAAGGGAGGCGGGCAGCGACGGAACTCCTGATGAATAATGCGGCCATTGCCAATCTGATTCGTTCTGAGAAGGTGCATCAGATCCAGAATGTCATGCAGACGTCCAAAACGTCGGGGATGCATATCATGAGTGACAGTGTAATGAAGCTATATGAAAGTGGTATCATATCAAAGGAAATGGCGTTTCCTTACAGCAGAGAGGAGATTCCTCAATAGATGGGACGTTTTAAGTATACGGGACGAGATCCAAGAGGGAAGAAATCGGGTATCATTACGGCATCTACCAAGAAGGATGCCCTCATTCAGTTGAAGAAACAGGAAGTCAGGGTCATTGATATCCTTGAGATGCCTGAAACGCTCATGACGAAGGATATCACCATCGGAAACCCGGTGAAATTGCAGCATCTTGTTATCTTTCTAAGACAGTTTGCCACACTCCTTCAAGCCGGGGTAACGGTGGTGGATGCCACCCATATTCTTAGTGAACAGACCGAGAGTAAGGCACTCGGCAAAGCACTGAAAGAAATCGAGGATGAACTCAGGGACGGAAATCCGTTATCCGAAGCGTTCTCCAAACATAAGAAAATGTTTGAACCGCTTCTGATCAACATGCTG
The DNA here is from genome assembly GCF_033963925.1 of Rossellomorea sp. YZS02. Taxonomy (NCBI): domain Bacteria; kingdom Bacillati; phylum Bacillota; class Bacilli; order Caryophanales; family Bacillaceae; genus Rossellomorea; species Rossellomorea sp. YZS02. The sequence continues at coordinate 195,196 of NZ_JAXBLY010000001.1, read as the reverse complement.
AAGGCAGGGGAAGCGTCGGGAAGCCTGGATGAGACACTTGAAGGGCTAGCCACACATTATGAAAAGCAACATATTACGAAACAGAAAATCATTTCTGCCTTGGCTTATCCAATGGTCGTTGGAGTCATCGCAATTGGCGTCGTCATTTTCTTATTAGCAGCTGTTGTGCCCACATTCGTTAACATGTTAACCGATTTCGGGGGAGAACTGCCCGCCATCACAAAGTTTGTCATTGCATCAAGTGAATTCACTCAAAAGTTCTGGTACATCATCATTTTGTTCTTTGTATTGATTGCTGTCGTCCTTGCTTTTTTACGAAAGGATAAGAAAACGAAATATTATCTCGATTATGCAGTCCTCCGGATACCGATTTTCGGTAAGATGATGCAGAAAGCGGTTTTGGCCAGAATGACGAGGACGTTAAGCTCTTTATTCTCAAGCTCAGTCCCAATATTGCAGGCACTGGCCATCGTAGAGAAAGTCGTGGAGAATGAAGTGGTTGCACGTGTGATTGGAGAATCCCGTAGGTCATTGGAAAAAGGAACTTCCCTTACGGAGCCGATGAAACGGCATTGGGCTTTCCCGCCGCTCGTGACGCAGATGATTGCCATCGGTGAAGAGACGGGGTCCCTGGACTCGATGCTCGCTAAAGTTGCAGACTTCTATGAAAAAGAAGTGGAAAGTGCAACGGACCGTCTGAAATCATTAATAGAGCCGCTCATGATTGTGGTGCTCGCAGGTTTGGTAGGAACAATTGTAACGTCGATTCTCGTTCCAATGTTCGAAATCTTCAACAGTGTTCAGAACTATTAGAAAATACCTATTATTTTACAAAAAATTTGATTTTTTTGTCGGATGATTGTTGTATACTAGTACTAGATTACTATATTTTAGTAATAGATAAATAAACAGGAGGAATTACCATGTTAAAGAAAATGGGTCAAAGATTGAAAAATGAACGTGGATTGACGCTTATTGAGTTACTGGCTGTAGTTGTAATTTTAGGGATTATTGCTGCGATTGCGATTCCTAGTATTGGTGGGTTAATTGATAATTCCAGGAAGGATGCGCATATAGCGAATGCTAAGCAGATGATCAGTTCTGCCAAGATAGCAGTATCATCAAATGAAGATTTAAGACCTGCTAAAGATGCGTCAGTGGTAATGAGTTTAGGTGATTTAGAGACTAAGGGTTACTTAGATAAGTTAAAGGATCCTGATGGTGGAACCGAATCGGATGATGGCTACTTACGCGGTTCAACTGGCGATACAGACGGTTCCTATGTGACTATTACTAATGAAGGCGATGGAAAATTTGCTTATACCGTTACCTTAAAAGGGTCAAAAAGAACAATCTCTGAATCGAGTGTAAACGAATTAGATAGAGATTCTGTGCAAGACAATAGCTAAATGATTTTCTTTTTATTACTTTACGGTCTCCTCCTAGGCTCCTTCTACAACGTAGTAGGCCTGCGGATACCACTCAAAAAATCAATCGTCAAACCCAGATCAGCCTGCCCGTACTGCCAGCATACGCTGACGGCCAGGGAACTGATCCCGGTAGTATCTTATATCATTCAAGGAGGAAAATGCGCTCAGTGTAAAGGGCGCATTTCTCCTCTTTATCCGTTCATGGAATTATCAACCGGACTATTATTCTTACTATCTTATACAGTGTTCGGCTTTCAGCCGGAGCTGATTGTCGCTTTGACCCTTGTATCTTTGTTCATGATTATCACGGTCAGCGACCTGAAATACATGGTCATCCCGGACAAAGTGCTGTTGTTTTTTTCGGTACTGTTTATTATTGAACGCATATTCATTCCGCTAAATCCTTGGTGGGACAGCATAGCGGGTGCACTCACGGGCTTTTGCCTGCTTCTCCTGATTGCCATCATAAGTAAGGGGGGAATGGGCGGCGGTGATATTAAACTGTTCGCTGTCATCGGCTTCGTTGTGGGGGTCAAGGTGATGATGCTTTCCTTTTTCCTCGCTACGCTTTTGGGAGCAGTGGCAGGCATATCAGGGCTTCTCCTTGGAATCTTCAAAAAAGGACAACCCATTGCCTTCGGTCCGTATATTGTACTCGGCACGCTCGCAGCATACTTCTTTCATCAGCCAATCCTGCATTGGTATTTTTCTTTATACAGCTAAAAGGGGTCATTCACGATGTTATCACGTCTCTTCCATAAGAATAAAAATAAAATCAATATCGTCATCAGTGATCAATGGGTTCGTTTTGTCGAATTGAAATCAATTTCTCCTTTACATATTCACCAGTTTGGAGAGAAACGAATAGCAGACGGGATGATCTCAGATGGGAAAATCATTGAAAAAGAGGCGTTTCAGGCATTTTTAGAGGAATGCGTCCTCGATTGGGGACTAAAGAAGAGGGAAGTTCAGTTCATCGTTCCCAATACTCAGATGATCATCAGGAAATTGAATATTTCTTCTGACATAGAGGACGATGAGGTGAAGAGTCACTTGTTCTTGGAAATTGGAACGAGTATCCATCTCCCTTTTGAGAATCCCGTATTTGATGTCGTGGTGGTCGGAAATCAAGGGGATAAGAAAGAAATTATCCTTGTGGCGGCACCTGAAGACATTGTATTGGAATATCGTCAAATGCTGGCCGGTGCCCATTTGAAGCCTGTCGTGGCTGACATCAGCCCGCTTGCCTTTTATCGCTACATACACTCATTGGATATGACTCATAGGGGGAGCCACGAAATGCTTCTTTACTTCAACCAGTCCAATGTCACTGTTTCCATCTTTCATGATCACCAGCCAGTATTCTTCAGGCCGATCAGTTTAGGTGAGGAGCGTGAGGTCATGGATGAGAAAGCGAATCATGAAGGCTTTCAACCCCTTCCATTTGATGACGTCATGAAAGAAATTGACAAAGTGATCAGTTTTTACCGTTATACTCTTACAAATGATGAAGCAACAATTAATAAACTATTCGTTACAGGTGATCATCCCATGGTGGGGGATATCCACACTCTCCTATCCAAACGGTTTGACATCGACATCATCCAAGTGCCTTCCGTTGCACGGCACGCCCAATCCAATGAAGAGCTTTCGAGTGAATTCCTCCTCGCCATTGGTTTGGGATTAAAAGAGGTGATATAGTGCTCGTCGATATCAATTTATTACCTCAAAGCGAAAAAAGGAGCCGACAGTGGCTGTATGTGGTTACTGGAGTGATTCTCCTTGGGATTCTTGCTATTATCGTTCTATTTGTCCTTTCCGGCAATATCGGTAAAGATGTGGATGCCCTTACGACGGAGTTACAGGAAACCAAGCAGCTGAGAGCTGAAAAAGAACAAAGTATCTCAGATTTTGAGTCATCAGATGCCTGGGTGCAGCTGGAAAGTGCCGTGGGCTGGGCAGAAACCTATCCCATCGATACCGTACCTGTCTTGGATCATCTAGTGGAGCTGCTTCCGGAGCGGGGATTCATGAAAGAATTCACGTATGCAGAGGATGGAAGCATACAGGTATCCATTCAATTTGATACAAGCAGTGAAGCAGCCTATTATTTAACACATCTGAAGGAATCGAAATACATTGTGGATGCCAAACTATCTTCCATTGCGACTGAAGCCATAACAGAAAATGAAACGATCGCAGTCAATACCGAACCCGTATTACCAAGGTACATAGGCCAATATGAAGTCATGCTGAATAGAGAAGCCATCAAAAAAATCGAAACAGAAGAGAGTTCCGATATCGAAGGGGGCGATTCGGAATGAACATTGGATTCGATAAAAAAGAATGGCTGATGATCGGCACATCCATCGTATTAATGTTCTGCCTAATCTTTGGGTGCATATGGTTCTTCTATTTACCGGTCAAGAGTCAAAAAGAAAATCTGCAAACTGAGATCCAAACAGAATCCAAGCTGATCGAAGTATTGGATTCCAAAATTTCTTCCATCAAACAGGACTCATTTGAAAACTCCAGTTCCCTGCAACAAAAGGTTCCGGTAAAACCTTTGACACAGCAGCTCCTTATTGACCTTGAGAAGGCTGAGATCGTTTCGGATAGTTTGATAACAAGCATTGAATTCTCTGAAGGTGCAGTGGCCCTTCCAATAGCAGGGGGATCTATAGAGTCAAACAGTGAAGCTGCCACAGAAGTGGATGGAACAGCATCAAAAACCAGTACTGAAGACGAAACTCCCCCTGCAGATATCTTGCCATCCGGTCTTCAAAAATTGACCGCCACCATGTCTGTCGAAGCAAAGAGTTATTTTGAAATAGAAGAGTTCATTAAGAAATTAGAAGAACTGCACCGAATCGTCGAAGTAGAGCAGATCTCCTTCAGCGGACCTGCCGAATTACAGCAATACGAAGATGCTGTTGAAAATATTCAATTGAATATCGTCGTTTCCGCTTTTTATTTGCCCGGATTAGTAGAGCTTGAGACGGAACTGCCGAAGCTTGATGCGCCGGTACCTTCCAACAAGAAGAACCCTTTTCAGCAGTTCCCTGATCAAAAGTCGGAAGAACAAGATACCAATTAAAGGTCTGATGAATGATGATTGAAAATGAAAGAGGCTATACACTTGTTGAACTACTGACTGTGATTGTCATACTAGGAATCATTGCCGTCATTGCGGTTTTAGCAGTGAATAATATCATCGAAAAGTCCAAACAACAGGCATTTGTGGCAAACGCATTAACAATGAAAAGCTCCGCCCAATATTATGCAAAAGACGCCATGCTTCAGGAACGTGAAATTAACAAGATAACATACAAAGAATTGGTCGAAGCAAAGCTCATCGAACCGATACTCGATCCCCATTCCAAAATCGTCATGACACCGGTTGATACCTCCTATGTCCTGGCTGAAGGTGAGAGTGTCCTATCGATATGCCTCCTTGGTGACCAATATAATCTATGTACAAATGAGGATGGGGAACAGGAAGAAATCCCGTTTTCTACTCTATCAATCCGTTCCCTGAAGAAAAACTAAAAAATTTGACGAAAACCTCTTAGGACAAGACGACAAAAGTCTTGTTCTTTTTTTTATGGGATGTGATAGCATGGAAAAAAATAGATGAAGGAGGGTGGCGATGATGGGTAATCGTGAGAAAAACGACAAAAAGATTTCTATTAAAATCAATGGGGAAAAAACGAAGTTCGATGAGGATCTTCTTGTGTATGATTGGAAGCTGGGGGAGTCGGAAACAGCTGCGGGTGAAGAGGCGAATGATGACGGATTTGACTGGATCCTTCCTGATGAAGAAGCCGAACCTCCACAGGAATATAAAAAAATCAACTACGTGACAGGTAGTAAAAAGAAGAAGAAAAAGTCTTTCACTAACCCTTTTCAGGATTCAGTGAATCTGATTATGTCATTGGTCGGGGCGATTGTTGTCGGGGCGGTTTTGGGCTTCGGGACTCTTAAGGTGATTACGACGACGGATGGACCCGCTGCACCTGCGGCAACATTGCAAGACGACACCACGGCAGGGAAAACGGATGGTCAACAGGCTGTTTCAGCCATTGAATTAAAGGATTTCTCCACCTCCATCCTGCAGGGCGGGGTATTTTCTACAGAGGAATCCATGAAAGCCATGAAGGACAGCCTGGCGGCTAAAGGCTTTCCGGGAGCGAGTGTCGAGAAAGATGGTCAATTCTTTTTATTGCTGGGGGTTTCGGGAGATCTGGAAACGGCCAAAACCCTAGGGGCAAAAATAAAGGAACAGGGTGTGGATGTGTACGCGAAGGACTTTGTTATTGGATCCAAGGGAATAAACGCCTCAAAAGAAGAGAAATCATTCCTGGAGAAAGGGAATGCCCTCTATAGCAAGATCGCACAGGCAAGCAGCAGTGGGATGGTCGGAGGAACTCCTGATGATGCAACTATGAAAACAATTCAATCCGGCGTGAAGGAATTGGAAGGCATCAAAGTAGATCAGGAGACCATTGCCTCAATGAAGAAATCCTTAGTGGATGCAGGGAACCTGGCAGCGTCGATGAAATCTCCAGAAGATGCACAAAAAGTTCAAGGGGAATTATTATCTTATCTTCAGCTATACGGCGGGTTATAATTTCGACTGGTTTAGACTATTTTCTAGGAAATAATATAGTGAGAGCGTCCTTTGAACCAGAACTGTCCTGGTTCAAAGGACGCTCTCTTTTCACTTGTTTACCGTGATGGATTTTGGTAGTATATTCTTGTATCTCCCATTTTTCACTCTGAAAGGATTGGTATGGTTTGTCCAACCTCATACTCGCTTCACAATCTCCCCGTCGAAAAGAACTTCTCGAACAAATCCAACTCTCTTTTTCCGTTATGAGCTCCAATGTCGATGAAACGTTTTCAGCCGATTTATCACCCGATGAAGTCGTGATGTATCTCGCGAAGAAGAAAGCCAAAGAAATATCGAAACAACACCCCACTCACTATGTCATCGGTTCTGACACGGTCGTGACAAAGGATGGGAAGATCCTTGGAAAGCCAGTGTCGAAAGAAGAAGCAAAAGATATGCTCAGGATGCTATCCGGATCTGCCCACGAGGTTTACACAGGTGTCGCAATCGTACACGGTGAGGAGGAAAAACTTTTTTATGAAAAAACAGATGTTACGTTTTGGGAGTTGACCCCTAAAGAGATTGATGACTACATCGCATCTGAAGAACCATTCGATAAAGCGGGTTCCTACGGGATCCAGGGCATAGGGGCAAAATTCGTCAAAGAAATCAAAGGCGATTATTTCGCTGTTGTCGGCCTGCCGATCTCACGTGTGAATCGCGCACTACTTGAAATGGGCTATCTTCAATCAGACTGACTCCTTTACGTAAAAAAGGAGGAAACAATGGTAAAAACCGTACTAACACAGGAAGAAAACAGATTGATGATCCGGGATTTCCCCCAGGATGAGAGACCAAGGGAAAGAATGATCCAAAGTGGAGCCTCAAGCCTATCCAATCAGGAGCTGCTCGCGATCTTACTCCGTACCGGTACAAAATCCGAGTCGGTCCTTCAATTATCCAACCGGCTATTAAATCAATTTGATGGATTGAATCTATTAAAGGATGCATCTCTGGAAGAGATCACGAAAACGAAGGGGATCGGGCTTGCCAAGGCTGTCCAGATCATGGCGGCCGTCGAATTTGGCCGGCGCATCAGCAATCTGGCCTTTGATGATCGCTATTCGATCCGTTCTCCTGAAGATGGTGCCAATTATGTCATGAATGACATGAGATTTTTGGCCCAGGAGCATTTTGTCTGTTTATACCTCAATACGAAGAATCAAGTTCTCCACAAGCAAACCATCTTTATCGGAAGCCTCAATGCCTCCATCGTACATCCGAGGGAAGTCTTTAAAGAAGCCTTCCGCCGCTCCGCCGCCTCTATCATTTGCATTCACAACCATCCATCCGGTGATCCGACCCCGAGCAGGGAAGACATAGAAGTGACAAAAAGATTAGTGGAATGTGGTCGAATCATTGGTATTGATATACTCGATCACCTTATAATAGGGGAGAAGAAGTTTATCAGCTTAAAGGAAAAAGGGTATTTATGACACTATGATTTTTTTCCTGGTTACGATATAATAAAGCTTATGATTTTTGTGATTCAATATAACGTGAGCTTACTGAAATAAGAGAGTCATTCTACAAGGGAATGAGTCTTTTCGTTATGCATGAACGAACAATTATTGTGACGAAAATTACGAAGATAGAGAGTGATTGGACAACTCTCCTATGAAAACACATAAAACGATTTAAAAACCAGCCAATTTGTATCAGAAAGGGAGATACCATCCATGTTTGGAACGAAAGATTTAGGGATTGATTTAGGAACAGCCAACACTTTGGTTTACGTGAAAGGCAAGGGGATTGTCGTTCGCGAACCTTCAGTTGTTGCTCTTCAGACAGATAACAAGCAGATTGTTGCCGTGGGTAATGATGCGAAAAATATGATCGGCCGTACTCCGGGGAATGTAGTGGCGCTTCGCCCGATGAAAGACGGAGTCATTGCAGATTACGAAACGACTGCCACGATGATGAAGTACTACATAAAGCAGGCGACCAGGAATAAAGGTGCGTTTTCACGAAAGCCGTATGTCATGGTTTGTGTACCTTCAGGCATTACAGGTGTTGAGGAAAGAGCGGTCATCGATGCCACAAGACAAGCAGGGGCTCGTGATGCCTATACGATCGAGGAACCCTTTGCAGCGGCTATCGGAGCAAATCTTCCGGTTTGGGAACCGACGGGTAGCATGGTCGTGGATATTGGTGGTGGAACGACGGAAGTAGCGATCATCTCTTTAGGGGGGATCGTGACAAGTCAGTCGATCCGTGTTGCCGGGGATGAGATGGATGATGCCATCATCAACTATATCCGCAAGACGTATAACCTGATGATCGGGGACCGTACGGCGGAAACCATCAAGATGGAAGTCGGGTCTGCAGGGGATTCTGAAGGAATTGAAGCGATGGAAATTCGTGGCCGTGACCTTCTGACAGGATTGCCGAAAACGATTGAAGTAACGGCTGTTGAAATTGCTTCTGCCCTTCATGACACCGTATACACGATTGTGGATGCCGTTAAGAGTACGCTGGAGAAAACTCCACCTGAACTTGCAGCAGACATCATGGATAGAGGGATCGTGCTGACAGGAGGCGGAGCGCTTCTACGCAACCTGGACAAGGTGATCAGTGATGAAACGAAGATGCCGGTGCTTATTGCCGAAGAGCCACTGGATTGTGTAGCCATAGGGACAGGGAAAGCCCTTGATCACATCCACTTATTCAAAACACGAGGAAAATAATTGATAGTAATGGGGGACGTCTCCTTATGGATGCAGGTGCAGCCTTAAGGCCGGCCCCATCTTTTTTCGAAGAACCATGAATATTTTGACGAATGATATCAAAAATAAACGAATTTTGATATAGTATTTACTAGAATGAGAAAAGGTTGAGGTGTACATCATGCCACAATTCTTCCTGAATAAACGTTTGATCATTCTGCTCGTCAGTGTCATTGTCCTAGTGGGATTAATCGGATTTTCTTTGCGTGACCGGGATAGTATCAGCTGGCCTGAGCAGTTTGTGAAAGATATGGTAGGATTCGGACAGTCGTTGGTTTCAAAACCTGTCAATTATGTAGCCGGAGTTGTTGATAACGTTCAAGATCTTCAAAATACATACACAGAGAATGAAAAATTGAAAACGCGTTTAGATGAGTTGATTAAACTTGAAACAAAGGTGAAAGACCTTAAACAAGATAACGATGAATTACGGGCAGTACTGGATAAAAAGGAAAACCTTCGCGCTTATAATACGATCCAGGCTACCGTCATTGCGAGGAACCCTGATCAATGGCAGGAGCTCATTACCATTAATAAAGGGGAAGTGAACGGGATTCAATCTGATATGGCTGTGATTTCCTCTGCAGGACTGATTGGAAAGATTAAAAGTGTCAATGAATTCTCATCAACGGTCGAATTAATCTCGACCAATAACACAAAAAATCGGATTTCCACAGTGATTCAAAGTAAAGAACAGGATATTAACGGCTGGATTGAAGGGTATGACAGCAAGAAGGAAGAAATCCTCGTAAAGCGGATTTCCAATGACATGAAGGTTGAAAAAGGCTCCAAAGTCATGACATCCGGTCTTGGGGGCGTATTCCCTAAAGGCCTGGTCATCGGTGAGGTGAAGGAAATCAAACCGGACCAATATGGTTTGACGCAAACGGCTTATGTAAAGCCTTCTGCTGATTTCTACCATTTAGAGCATGTTATGGTCATCGATCGTGAAATCCAGGGTGTGACGGAAGACGATGCGGTTGAGGAGGAAGAGCAATGATCAGCAGGCTCCTCCTTCCATTTATGACCCTGCTATTCTTCTATAGTGAGAGTTTATTTGTGCACCTTTTTCCCAGTGAAGAGTGGTTCGATCAGAAAATGATCGTCCCTCATTTCCTGATTATTGTGCTGTTCTTTATTTGTGCTTTTTACCAGTACAGGACTGCGCTTCTTTATGGGTTCATCTTTGGCTTCCTATTTGATATTTATTACACTGAAATCAATGGGATTTATCTGGTGTTTTTCCCGTTCGTCATCTTTTTATCTCATCAGATGATGAAAGTGTTACATAATAACCTCTTTGTTTTAGGGATCATTTCCATGGTGAATATCTCTGTTTTAGAATTTTTGGTCTATCAGATCAATCGGATTATCAACAGGACGGATCTGACGTTCATGCAATTTGTAGATTGGCGTTTGTGGCCAACATTGATCTTGAATGTTCTATTTTATATCATTCTTGCCTTCCCATTCAGAAACTATCTTCTGAAGAAACGGAAAGAGTGGTTGGATGAATAATTTCCATTAGTGATTTTTTCATAAAAAGAGGAAATGACACTGCTTATGTCGAATTTAAAGACGACTGAGGTGAAAATTGCGACATGAACAAGAAGCCAAATGTGATGATAAAAGGAACAAAAGAAGGCCTGACTCTTCATCTCAACGATCAATGCTCGTTTCACGAGTTAAAGAAGGAATTGGACGATAAGCTGTCTGCCCATTATCGGGAAACAGAAGGTACCCCTCTCTTGACGGTTAATATTCAAACCGGCAATCGTTACTTGACTGAAGATCAAGTGGAAGAGTTAAAAGAAATCGTAAGACAAAAACGCAATTTAGTAGTAAACGAAGTATTGAGCAATGTCATAACGAAGAATGATGCAGAAAAACTAATAGATGAACGAAATATCGAAACCCTTACCGGGGTCATCCGTTCGGGACAGGTCGTGGAAACAGCAGGCGACATCCTCATTGTAGGTGACGTCAATCCAGGGGGGAAAGTCCTTGCTGGAGGGAATATTTACATATTAGGTTCATTGAAAGGGATTGCCCATGCCGGCTGCAATGGAAATCAAGAGGCGGTCATCGTGGCGTCCAAGATGGTTCCATCCCAGCTGCGGATCGCGGATTCTCTGAACCGTTCACCTGATCGGGTGGAGGAAGAGGATGACCGCGAAATGGAATGTGCGTATGTGGATGACAGCGGGCAGATCGTTGTCGATCGATTACAAGTTTTGAAGCATCTTAGACCAAATATTACTAGTTTTAAAGGAGGAAGCTAATGTGGGTGAAGCCATAGTTGTTACTTCAGGTAAAGGTGGAGTAGGAAAGACGACTACTTCTGCCAATGTTGGTACAGCATTAGCTCTACAAGGCAAAAAGGTTTGCTTGATTGACACGGATATCGGCCTCAGAAACCTGGACGTGGTGATGGGACTTGAAAACCGGATCATTTATGACCTCGTGGACGTGGTGGAGGGCAGATGTAAAATCCATCAAGCCCTGGTGAAAGACAAACGTTTCGAGGACAAGCTCTTTTTACTGCCGGCTGCACAGACGAGTGATAAGTCCGCTGTGAACCCTGAACAGATGAAAAAACTGGTACTGGATTTAAAGCAAGACTATGATTATATCATTATTGATTGCCCTGCAGGTATAGAACAGGGATATAAGAACGCCGTAGCAGGGGCTGACCGTGCAATTGTCGTCACGACTCCCGAAATTTCGGCAGTTCGTGACGCTGACCGCATCATCGGTTTACTGGAGAAGGAGAATATCGAGCCGCCGAAGCTTGTAATCAACCGTATCCGGAACCATATGATGAAAAATGGAGAAATGCTTGATGTGGACGAGATCACTACGCATCTCTCCATCGATCTTCTAGGAATTGTCGCTGATGACGAAAATGTCATCAGGTCATCCAATAGAGGTGAACCGATCGCCCTCGATTCAACCAGTAAAGCCTCCATCTCTTACCGGAATATCGCGAGACGGATACTTGGTGAATCCGTTCCGCTCCAATCCCTGGAAGAAGAAAGAACCGGTGTCTTTATGAAAATTAAAAAATTATTCGGTGTAAAAGCCTAGAGCTTTTTCCAGTCCCGGTAGGACGCATGCTGCGTTTTACCGGGGCTTTTTTATTTTCTCCATGAATATTCCACTGAGACAAGTCATACATTGTAGCAAAACATGTGAATTGAATCATGGTATGGATCTTTACACCCCTATGCCCATCATCAGGAATAGACCCAGCCGCTCTTGATCAGAGTGAAGAGATCAATGGTTATCAAACAATACCTTATAAAAAGGAATGGTGTACATGGGGAATCGAGCGGATGAAATACGTAAACGGATAGCCAAACGAAAAAAAATGGGGAATTCCGGTCCATCTGAACACTCATCTTACTTTCTTCCGACGGATGAGGAACGTTATGGAATGGAGCGTCAGGCAAGCTTTGAGGGTGGACCGCCACCGGAAGGCATGCACCCTCTATTTAAGAAGGAAACCTTCATGCTGAAGATCCTTGGGGCGGGGATCATGGTGCTGATCACGGCCATCATGTTTAAGAGTCCCTCACCGGTATTTAATGAAGCGAAGTCTTACGTTACGAAAACGATGGATACAGAGTTCCAATTTGCCGCCATTTCCACCTGGTATGAAGATCAGTTCGGGAAACCACTTGCTTTATTGCCTGCCAGTGACACGGACAAGGAGTCAGCCTCTACACAGAGTGCTGAATACGTCCGTCCGGCTTCGGGGAAAGTCGTAGAGAATTTTAAGACGAACGGGCAGGGCATCATGCTTCAAACCGTCCTTGGTGAAGATGTGACGGCCATGAAGGGAGGATTGATCATTTTTGCAGGGAAGAGGGATGAGCTTGGGAATACGGTGGTCATTCAGCATGCAGACCAATCAGAATCCTGGTATGGGAATCTCGAATCAATCGATGTGAAGCAGTATGAAAAAATAGAGAAGGGCTCGCTTGTAGGAAAAGTTTCTTCAAGCAGTCAGGATGATGCAACGGGAGAATTTTATTTTGCCATTAAAATGGGTGATGAATTCATCGACCCGATACAGGTGATGTCATTTGACTAAGATCATTTCACTTTTGAAGAAATTTTACGTACACCCATTGCTGTGGCTGGTGATCGGGATTGCCATCTTAACGGCCCACTTTTTTGAACTGATCCTCCTGCTCATCATCATCACCATACATGAATTGGGACACGGAATGATGGCACAATCCTTTTCCTGGAGAGTCAAGAAAATCGCCTTGTTACCCTTTGGAGGGGTGGCTGAGATGGATGAGCATGGAAACCGTTCATTAAAAGAAGAGTTCTGGGTCGTGGCGGCGGGACCGCTTCAGCACATTTGGCTCATTGCCCTTGGCTATGGTCTCCTGTCAATTGGGGTCATAAGTCAGGATTCATTTACGCTTTTCTTTCAATTGAATATGATGGTGTTATTGTTTAACCTTCTTCCCATATGGCCTTTGGATGGAGGGAAGATGGTTTCCCTGCTGCTTGCCAAGAAGTTTAATTATTTGAGGGCGTATGAATACACGCTCCTCTTTTCGTTTGGTTTATTACTCTTTTTCCACCTGATTGTTCTTGTAACCGCTCCCCTTCATCTGAATTTATGGATTGTCCTTTCATTTCTGTACTTTTCCCTTTGGGTGGATTGGAAACAGAGGAGATACGCCTTCATGAAGTTTTTACTGGAGCGTTATTACGGAAAGAGCCATCAATTTGTACAATTACGGCCATTACCGATTGAAAGTGATGATTCCATCATTACTGTGGTGGAACGGTTTCAACGCGGGGTCAAGCATCCCCTGGTGGTATTCGATAAAGGAATCGAAGTGGGGAAGCTTGATGAAAATGAACTTCTCCACGCCTTCTTCGCCGAAAAGATGACTTCTGCGAAAACGAAGGATCTCCTTTACCTTTATTGACGAACATTATAAAGTATGGGCATACTGGAAAAAGGGTTGAATCCAACCCTTTTTTCTGTTGTTTCAGGCATCCATTATAGAAATGAGGGTCCCGATGTGGAAGAAATGATTGTACATAGTAAATGCAGGGAAAAACGATGGGTACACCGACTACATAATGAAATAATCGGTTTATATACATATCCTCCGGGAGACGAAAGTTTAACGGGCAATATTTATCTGGGAAAGGTCGACAAGGTCCAGAAGGGGCTTGGAGCAGCCTTTGTGGATTTCGGACAGGGGAGGAATGGGTATCTTCATGAAAAGGATTTTCCACAAAATGTGGAAGCGTATCAAAGGGAAAGTGATCCTACTCCAATCGGCAAATGTGTCCATGAAGGGCAAAAAATCCTCGTTCAGGTCATAAAGGATGAGATGGGGACAAAAGGTGCCAGATTGACGGCGGTCATCGAAATGAAAGGCGAACATATGGTGTATATGCCAAAGGGCCACTATGTCGCGGTATCAAAGAAAGTAGATGATGAGAATCGGAAGGTTTTAAGGCGATTAGGGAATGAATGGAAATCCCCTGAAGAAGGCATCGTGATGCGTACCAACGCGGCGGGTGTGAAGGAAGCCGTGTTACAGGAAGAACTGATTCACTTGAGGTCTCTCTATGAACGTCTGGAGAAAGTTTCTCTCCGGGCAAAGTGTCCGTCCCTCATATCCAGACAGGACACCTTTTATGAAGATCTCTACGAACATCTGAAAAAAGGGAAGGGAGGTAAGATTGTCTTTGATGATTATGACAGCATGCTTCAAGCGGAGGAAATGAGTGGGGAAGAGATCCGGGCAAAGTGGGGTTTCGAACTTTATCAAGGTCACGAAAATATCTTTAAGTATTATCGTGTTCACTCTGCATGGGAAACCGCATTGAGGAAAATAGTCTGGCTGGGTAACGGAGGCTTTCTTGTCATAGAATCGACTGAAGCCATGACGGTTGTGGATGTCAATTCAGGGAAATTCACCGGGAAAGACAATTTGGAAGATACGATTCTGTATACGAACAAACTTGCTGCTAAGGAAATGGCAAAACAGTTGACGATCCGTAATTTGAGTGGAATGATTCTGATTGATTTCATTGATATGAAGAAGGAAAGCCATCGCAATGAGGTGATGGGCTCACTTTCAGAAGCCCTGGTCTCTGATCGCCAAAGAACAACCATCGTCGGGTTTACTAAGCTTGGGATCCTGGAACTGACCAGAAAGAGGACACGCCTGCCGCTATCTGCTTCCTTGACCCGTCCCTGTTCGGTATGTCATGGTACAGGAAGGGAAATGAGCCCTGAGTCAATGGCTTTCCAGCTCGAACGGGAGTTATGGGAATGTGATGGGGACGCTTCGCAGATTGAAGTTGAAGCCACCCGGGAAGTTGCAGATGTGTTTTCAGGTAAACAGGGGATCCATCTGCATCGACTACAAACAGCATTGAATAAAAAAATCATCATGAAGGAGATTACTCATCATCATCCTTATTATCATATAACGAAAATAATATGAAATTCTTGAATGTTATTGACAGTATGTCGATTTATATGATAGGATTCTAATGTTATTGATTGTAGCACCCGTGCTACAACCGCTCATTACAGGTACTAAAAGTGTGGAGCATTCCAACACCTGTCATTGGCGAGTCTGAGTTTATAAGGAGGTGCGATTATGTACGCAATTATCGAAACAGGTGGTAAGCAAATCCGTGTAGAAGCTGGTCAAGCAATCTACATCGAAAAGCTAAACGCTGAACAAGGCGATACGGTAACTTTTGACAAAGTTCTATTCGTTGGTGGTGACGATGTGAAAGTAGGAAGTCCTTTAGTGGATGGAGCTACTGTAACAGCGAAAGTTGAAAAACAAGGCCGCGCGAAAAAGCTTGTAGTATTCAAATACAAAGCGAAAAAGAACTACCGTCGTAAGCAAGGTCACCGTCAACCTTACACTAAAGTTGTCATTGACGAAATCAACGCGTAAGGCGTGAGATCATGATTAACGTTTACGTAGAGCGTTCACCAGGGAAAAGAATTCGTTCTTTCTCTATGGATGGACATGCTGATTTTGCCGAAAATGGGCAAGACATTGTTTGTGCAGGTGCTTCAGCTGTTTCATTCGGCAGTATTAATGCCATTATGGCCTTAACCGGTGTCGAACCGGCCATCGAGCAATCCTCAGATGGTGGATTCCTTCGCTGCGTCATTCCTGATGACCTTCCGGAAGAAACAGAGGGCAAGATTCAGCTGCTGTTAAACAGCATGCTTATCAGCCTCCAAACGATTGAAAGAGACTATAGTGATTTTATTAAAATAACCTTCAAAAAGTAGGAGGTGGAACAAATGTTAAGATTAGACCTTCAGTTTTTTGCATCCAAAAAAGGAGTAGGTTCGACTAAGAATGGTCGTGACTCTATCTCAAAGCGTCTTGGTGCTAAGCGTGCAGACGGTCAAATGGTTACTGGTGGATCAATTCTTTACCGTCAACGCGGTACGAAAATTTATCCAGGCCTAAACGTCGGCCGTGGCGGCGACGATACACTTTTCGCTAAAACCGACGGTGTTGTTCGTTTCGAACGCATGGGTCGTGACAAGAAAAAAGTGAGCGTATACCCAGTTGCGAATGAAGCTTAATCGCATATCTTTAACGAAAACTCTAACCGACTTTCGGTTAGAGTTTTATTTTTATCACGGGTATCGGCATTTAAGGTCGAAAATGTACTGGAGATTGGTTTCGCTTCATAATAGAAACGATTATGAATGGGCTTGATGGGATATTATCGAGTTTTGGGGATATTTTATCGACTTCTCCTGTTTACCATTTATTATCGACTAACCAATCTACTTCACCTGCACCATTTTTACAGAAACAATATACGCACCACGCCCATCTTTGATATACTTACTGATAGCACTTAAAGTATAGGAGTTAGATTATGAGCGAAAATTGGGGTGTAGTCGAGGCGTTGAGACATGCCCGCCACGACTGGATGAATGACTTGCAATTAATTAAAGGGAATCTGGATCTTGATCGTGTTGAGCGGGCGAAGCAGGTGATCGAGGAAATGGTCCTTGTTGCACAAAACGAGTCGAAGCTATCGAATCTAAAGCTTCCACGATTAACAGAATGGATATTAACCTATAATTGGTCAAGACATTTGATTAAGCTGGATTTTGAAGTCCTTCAAATCGAGTCGGCACATGGACTTGATGACAGAAGACTTTACAACTGGTGCAAGGAGTTCCTGGCATTCCTTGAATCAAATGTAATGAACAATGTAGAAAATCAACTATCCATCTTACTGGACATTACAAAAGAACATTCCCGTTTTATATTTGATTTCACAGGTATACTAAAGAGTACAAGCGTGGTAAAAGACTGGATTAAGAATCAACAATCAAACGGAGAAAATATAGAAATAGAACAGCTTCAAGAAGAGGTTCTTGTCATTCATGTAGTTGCCCGATGAGGGGATTGCACGGATAAGTTAGGAGTGAAAGTATGTTTATAGATCAGGTCAAGGTTTATACAAAGGGCGGTGACGGCGGAAACGGTATGGTTGCCTTCCGTCGTGAGAAATATGTACCTAAAGGTGGTCCCGCAGGAGGAGATGGCGGTCATGGTGCAGACGTCATATTCGAAGTGGATGAAGGCTTAAGGACGTTGATGGATTTCCGTTATCAACGTCATTTCAAAGCACCTCGTGGAGAGCACGGGATGAGTAAGAATCAACATGGGCGCAATGCGGAGGATATGGTTGTCAAGGTTCCACCGGGTACGGTCGTGAAGGATGACGATACAGGTGAAACGATTGCTGACCTTGTTCAGCATGGTCAACGTGCCGTCATTACGAAAGGTGGCCGTGGAGGAAGAGGGAATTCCCGTTTTGCGACTCCTGCGAACCCTGCTCCTGAGCTTTCTGAAAAAGGGGAGCCGGGTCAAGAGCGCTATATCGTGATGGAATTAAAGCTTCTTGCTGATGTAGGATTGGTTGGATTCCCTAGTGTCGGGAAATCCACACTGCTTTCCGTTGTTTCAGCAGCTAAGCCTAAAATCGCTTCGTACCATTTCACTACGATCGTTCCGAATCTAGGCATGGTTGAAACGGGAGACGGAAGAAGCTTCGTCATGGCCGATCTGCCTGGATTGATTGAAGGTGCCCATGAAGGTGTCGGTCTCGGTCATCAGTTCCTTCGTCATATTGAACGTACGCGCGTCATCGTGCATGTCATTGATATGAGTGGAATGGAAGGAAGAGATCCATACGAGGATTATCTGACGATCAATGAAGAGCTTAAACAGTACAATCTTCGTTTAACCGAGCGTCCTCAAATTATTGTTGCAAATAAGATGGACATGCCGGATTCGGAAGAGAATCTGAAGATCTTCAAAGAGAAACTTCAGGAAGATTATCCTGTGTTCCCGATTTCAGCAGTTACTCGACAAGGTCTCTCTGAGCTGTTGTATGCCGTAGCGGATAAAGTGGAAACAACTGCTGAATTCCCGATCCATGAAGAAGAAGAGACGGGCATTCACCGCGTTCTTTACAAGCATGAAGAGGAAGAAAGAGAATTCGAAATCACGCGTGATCCTGATGGTACATTCGTGGTCGGTGGTGCGAAAATTGAACGCTTGTTCAAAATGACGGACTTCTCCCGTGAAGACTCGGCAAGACGTTTCGCCAGACAGCTTCGTTCTTATGGTGTAGATGATGCCCTTCGTGAACGTGGTGCCAAAAATGGCGATACGATCCGCTTAATAAAATACGAGTTCGAATTTGTAGATTAAGTTCATCCTTCACCTATTTCAGACAGATAGCAGGTGGCGACTGCCGCTACCTGCTCTACAATAGAAAGCGAAAGCGGTTTTTAAAGGGGCATGCTGCCTCTGACCTCTACAGCTAGATAATTGGAGGAATAGTCATTGGGGAAAAAATTTCAAGAAGGCAAGTTCTACTTGGTACGTGAAGACGTGCTGCCGGAAGCGATGAAGAAAACCCTGGACGCTAAGGAATTAATTGAAAGGGGCAAGGCGGATTCAGTATGGGAAGCGGTCCACCGCGTCGATTTGAGCCGAAGTGCCTTTTATAAATACCGGGATACCGTGTTTCCATTTCACACCGTGGTAAAGGAACGGATCATCACGCTCTTCTTTCATTTGGAGGACCGGTCCGGGACACTGTCTCATTTATTAAGTGAAACAGCCAAGCATGGTTGTAATATTCTAACGATCCATCAGACGATCCCGTTGCAGGGTAGAGCCAATGTGACTCTCTCATTGAACGTGACGGACCTTACGATCGGATTGGAGGACTTACTCTCAAAGCTAAGAAGATTAGAATTTGTGGAGAAAGTAGAAGTGTTGGGTTCTGGAGCCTGACGCTTCTTTTTTTATAAGAAATCCTTCCCCTTTCCACCTATCCGTGTTAGAATGTTCAATAAATTTCAAAAGAGCGAGAGGAAGATCGGATTGAAAATTGCATACTTGGGACCACAGGCTTCCTTTACAGACTTAGCAGTCAAGAAGGCTTTTCCTGAAGAAGAAACCGTTTCTTACGTAACGATTCCCGATTGCATTGAAGCGGTGATCGAGGGTGAAGTGGATTATGCCGTCGTACCTCTAGAGAATGCCCTGGAAGGATCGGTACATATTACCGTGGACTATTTGTTCCACGAAGCGGATCTGGCCATCGTAGCGGAGTTAACGTCTGCGATACAGCAGCACTTAATGGTTCATCCTGACTGGAAAGGAAGTGGAGAAAAATTACAAAAGATTCTTTCTCATTCTCACGCCCTTGCACAGTGCCACAAATTTCTACATAAGCAGTTTCGTGGAACGGCTCTTGAACAAACGACAAGTACGGCTGCTGCTGCTCAATATGTCAGTGAACATCCTGAGACATATCTTGGCGCTATCGGAAACGAGCTGGCAGCAGAGAAATATGGATTGAACATCCTGCACGAAAACATCCATGATTTTGCCTATAACCATACAAGATTCATTGTACTACATAAAACGGTCGATCCTTTGGCCATTCCCCAGGAAAAAAGCATGGAGAAGACGACGTTGATGGTGACCCTTCCGAAAGATCGTTCAGGTGCGCTCCATCAGGTCCTCTCAACTTTCGCCTGGAGGCAATTGAACTTGAGCAAAATTGAATCAAGACCGCTGAAAACAGGATTAGGGGATTATTTCTTCTTAATTGATGTGGCCCATGAAATGGATGATGTCCTACTTCCCGGGGCCATCAGTGAAATGGAGGCTCTCGGCTGCAAGGTGAAAATGATCGGTACATATTCTTCATACTTGCTCGATAAATGAAAAAAGGCAGGATCCTGTTGGATTCTGCCTTTTCTTATGGCCGCTGTCAATGTTCACTCTGAATCAAAAAGCCCGCTTCCTCTAGCGCATGTTCTGCTTTATCAAGTTTTTGCTCCGTTTGGGCCATTAATGTATGTAAATGGACACCATCGGTTAATTCGGAAAGAAAGGCTGCACCTGTTTCTTCAATCTTCTTCATGAATTGCTCGACTTCCTTACGGTTGGATACCATGATGGAAGCGGTAAGGTCGCCGTAAACACCGTGTTCGATCCTGACGTCTTTGACGGTGACTCCGTGATCTACAAGTAAGAAGAGTTCTTCTTCTGATCGATCGGGTGAATGCTTGCAGGCAACCGTCCTTTCTATCAAGAAATCCTTATTTGAGGCAGGCATATACAAATAGCCCTGACTCGTGGCTATAATGGGTTCACCCTTAGCCTTTAGTAGTGTAATGTCACTTACGATTACTTGTCGGCTCACATTGGTTTCCTTGGCGAGGTCACCACCTGTGATCGGTGCCTGCTCCGTGATGAGCTTATCGAGGATGACCTGTCTTCTTTCTTCCCCGAGGATTTTTTTTCCTGCCAACGTTATCTCCTCCGTCCAATTGATATAGGAAATCATACCATAACCGGCGCTTCAAGTTAAGGCTGACGTATGGGCTGCATGGATGTCAGATAATAGGTGCGCGAGTGCCACTGCCTGTTCTGTACTCGTGTCCCTTCCGAATGAAATCCGGATAAATTCTTTTCCTGCTCTTTGACTGACACCCATGCTTTGAAGTGTCTTAGACATATCCTGTGATCCTGCACTACAGGCACTGCCGGTGGATATGCACATGCCGTGCCTGTTGCACTCAAGCATGAGCCATTGCCCCTCGATGCCGTGAACACCAAGGCCGATGACGTGTGGCAATTGAGCATGCATGGGACCTTCATAAAGGGTATAGAGACCTTGTAATCGATCGTTTAGTTGTGTTAAAAAAACCGTTCTCAAATTTTGATAATGAAGTGTTGCAAAGGACTCAATGTGACTCCCTGCAGCCGATACAAATCCCGCTATTCCCGGTAAATTCACCGTCCCTCCCCGGAATCCATCCTCATGGGTCTGACCAGGGATCATGGGGGTGACGCCCAGGGCCGGATTGATATACAGTGCACCGACCCCTTTAGGACCGTAGATTTTATGAGATGAAATGGTAAAGCTGTCGACTGCGGAGGTGAACTCCGTAAGGTCTATTTTCCCGAACGATTGAACCATATCACTGTGAAAGAGGATGTCACGGCTTCTCAGTAAATCCTTGATGGCATGTAGAGGCTGGATCGTTCCGATTTCACCGTTTACGTGGCCGATGCTCACGACGGTCGTTTGGTCCGAAATAGATGCTGTTAATCGGTCAATATCGATTACCCCTTTAGAATCCAGAGGAACCTTCGTCACCGAAAAGCCGAGATCCTGAAGGAAGCCTGCAGAAGAATGCAGGGATGAATGCTCCGCTCCCCCGATGATGATATGTTTTCCTTTCGTCCGTCTACTTAGGGCAAGTGTGACGAGAGCCAGATGGTTCCCTTCCGTCCCTCCGGAGGTGAAGTAGATTCCTTTTGCCGGTACACCGAGCATCGGCGCCAATGTTTCCCTGCATTTCGTAAGGAGATTTTGGGCTTTTCCCCCGATATCGTGAAGGCTGCTCGGATTACCCCAGAACTCTTCACTTACCGTTTGATATATACGTAAACTTTCAGCATCAACAGGAGTCGAAGCAGCGTAATCAAAATAGTTCATCATGTAACCTGCCTTTATTTAAATTATCTGAATATATGAGTCTTGTAAAAAACTCTTGTCATTAGTTTAAATATGTGTAAATATATGTGTCAAGACACCTGTAAATAATCAGGAGGGTTTTTGATGCAAAAAGCCGATATTATTATCGTTGGAAGTGGCATTGCTGCACTGCAATTGGCACGCCGGCTTCAAGATCTTTTTTATGTGATGATTATCACAAAGGATGAGATTAAAAGTGGCAACTCGTACCTCGCTCAAGGAGGTATTGCTGCACCTTTAGGGTTGAAGGATTCTGTCCATGCCCATTTTAAAGATACATTGGAAGCAGGACGCTATCATCAGGATGAAGATGGCGTGAAGCGACTCATAGAAGATGGAAAAAGAATGGTGGAATCACTTGTGAAAGATGGTGCCCCATTTGATCGAAAAGAGAATGGTAGCCTGTCTCTTGGAATGGAAGGTGCCCACAGCGAACATCGCATTCTTCACAGTGGTGGGGATCAGACCGGGAAATACTTAGTGGAATATTTGTTGAATTCCCTTTCAAGGGAAAAGGTCGAATTCGTAGAAGGAGAAATGGTTTACGAGCTTGTCAAGGATGACAGGGGCCAATGCTGTGGGGTGAAAACGAAGGATAAGGAAGATAGCATCCGTCATTATTATGCTCCCCATGTCGTTCTCGCCACTGGAGGGATCGGTGGTATATATCCTTCTACATCCAATCATCCTGCCGTTACCGGGGATGGGATGGCGCTAGCCTTTCTTGCAGGGGCAAAGCTATCAGATATGGAATTCATTCAATTTCATCCGACCCTGCTTTGGCTGAACGGGAAAACATGCGGACTCATCTCAGAAGCTGTAAGAGGAGAGGGTGCCCTTCTCGTAAACGATGGGGGGAATAGGATCATGAAGGGAGTCCATCCCCTTATGGAACTTGCTCCCCGGCACGTTGTGGCTGAGTGCATTTACAAAGAACGTCAGATGGGAAGAAATGTGTACTTGGATATTAGAAGAATAGAAGATTTCCCCTTGAAATTCCCTTCCATTTCCAGTTTATGCTTAAAACATGATATTTCAATCGAGGACGGGATGATTCCTGTTTCGCCAGGTTGTCATTTTATCATGGGAGGTATCGTGACGGATGATGCAGGACGGACCAATGTCCTCGGGCTGTATGCCATTGGAGAGGTTGCGTGCAGCGGTATTCACGGAGCCAATCGACTGGCAAGTAATTCATTACTGGAAGGATTGGTGTACGGTGACCGACTGGGGGATTTCTTACTGGCAAAGGGGGCGGAATGCTCCACTCATCTCACTCCCCCTGTTGATGAAGTGAAAGAGGGAATATCGCTTTCCGTTCCTTTCCAAACGGATGATATAAGAGCAGGAATGATGAATGGTGTTGGAATCATCCGGAATGATGAAGATTTGCTTACTCATTTGAAATGGTTAAAGAATCAGCCGCTTACATTTCAAGAGCACCTGGATTTTAATTCACGAGAAGAAATTCAGACGTACTTCATGTGGATCGTCAGCAGAATGATCACAGAGTCAGCATTATTACGGACTGAAAGCAGGGGAGGACATATCCGGGCGGATTTCCCAAAGGAAAATAACGATGAATGGTTCAAACGAAAAATCATTCTCCAAAACAATGAAGGTCGATTGAGGGTGGAATATCATGAACAAAATGAAACTAAAATCTATGCTTGAAGGGTTTTACCGGGAAGACCTCGGGGACGGGGATCTGTCATCTGAGATACTGTTTAGAAAAGGTCATGAAGGATCCTTTTCCCTTTTGGTGAAAGAGAATGGGATATTTTGTGGCAGGGATGTAGTGGAAATCGGGTTTTCTTTGTTTGACCCTTCGATTCAGGTTCAGTTGTATGTGGAAGATGGGGACTACGTGGAAGAAGGACAAAGGATTGCTGATATTAAGGGTCCCATGGGGGATTTACTGCAAGGGGAAAGAGTAATCCTGAATTTGATTCAGCGCATGAGCGGAATTGCAACAGAAACGCACCGTGCCGTCGAACTGGTAAAGGGCACAGGGGTAAGGCTCTGCGATACGCGGAAAACGACACCGGGATTACGGATGCTTGAGAAGTATTCCGTCAGAATCGGTGGTGGTTTCAATCACCGTAATGGTCTCTATGATGCCATCATGCTAAAGGATAATCATATTTACTTCGCAGGCTCCATCAAAGAGGCAGTCAGGCAAGTGAAAAATCAAATCGGTCATATGGTGAAAGTGGAAGTGGAAATTGAAACAAAAGAGCAGTTGATGGAGGCAATCGAAAGCGGGGCTGATGTCATCATGTTCGATAACTGCAGCCCGGACACAATCAGAAGGTGGGCTCCCCTTGTGCCTTCTCATATTGCTACTGAAGCATCGGGGGGAATTACGAGGGAGAATCTAAGGGCTTATGCGGAAACAGGAGTTCAGTATATCTCCCTTGGATATTTGACGCATTCCGTGAAATCACTTGATATTAGTGCAAAAGCAGGAGTAGGGAAGGGGTTTGAACATGGGATTATTGGATGAATTAACGAAAGAAACGGGCGTTTTACCTGAGTCGATCACGAGCCTTTCTACCGATGAGATGGAAAGCAGAGTAAGGGAAATCAAGCAGCAAATGGGGAAGAAGCTTTTCATACCCGGGCATCATTATCAAAAAGACGAAGTGATTCAATTTGCTGATGCCGTGGGGGATTCCCTTCAGCTCGCCCAAATATCGGCGGAGAATAAGGAAGCGGAATATATCGTGTTTTGTGGTGTGCATTTTATGGCAGAAACGGCCGATATTTTAACGGAAAATCATCAAGCGGTCATTTTGCCTGACATGAGGGCAGGGTGTTCCATGGCGGATATGGCGGATATTTATCAGACTGAAAGAGCATGGCAAAAGCTGATAGAAGTCTTCGGAGACAGTATCCTCCCCCTTACCTATGTTAACTCGACTGCAGCGATCAAGAGCTTTGTAGGGGAAAATGGAGGAGCTACGGTTACGTCATCCAACGCTCATAAAATGGTGAAGTGGGCACTTTCGGAGAAGGAGCGAATCCTATTCTTGCCTGACCAGCATTTAGGACGTAATACGGCTGCCGACCTGGGAGTACCCTTAGATGAGATGGCTGTCTGGGACCCCATTCAAAACGAACTAATTTATGATGGTGACGTTGAACAAGTAAAAGTGATCCTCTGGAAGGGTCATTGCTCGGTGCATGAGAATTTCACAGAGAAGAATATAGAAGACATCCGGCATAATCATCCTGACATGAAAATCATCGTCCACCCGGAATGCCGACGCGAAGTAGTCGAGCAGTCCGACTTGAATGGAAGCACTAAATATATCATAGAAACGATTGAACAGGCTCCACCCGGATCGTCTTTCGCAATCGGGACGGAAATGAATCTTGTCAAAAGATTAATGAATCAGCACCCCGATAAAAAAATCGTTTCACTGAATCCATATATGTGCCCGTGCTTGACGATGAATCGAATTGATTTACCCCATCTCCTTTGGTCATTGGAAAACATAATGGAAGGAAATCCTGAAAATATCATCAAAGTGGATGAAGTTGTTTCAGAAAATGCGATTTATGCATTGGAACGCATGCTGGCCCGTGCTTAAAGCATAGAAGAAATCATATGGAACAAGCTGAAATATACCGTCCCCATCCGAGGGACGGTATATTTTTTTTTGATATCTCATAAGTTTTTATGTAGATGATTAGCAATTTGCCTATCTTGTCATAGGATATATAGACTTATGCCTGAGGAGGGAAACAGAGTGAAAATCCATATTGTTCAAAAAGGGGATACTCTTTGGAAAATCGCCAAGAAGTATGGCGTGAATTTCGAAGAATTAAAACAAATGAATGCCCAGCTTTCAAACCCTGATATGATCATGCCTGGCATGAAAATTAAAGTGCCTACTGCGGGCGGAACCGTAAAGAAAGAGACACAGATCAAATACGGATCCAAGGAAATGCCGAAGAAGGAAATGCCAAAAGCCGAGCATCCTTTCAAGGAACAGAAGCCCATGGCCATGCCAGTGCAAGAAGCAAAGAAAGAAATGCCAAAAGAAGTTCAAAAGCCATTTACGCCTAAAATGCCTCAACCAGTGGTCCCGGAAATTGACATCAATAACTACTACATGATGAACATGGCAAATATGCAAGTTCAGCAACCGAAGCAACAGGCAAAACCAATGCCTAAACCCAAAACACCGCCTAAACCTACCAATGTACTCCCTAAAGCGAAAGAACAGCCAAAGCCAAAACAAGAAGCCGTAAAAGGTGTTCAAGAGGAAGAGAGCTTACAGATGCCATCACAACCACAAGGAGGGAACACCCAGCCTATGTATAATAACCCAAATAATTGTGTACCTGTATCACCTGTCATGCCAGGGTCAGGATTCTGTCCGCCGCACGGTATGCACCCGGGAGCAGGATATGGAATGCCTATGGGCCAAGGAATGCCGATGGGACCAGGCAGTCAGGTACAAGGTGCACAAATGATGCCTGGAATGCAGAACATGCCGATGATGCCACAAATGGGATATGAGGAAGAATCTTCTTCAGTCATGCCTTACATGCCGCATGCACAGATGCCGATGCAAATGCCGATGCAGCAACCAATGCAGCAACCAATGCAAATGCCGATGCAACAGCCGATGGGTCAGCCATCCGGCGTAATGGGTGCATCTGATGAGAACTATCCTTCTGTTCAAATGCCGCAGCAGCAGGCACCGTATATGCCGTATCCAGGAAACTGTTACCCAGTTTCCCCAGTCATGCCGGGACCTGGATTCCATGGTGGCATGCCGGGCGGATATCCAATGGGACCAGGAGGCCAGGTACAGGGAGCAATGTCTGAAGAGTCTCCAAGCGGTTATCAAATGCCGATGGGTCAGCCGACTGGAGTGATGGGAGCCCAAATGCCGATGGGTCAGCCATCCAATGTAATGGGAGCTAGTGATCAAGGCGATTGCGGATGTGGCGGTCCTCAATATGGTCCAATGATGCATCAACCAATGATGCCACAGCAAATGCCACAAGGAATGCAACAGCAGCCAGGATTCGGTCCAGGAATGATGAACCAGGGAATGCCGGGTCAAGGAATGCAAGGGATGCAAGGGATGCAAGGGATGCCTGGTCAGGGAATGCCAATGTGGCCACAGGGTCAAGGAATGCCAATGGGACCTCAAGGTCAGGGAATGCAGATGGGATCACCGGGAATGTTTGGTCCAAGAGCATTTAGCATGCCAAATTACAATGACGATGATTTTGAGGGATAATATGCTCGCACGAGGGGACGATTATTCACATCGTCTCCTTTCTTTTTTGCAATATAAATTAAAGGATCCCGGTGCATCTTTGAAAAGTATAAAAGAAGGAAAGTGGATGCTTAAAAGCCATGGCATGAAGTGGTTTGTGAAACGTTTTCCCAGCCAATTGAAATTCTTGCTCCAGGAACGGTTGATTTCAACCCTGATACGGGAAAGGTTCTATCATGTGCTTCCGTTTCATCCTATTCATGACAAAGAGATATTATTATTTGAAGGAATGCCAATCGGAATCACGACATGGTTGGATACGGCTGGTCCAATCAGCTATGATCAACGTAATGACCGGGAAGACACATTAATGGTTTTGAAGAAATTCCATGCTATTTCCAAAACAATCAGGGGTTCCTGGACAGAAGAGGTCCCACAGTATCGATGGTTAAAAAAATGGAAAAAGCGAATGCTGCAGTTTCAATATAATCTTCCCTACTTACAGGCATTCATTCAGCCTTATTATTTGTATACTTATTTAGAATGGGGCAGATGGGCATTAAAAGAAATGAAATCCATCGGTGTCCATGAAAATAGTGACTGCATCACTCATGGAGATGTGGCGCATCATAATTTCTTGAGAGGGAAAAACGGGATTGTGTACTTAATTGATTTTGATCTTATGTCCCGTTCTACGGCCATGACGGATGATCTTCAATTTTGCAACCGGATTTCCCCTTATTTAAATTGGTCATTGAGTGAAATCAAAAAGATGACGTGCTTTGATTCCTATCATGATAACCTGATTTTTTATATTGGATTGATGTATCCATCGGATGTATTTAGGGAATGGAATCGATTCATCAGGGAAGATCAATATTACAAGCAGAATGTGTGGGGATATTTAACGGATTTGACTCTTCAACAATTCCACATGAGGATGCAATTCAATCAGGAGCTACATGGGGAAGTGAAGAGAATCAATAGCCAATTGTAGGGGATGTCTCCAAACATTGTTCGAATGATTTGATTCCTCTTTTCACAACCTAATGGTGAGCAGATATTATGCTCAAAGTTTGGGTTGAAGGAGGAATCACCATTGAATAAACGATTATTCATGGTACCGTTAACAGCCGTCATGACCCTGGGTCTTGCTGCATGTAATAGTGGAGAAGAAAAAGCTCAAGACCGTTATACAGACTCCTACGAGCCACTCGGCTTCTACTCCAACGATGGACACGGGGGAGACAACCGGGATGAGAGGGACGGACCTCTAACTGAAATGTATGATCATTCTGTTGGAAAAGAAGGGCAGGATATCCGTCAGAAGAAGCGCCAATTCTTACAAGTGAGAGATGAGAGCGGAAATCCAAAGAATCCTTCACGGCCGCTTGCCAATTATGATGAGAATTTCTTAGCAAGGGATGGCCGTGCGAGCCACGGAGATGCCAATTATCACGGTCATCTTGATGATAATACCCGTGACGCAAGGAGATCGTATTATACAGCATATGAAGGAGATCTGGCTGAGAAGATAGGGGACGTGACAGGGAATGTCAAGAATGTCAGTGATGTTCGTGCCGTCGCCTATGGTTCGGATGTCCTCATAGCAATAGAAGTGGATGACCATAGTAAAGCCGAGGAAACAAAAGCCCGTGTGAAAGAAGCAGTACAGCCTTATCTCCATGGAAGAACGGTTTCTGTGGTGACAGATGAGGGAACATTCAGTCGGGTGAGAAACATTGATAATGATTTACGTGACGGTGGTCCAAGGGAAGCAATCAACTTTGACATTCATGATATGTTCCGATCAGTGAAGGACCGCATGAGCCGTTAATGAAAGTGGGCTGCTTAAAGAAACGTTTCTTTAAGCAGTCTTTTTTTTTGAAATCCGGGAAAGTCCGTCCCTAAAAAGTTTGAAGGAGTTTGGATATTCTTAACAGGCTTTGGCAAGACTAGTGGATAGAGATTTACATAAATCAAGTTCGAGGTGATCACGATGACGATGAAGGTTCGAATCGTGTTTATGGTGTTGTTGTTAGTCGGTGCATTTTATTTCACGTTTTTTTATACGGAGGAAAAGCAGGCTGCTGACGGCAGTTCCCTGGAGACACTGAACGATACGCCTGCTGAGGTCGCATCTGCCCATACGGTCACGGTTATACTGGAGAGAGTATATCTGGATGGTGAAGTGAGCGAGGAAATCGTTCAGGAAACGATTTGGAGCATGGAAGACTTTTGGGCTGCATATGATGATTGGCAGCTGATGGATATGACGGAAGAACAAATCGTGTTCCAGAAAAAAATGGATGATATTTCACCCCTTTTAAAAACCAATGGATACTTCGGTATATCAGATAAAGGTGTACTGTCTATATTCAACGGCAAACCTGGACAGGCGGAGATCATTCAGTCCTTCTTTCAGATAGACGTAGAGAAGCTTGAGAGTAAACGCCATGATGATCTTGTCAAAGGCATCCCCATCAAGTCGAAGCAGGAGTATGAAGAGGTGCTCGAACAATTTAAGGCCTATTCCGTTCCTAAATAAGAATGAAAACCAGTGCATAGATCACTGGTTTTTTTATTGCTGAATTTCCCCTGCCCAAGAATAACGATATTTGTTAAAATTAGAACAAGTGTTTCTCTTTGATCTCTCTTTCCCATCCCTTTAAATAGTGATATGATACAATAGATTTTATATGTCCATTGGATGGTGGATGAGTGACGAAACAGTGAGATGTAAATAGGGAGAGAATGGAATGTATGAATATATAAGAGGGACAGTCAGTCAAGTGGGTCCAGAATACGTAGTGGTGGAGAATAATGGAATAGGCTATCAGTTGTATACAGCCAATCCTTTTGTTTATTCAAAATATCAGAATCAAGAGATTCAGATTTTTACATATCAGCATGTGAGAGAAGATCTTATTGCCCTTTACGGGTTTCTTGCCATTGAAGAGAAGCTGCTATTTATGAAACTATTAAATGTTTCAGGGATTGGTCCAAAGGGAGCTTTGGCGATTTTGGCATCAGGTGCCCCTCAGCAGGTGATTTCAGCCATCGAAGAAGAGAATGAAAGCTTCCTGACAAAGTTTCCCGGTGTCGGGAAGAAGACTGCCCGTCAAATGATCCTGGATCTAAAAGGAAAGCTTCAGGATGTTGT
The DNA here is from genome assembly GCF_033963925.1 of Rossellomorea sp. YZS02. Classification (NCBI taxonomy): domain Bacteria; kingdom Bacillati; phylum Bacillota; class Bacilli; order Caryophanales; family Bacillaceae; genus Rossellomorea; species Rossellomorea sp. YZS02. Next base: position 164,840 of record NZ_JAXBLY010000001.1, on the reverse strand, counting down.
TCCGGATTATTTTCCCAGTCTATTTTCGAATCATGAGGAAACAGCAGTATCAAGCGTGAAGGACGAGGCCTTTGATGAAGCAATCCTTGCCCTTAAAGCCCTTGGCTACTCTGAACGTGAAATAAAGAAAATCACTCCTAAATTGAAAGGGGAAGGGCATTCTTCAGACGAAATCATCCGAAAAGCCCTTCAACTTCTATTGAAATAAAGCCAAAGGAAGGAGGAAGTCTAAATGGAAGACAGAATCGTATCAGGCGAATCAGAATTAAATGAAGATTCCTTTGAATATTCCTTGCGTCCTCAGACAATAAAACAATATATAGGGCAAGATAAGGTGAAGCATAATCTGGAGGTTTTCATCGAAGCGGCAAAAATGCGGGAGGAAACTCTCGATCATGTCCTGCTTTACGGTCCACCCGGGTTGGGTAAGACAACCCTTGCCGCGGTCATAGCCAATGAAATGGGAGTGAATCTGCGGACCACTTCAGGACCTGCCATCGAGAGGCCGGGAGACTTGGCAGCGGTACTGACGGCACTTGAGCCTGGTGATGTATTGTTCATCGATGAGATCCACAGGCTGCCCAGGGCCATAGAAGAGGTTCTTTATCCGGCCATGGAAGACTTTTGTCTGGATATCGTCATCGGGAATGGTCCCAGTGCACGATCAGTCCGTTTGGATCTCCCTCCTTTCACGCTGGTGGGGGCGACGACCCGTGCCGGCGCACTGTCGGCTCCGCTTCGAGATCGATTTGGTGTTTTATGCCGGTTGGAATATTATAATGAAGAGCAGCTGAACGAAATTGTTCAGCGGACCGCTGCCATACTGAACACGAAGATCGAAGCGAAGGCTTCTGAAGAATTGGCCCGGAGATCAAGAGGGACACCCCGAATCGCGAATCGATTACTCAGAAGGGTAAGGGATTTTGCCCAGGTGAAAGGGAATGGTGATATTACCACCTCACTTTCAAGGGAAGCCCTGGAACTTCTTCAAGTCGATAAGCTGGGTCTTGATCATATCGACCATAAGCTTCTTAAAGGAATCATTGAACGCTTCAGGGGAGGACCTGTGGGGCTTGATACCATCGCTGCAAGTATCGGTGAGGAGTCCCATACGATTGAAGATGTTTACGAACCGTATCTATTACAGATCGGGTTCATCCAGAGGACACCAAGGGGAAGGGTCGTCACACATCTTGTATATGACCATTTCCAATTGGAGGTGCCGAACAAATGACCGGATTGCCCAAGTTCGTCATGATCATCGGTGGAATCATACTGGTGATTGGCTTCCTCATGCAATTCATTAAAATAGGGAAGCTCCCTGGTGATATTATCATCAAAAAAGAAAACACAACATTTTATTTTCCACTTATGACTTCTATTCTGATTAGTGTTATACTTTCCGTTATCTTTTATATAATCGGGAGATTCAAATAGGACTCAATAGTGAGATTTACATAAGCTAGGTGAAAAATGGTGAAAGTAGAAGATTTTGATTTTCATTTACCTGAAGAACTAATTGCCCAGACCCCTCTTGAGAACCGCTCCGAGAGTAGATTGATGGTGCTGGATAAAGAAGATGGTTCCATGGATCATATCCGTTTTAAACAAATTACCGATTACCTGGAAGAAGGGGATTGCCTCGTCTTGAATGATACACGGGTATTGCCGGCTCGTCTTTTTGGGCAAAAAGAAGGTACAGGGGCCAATATAGAAGTGCTCCTCTTAAAACAGGAAGATGGGGACCAGTGGGAGACCCTGGTGAAGCCGGCTAAACGGATCCGGGTCGGAACGGAGATCGTGTTCGGTGACGGGAAGTTAAAAGCAACCTGTGTCGATATGAAAGAACATGGCGGGAGGATCCTTGAATTCTCGTATGAAGGGATTTTTTATGAAGTGCTGGATGAATTGGGGGAAATGCCTTTGCCTCCATATATCCGGGAACGCCTGGAAGAACAGGACCGCTATCAAACAGTGTTTGCCAAAGAAAGAGGTTCAGCTGCTGCTCCAACCGCGGGCCTTCACTTTACCGAGGAACTGTTGGATGAGCTGAGGGATAAAGGTGTTCATATTGCATTCATTACTCTGCATGTTGGCCTCGGAACCTTCAGACCGGTATCTGTGGACACAATCGAGGAACATGACATGCATGCTGAGTTCTATCAGGTTTCTGAGGGGACTGCCCGCCTATTAAATGAAGTAAGGGCAAATGGAGGGCGCATCGTTACAGTCGGAACGACATCCACCCGGACACTTGAGACCATTGCTTCAAAACACGGCACGTTCGTGGAAGAGAATGGCTGGACGAATATATTCATCTATCCTGGATACGAGTTTAAAGGGATCGATGGTCTGATTACGAATTTCCATCTGCCGAAGTCGACCCTGATCATGCTGGTCAGTGCGTTTGCAGGTCAGGAAAACGTGATGCATGCCTATGAAACGGCCGTTAAAGAGAAGTATCGCTTCTTCAGCTTCGGCGATGCCATGTTGATTAAATAATGATTGAAATATAAGAAAACCCAATGGAAATTGGAAGGAGAATTCCCAAGTTGACTGCAATAAAATACGAATTGATTAAAACATGTAAACAAACCGGTGCAAGATTGGGCCGGGTCCATACACCACACGGTTCATTTGAAACCCCTGCCTTCATGCCTGTGGGGACGATGGCTACGGTGAAAACGATGTCCCCTGAGGATCTGAAATCCATGGAATCCGGCATCATCCTTAGTAATACCTATCATCTTTGGCTACGTCCGGGCCATGAAATCATAAGAGAAGCGGGGGGCCTTCATAAATTCATGAACTGGGATCGTGCCATCCTGACCGATTCAGGCGGCTTCCAAGTGTTCAGTTTAAGTAAGCTTCGCCAGATTGAAGAGGAAGGGGTCCATTTCCGTCATCATCTGAACGGGGATAAACTTTTCCTCAGTCCGGAGAAAGCGATGGAGATTCAGAATGCATTGGGCTCGGATATCATGATGGCATTCGATGAATGTCCACCTTACCCTGCAGAATATGACTATATGAAGAGTTCTGTGGAGCGCACCTCACGTTGGGCTGAACGCTGTCTGGAAGCTCACCAGCGACCACAGGATCAAGGGTTATTTGGAATTGTACAGGGAGGGGAATACGAAGAATTACGTAAGCAAAGTGCCCGCGATCTTGTTTCCATGGACTTCCCGGGTTATGCCGTCGGTGGACTTTCTGTCGGAGAGCCTAAGGACGTCATGAACCGTGTACTTGATTTCACGACTCCTCATCTTCCTTCAGATAAACCTCGATACCTTATGGGAGTTGGATCTCCGGATTCATTGATCGATGGTTCAATGCGAGGAATCGATATGTTCGATTGCGTGCTTCCAACCCGAATTGCCCGTAATGGTACCCTTATGACAAGTGAAGGGCGTCTTGTTGTGAAAAACGCCAAATTTGCAAGGGATTTCAGGCCGATAGACGAAAATTGTGACTGCTACACGTGTAAAAATTACAGCCGTGCCTATATCCGTCATTTAATCAAATGTGACGAAACGTTCGGAATTCGCCTTACGACTTATCATAACCTTCATTTTCTGTTAAAATTGATGGAGCAAGTCAGACAAGCGATTCGTGAAGATCGTCTAGGAGACTTTAGGGAAGAATTTTTCGAGCAGTACGGCTTCAACCGTCCAGATGCGAAAAACTTCTAAAAAAGCATGCTATAAATAATTCAGTGAAAGGAGGGGAAAAGAATGGGAGGAAGTTTAGGAACAATACTACCTTTGATTTTAATGTTTGTTCTGTTTTATTTTTTACTGATCCGTCCTCAGCAAAAGCGTCAAAAAGCGATCTCAAAAATGCAAAATGAGCTTGCGAAGGGTGATAGAATCATCACGATTGGCGGTTTACACGGATCAATCGATGCCATTGAAGAAGGTAAAATAGTCATCCTTTGTGGTGACGGCAGCCGTCTTACATATGATCGTAATGCGATCAGGGAAGTCGTTAGAGCTGAGCAGGTTTAATTAAAAAGGGTTCCTCATCATCGTGCCTCGGCACTTTGAGAGGAACCCTTTTTATTTCTGTTCTAATCTTCTCTTGTACCGCCACTCATATTCACACCAAGTATTCCTCCCATCATGGCTGTGAGGATGTAGCAGCCGTGATAAATAAGCTGTTCCATTGAAAAGAGGCTGTCATAACCGAGGTATTGAAATAAGAAGATGACAAGCGTATAAATGAGTCCTGTCGACCCTCCCAGCATCCATCCTTTTGTTTTTCCCTTTCCACCTGACATGAATCCACCAACAAACAATGATAGGAACGAAATGATGGTGACAAATAGCGTGATGGAGCTTTCGGTAAGATTAGTGAACCTGAGCAGTAAAGAGAATAATAAGCTTGCAACAATCGCTATGACAAATATGGTAGTCGCTCCATAAAGGACGGCACCACCCATTTTTTTTGCTTCGATGACGGTCCTCTCCCTTCTATCTCGATAATTTTATTCCGTATTAGTACAAGCATATTCCTGTCCATTGTAAAAAAGACTAGAAATTTTCAGTGGTCAAGCCTCATAGACTAGTATGAAACTTCCTTTTAGGATAAGGAGTGAGTGACCATGTCCCCGATGATTGTATTGATTGTATTCGTTACTGTTTATATGCTTTTAATGACTGAAAAGTGGAATCGTGTACTTGCTGCCATGGCAGGTGGGGTCGCCATGCTTCTGATAGGCGCATTTCCAATTGAAAAGGCTCTATTCACCTACATTGATTGGAAAACCATTACTCTTTTGTTTTCCATGATGCTGATCGTAACGATCACAAGCAAAACGGGGGTATTCGAGTTTATTGCCATTAAGGTCGCCAAATGGGTGAACGGGAATGGGCTGGCGCTCCTAATCGTGTTTTCTTCTCTCGCTGCAGTGGGTTCGGCTTTTTTGGCAAACGTCACGATTGCCATGCTGCTGGTACCGATCCTTTTCAAACTGACCAGGCTTCTTGAACTTCCGCCCATCCCTTTTCTGATCATGACGATCCTTGCCTGTAATATAGGCGGGACGGCAACGCTTATTGGTGATCCCCCTAATATGATGATCGGCCAGGCAGTGAAGCACTTTACGTTCAATGCCTTTCTGGAAAATTTGTTACCTGTCGTTTTGATGGTCTATGGTGTGACACTTTTGATCATGTGTGTCCTGTACAGGGAAGTGCTTCATGTGAAAGAGGATAGGAAGCTGTTGCTGAAGGGCATTGATCCTGCCGAGTATTTAAAGAAGAATAGGGGATTGTTCCAGTCCATATTTGTACTGGCATTGGTTCTCGTGGGGTTTTCAGTGTATCCAATTTTTCACCTTGATGTGACCACAGTATCCCTGGCGGGGGCCGTCCTGCTCCTCCTGCTCCTGGAGAAAATTCACCCGCCTGAATCGGTCCTTAGAGAGGTGGAATGGGGAACGCTCTTTTTCTTTATGGGCCTGTTCCTACTTGTAGGGGGGATTGAAGAGGCAGGATTCATTGATGAAATCGCACGTGAAATACTGCGGGCGACGGATGGGGATATGAAGAAAACGGCGTTTGTCATCCTATGGGGAACCGGCTTACTTTCTGCAGTAGTGGATAATATCCCGTTTGTGGCGGCCATGATTCCCGTCATTCAGGAATTCGGTGAGTTCGGCATGGTCAATATGGACCCATTATGGTGGTCATTGGCTCTCGGGGCTTGCCTTGGTGGGAATGGGACGCTTCTTGGGTCTTCTTCTAACCTGGTCATCGCAGGACTTGCATCGAAGGAAAATGTACATATCAAATTTTATCAATATTTGCTTATCGGTGTTCCCGTCACAATCATATCCCTTGCTGTTTCCACACTCTATGTGTATTTCAAGTATATTCGCCCGTTTCTTGGTGGATAAATATTCCTCCGATTTATTTTGTCCTTCTGTCGATACTACATAATGACATGTGTAGGGAGGGAAAAGCAATGGAGGAATACGTTATCATCATTGCACGCACTCTTTTTCTTTATTTTTTGATCATATTCATATTCCGAATCATGGGTAAGAGGGAGATCGGGGAATTAAGCATTCTGGATCTGGTCGTATTCATGATGATTGCAGAGATGGCGGTCATGGCCATCGAACAGCCCGATGACCCGATCATTCATACGGTTCTTCCTATGGCGGTCATCGTCCTTATACAGATTCTGTTTGCATGGTTTTCCCTGCGCTCTAAATCCTTCCGGGAGTTATTGGACGGAAAGCCCTCCGTCATCATTCATAATGGAAAAATCGATGACAAAGCCATGAAGAAACAGCGGTATAATTACGATGATTTATTACTTCAGTTAAGGGAAAAGGATATCTTTAATCTGGCTGATGTTGAATTCGCCATATTGGAACCTTCGGGGAAATTATCGGTGTTAAAGAAAGATAAAAAGACTCCTCACTCCCTTACCCTGCCTTTGATCCTGGATGGGCAGGTCCAAACCACCCATCTTGATATGATCGGCAAAACAGCCTTTTGGTTACGGAAGGAATTGAGGGAACGGGGGTTCAAAAACATTCAGGAAATCTCCTTTTGCAGCTTTCAAAATGGACAGTTTTATATTGATGAAAAAAACCAGTAATAAAAAATACTCCTTAAACATTTAAGGAGTATTTTTTATTTGGGAGACTAAGGAGTGATGAATCGTTTGATGAACGGTATCCTGGCAAGGTCGTTTTTCACGATGAGTTTCAGGCCGATGGAGAGCAGTGTGTACAAAATTGTGGAAGTCATGACCCCGAATAGCAGGCGGAATACTGCCGACTCGTCATCAAACAGGTGAAGGTATGAGTAGTGGCCCCATATTCCGGTTACCAAAAGGACGATGATTGTCTTCACATAATCCCTCGCGTAAATCGTCATCGGGATATATTTCAAGATCGTCATGAAGTGAAGCAGGGTCACGAGCATGAATCCCGTCACGATTCCGAGAGCAGCCCCGTTAATACCGAAAGCAGGCTGTGACGCAAGAACAAAAATGACGCCGGTTTTGACGACGGCACCTATGAGGCTGTTGATCATGGCGGCCCTGGCAAGGTTCAATGCCTGCAAAACGGCCTGTAATGGTCCCTGATAATAATAAAATAAAAAGAAGGGTGCCATGATCATGAGGAAACCTGCCCCGTTTTCATTGCCGTACATGACCTGCATGAGTGGCTCCGCATAAATGTAAAGGATGACAACTGATATCCCACCGGTGATCAGGCAGAATCTTAGAGCCTGCTGAAGTCTGTGCTCGATTAAGCTGAAGTTTTTTTGAGAATTGGCTTCGCTTATGGCCGGTACAAGAGATTGAGATAATGACAAGGTTACGAAAGATGGAAGGAACAAAAGGGGGAGTGCGTATCCTGTCAATGAACCATACTGCTTCGTCGCCATTCCCGCCGCCACTCCAGCGAGGGCAAGACTGTTGGCTACCACGATCGGTTCAAAAAACCAGGCAATCGACCCGATCATCCTGCTGCCTGTCGCAGGCAGGGCCACACTCATGAGCTCATTGAACGTTTCCCGACCATTCCGGATCGAGGTGAAGAAGTTGCGTCTGATCTTGAACTTCTTTTTAACCTTGAAGCTTGCGAACAGATAGAGAAGGGAAGCGAGTTCTCCAAGTACCGAGGCCACCATGGCAGCGGCGGCTGCATATTCAATACCGTAAGGCAGGAAGGTTTTGGTCAATAAGGCAATCAGCGTAATCCGGACCACTTGCTCGATAACCTGGGAATAAGCAGACGGTTTCATGTTCTGACGGCCCTGGAAATACCCCCTGATGACAGATGAGACCGCTACGATCGGAATGATCGGGGCGATGGCGACCAACGGATAATAGATCCGGTCATCGGTGAACAATACGTCTGTTAAGTAAGGGGCAAGTAGAATGAGAGCCGGGGTGAAGATAATCGATAATCCCATGGTAAGGGATAAAGACACCACCAATATTTTTTTTACTTTCCGGATATCACCCTTTGATTCTGCTTCAGCTACATTTTTCGAGATGGCGACAGGAAGTCCAAGTTGAGTGATGGTGATGACGAGAATGAGTGTAGGGAATGCCATCATAAATAGCCCGACGCCCTCTTCCCCGATGAACCTGGCAACGACGATCCGATTGACGAATCCTAATATTCTAGTAATAAAGGCGGCCATCATTAAGATCATGGTGCCTTTCAGAAATTTTGACATAAAATTCCCTGCCTTCTCAAAATTGGTATAATCGTATACAATGATGTATATGCACAAGGGTGGACAAAGCATGACAAGTAGTGAACAATTCCGGCTAAATATAGCCCAGATGGGGTGAACGGGGTATGAAGAACAATCAGCATCCTTATGACCGTTTTTATGAATCATTAGTACCAGCGCTTGTTAGCAAAGTAGAAGAATTCGAAGTGCTTGGCTACGGAAAGGCAGACACTGACCGCCTATGGGCCTACTTAACGAAGAAAAAATGGAAAAAGCCTGATGTGGATATGAAATTCTTTCAATTGGTGAGTGATGTGTTAACGGTCAAGCCTGGAGAGTATATGAGCTTTGAGACCATTGAAGCATATCGGTCTCCCAATTGGTTTGCCGAAGTGAATGAAGATGAATTGAATGAGCTGCTTCGCCCGAATAAGAATGGAAAATAGTCCGAAAAGAAATTGACACTCTTTTCTTTCTCGTAGATAATGAGAATGTTGAAGAATTCAGGAATTATATTACTTTTTTAAGCACATAGTTTGTATGGTTTTTAAAACGGCAAGGAGGATCTATACATAATGGTAAAGCGTGGCCGAATAATTGCCTTCTTTATACTTGTGGTATTGCTTGCAGGTACTATGGGAGGAACTACGAAGAGCATAGTCGATAACATCAAACTGGGATTGGACCTTCAGGGAGGGTTTGAAGTTCTTTACGAAGTTCAGCCTATCAAAAAAGGTCAGGAAATCACGAAAGAGACCGTCGCCAATACAGCGGATGCACTCGACAAGCGTATCAACGTATTGGGAGTCAGTGAACCCAACATCCAAATTGAAGACGGGAACCGCATCCGTGTTCAACTTGCTGGTGTGGAGGATCAGAACGAGGCAAGGGAAATCCTTTCCACTCAAGCCAATCTGACGTTCCGTGACGTAAACGATAAAGTCCGTCTGGACGGTTCGGATCTTGCGTCTGGATCTGCGAAACAGACATTTGATGACAAAAACAATCCGATTGTTTCATTAAAGTTGAAAGATCGCTCTAAATTCTATGAATTAACGAAGGAAATCTCAGCTATGTATCCTCAGAATCAGCTGGTTATCTGGCTTGATTTCGAGGAAGGAAAAGATTCTTACAAAGCTGAAACAGGGAAAGCGGATCCGAAATTCATCTCTGACCCGGCGGTGAGTAAGCCGATTAACTCGGATGAAGTCATCATTGAAGGGAACTTCACGGTTGAGCGTGCCCAGAATCTTGCGTCCCTTTTAAATGCAGGTGCACTTCCGGTTAAACTGGATGAAAAATATTCAACATCCGTTGGAGCACAATTCGGTCAGCAGGCACTGGATAAGACAGTCACTGCAGGGATCATCGGGATCGCGATCATTTTCTTATTCATGATTGCGTATTACCGTTTCCCGGGACTGATCGCAACGATCACCCTTTCAGTTTATATTTACTTGATACTGTTAATTTTCGATATGATGAACGGGGTCCTGACCCTGCCGGGAATTGCAGCCCTTATCCTTGGTGTGGGAATGGCCGTCGATGCGAATATCATCACATATGAACGGATCAAAGAGGAGATGCGGGTCGGGAAGCCGATACGTTCGGCCTTCCAGGCAGGTAATAAATCTTCTTTCCTGACGATCCTGGATGCCAACGTAACGACCATCCTTGCAGCGGCCGTTCTCTTCTTCTATGGGACAAGTTCGGTCAAAGGATTCGCAACGATGCTGATTGTCAGTATCCTGACAAGCTTCATTACGGCGGTATGGGGTTCACGACTGTTACTCGGCCTTTGGGTGAACAGCCGTATCTTTAATAAAAAGCCGGGATGGTTCGGCGTAAAAAAATCCGAAATCAAGGACTTGGCGGAGAACTACGATACACTGGATCTCCCTACCCGGTTTGACCGCTTTGATTTCGCAGCACAGCGAAAGAAATTCTTTACTTTGTCAGCGGTACTCATTACGGCAGGTATCATCATCCTGGCCATTTTCCGATTAAATCTTGGAATTGACTTTGTCAGCGGATCCCGGATGGAAGTTCTGGCTGATCAAAGCCTGAAGACCGAACAGATTCAGGACGAACTGAAGGAAATTAATCTGCCTTCTGAGGATGTCGTCATCTCAGGAGATAAAGATAATATTGCGGTCGTCCGCTATACGGATGATCTGAATAAGGATGATATCGCTACACTAAAGGACCACTTCAATAAGCTTTACGGAGCTGAACCGAGTATCAGCACCGTTTCTCCCGTCATTGGGAAAGAGCTTGCACAAAACGCCATGATTGCTGTGGCAATTGCTTCTGTCGGAATCATCATTTACGTCACGATCCGATTTGAATGGAGAATGGCAATGGGTGCGATCCTTGCCCTCCTGCATGATGCATTCTTCATCATCGCGTTCTTCAGTCTCACAAGGCTTGAAGTGGATATCACGTTCATTGCAGCCGTCCTGACGATTGTCGGGTACTCGATTAATGATACGATCGTCACCTTCGACAGGCTCAGGGAGAACCTGCATAAGAAACGTAGATTGAAGACGGATAAAGACATTGAAGACGTGGTGAACCAGAGTATCAGGCAAACGATGGGGCGTTCAGTTAACACCGTCCTTACCGTTGTATTTACGGTACTTGCACTCATGATCTTCGGAAGTGAGTCCATCCGTAACTTCTCCATCGCGTTACTTGTCGGATTGATTTCCGGTACTTATTCTTCTGTTTTCATCGCATCACAAGTATGGCTTGTCATGAAGAAGAAAGAATTGAAGAAAAAAGGTACCATCAAAACTGTAAGAGAAAAGAAAACCTGGTCGGATGAACCGCAAGTATAATGATGAAGAACAGGTCAGGGGAGTATATCTTCCCGGACCTGTTCTTTTTTGTTTTTTTACGGCATTGGGTTACAATAATAGGAGTTATAAGGGAGGCGTCATATATGAACCATGAGGATCGTTTTAAGAAAGCAGAATTTGCCGCCATGATTGGTGTGGTGGGCAATATCTTGTTGGCGATAATAAAGTGGGCTGCAGGAATACTCGGGAATAGTAGGGCCCTCATTGCTGATGCGGTCCATTCTGCATCGGATGTTGCAGGGTCCCTTGCCGTCTTTATCGGTCTGCGTGCCGCCAAGCAGCCTCCTGATCAGGATCATCCTTATGGTCACGGAAAAGCGGAGTCCATCGCGGCGATTATCGTGGCTGTCCTATTGTTCCTGGTAGGAATTGAAATCGGGAAGTCATCGATTGAATCATTTTTTCATCCCCTTAGTCCTCCTACATCCATTGCGATTTATGCGGTCATTGTCTCCATTGTCGTAAAGGAAGCGATGTTTCAATATAAATATCGGTTGGGTAAAAGAATAAAGAGTGATGCTCTGATCGTTAATGCGTATGAGCATCGTTCGGATGTGTTTTCTTCCATTGCAGCCCTCGTAGGGATTTCAGCTTCCATCCTTGGAGGAAAGTTCGATATAGGCTGGCTGGTTTATGCAGATCCCGTCGCGGGAATATTCGTTTCCCTCCTTGTTCTTAAGATGGCTTGGCATTTGGGGGCGGAATCGATACATACGACACTCGATCACGTTATGCACGAGGAAGACATCGTGCCGTTCCGAAAGATCGTGGAGTCCGTCCCGGAAGTGAAAGAAATCAACGAGCTTCATGCAAGGGAGCATGGGCACTACGTCATCATCGATCTAAAGATCAGCGTTGATCCTTTTATGACGGTAGAAGAGGGTCACCGGGTAGGGAAGAAAGTGAAAGAGAAGCTTTTGGAAGAATCGAATGTAAACGATGTGTTTATTCATATCAATCCATTCAATCCTGCTTCTGAAGAAAGTGATGATCAAATAGACTTAAGTTAAAGGGAGGGACTCCTCATGAAATTTCAATGGACTTTATTATTGGGTATATTCTTTGCGCTGGTGGTTTCGATATTCGCTGTCATCAACGTAGATCCCGTCACCGTCAACTATTTATTCGGTGAGTCAGACTGGCCTCTTATTTTAGTTATACTTGGATCTGTCTTCATGGGCGGGATCATTGTAGGTTCCGTTGGACTGTTTCGGCTATTCGTCATCCAGCGAAAGGTCAAATCCCTTGAAAAAGAAAATATGTTATTGAGGGAACAGGCAGAAGGGATCCATAAACAAAAGACCGAAGATATCCCGTTAAAAAAGCGCGCTCCTGACTCAGTAGGGGACGTGGGGGAATGAATGAGCTTGGTGGCTTTTGCCGCCGGGCTTTTTTTTGTATTAGAGGAGCGTAAGTTGTTGGGATTTGTTTGGATGAAAATGTAATTTAGCTGGATGAAGGTTGATTTCTGCCGGATTTCAGCAAAATCCGCTGAATTAGGGAAGGAAACGGCCGGATTATTCCCACTTCGTCTGGTTTCTCACCAATAATGGCCCGTTTTAACCAGAGGGGCATCCCGCATCCAAGTATACTCAACGTTCTTCTTTTCCCAGACTGTCATTAACATTGAAACAACTCCTCCACTTTTGTATAATGAGTAAGGTTGAGGGGTGAACGTATGTTACATTCAAAAACACGTTGGATTATGACAGAATCAGACGAACATAAAATAACAGAACTTGCAAATGAACTAAAAGTACCCTCGCTTGTAGCAAAATTATTGTTGAACCGGGACTTGGAAGATGTTGAAGAAGCCCGGAATTTTTTATTTGATACAGGCGACTTATTTCACGATCCCTTTTTATTTGAAGATATGAAAAAAGCAACGGAACGAATCCATAAAGCCATCCAAGACGGAGAGAGAATTCTTGTTTACGGTGACTATGATGCGGACGGGGTCAGCTCGACGTCGGTTATGATGACGGTCCTGAGAGATCTTGGGGCAGAGGTGGAATTCTATATCCCCAACCGGTTTTCAGAAGGATATGGACCGAACGAAGGAGCATTCCGCTGGGCAAAGGATGAGGACTTCTCACTTATCATCACAGTAGATACGGGAATATCTGCTGTCAACGAAGCGAAATTGGCGAAAGAGCTTGGAATGGACCTGATCATAACGGATCACCATGAACCTGGACCTGAATTACCAGAAACATATGCTCTTCTTCATCCGAAAGTCGAAGGCACTTCATATCCATTTGGGGAACTTGCGGGAGTGGGGGTCGCTTTCAAACTGGCCCATGCCCTGTACGGTGAATTACCGACCCATTTACTTGATCTTGCAGCAATTGGAACCATTGCCGATCTCGTTCCTTTAAGAGGAGAGAACCGCATCCTGGCTAAAAGAGGTCTTGCACAGCTTCGGGTTTCAAACCGATTGGGGATTAAAGCATTATGCAAAATTGGCAATGCCCATCAACATGAGATAACGGAAGAGACGGTTGGATTCATGATTGCTCCAAGAATCAATGCGGTTGGTCGTTTAGGGGATGCGGACCCTGCTGTCGATCTTATGCTGACAGAAGATACAGAGGAAGCAAAAGCTCTTGCGGAAGAAATCGATGGTTTGAATAAGGAGAGGCAATCAATCGTTGCTCAAATGACCGAGGAAGCAGTTGAGATGGTGGAGAACGACTTTCCCCTGAAGGATAACGCTGTTCTCATCATCGGGAAAGAAGGCTGGAATCCAGGGGTCGTGGGAATTGTTGCATCGCGACTTGTGGATAAGTTTTATCGACCGACCATCGTGCTCAGCTATGATTCTGAAAAAGGGACTGCAAAGGGATCGGCGAGAAGCATCGTCGGATTTGATTTATTCAAGAATCTTTCCACGTGCAGGGATATCCTCCCCCACTTTGGTGGCCATCCGATGGCTGCGGGTATGACCCTGCAACTAGAAGATGTCGACCAGCTAAGGAACCGGTTGAATGAACTGGCAGAGACAGAACTTTCGCCGGATGACTTCATCCCGGTCACACAGCTAGATGCTACCGTCACCGTGGACGAAATTTCAGTGGAGTCCATTGAAAAGCTTCAACTCCTGGCACCGTTCGGGATGAAGAATCCAAAGCCGAAATGGATTCTTGAAGATGTAAGCATCGGACATTATAAAAAAATCGGATCACAACAGAATCACTTGAAGCTGGTCCTTGAAAACAATGGTATTCAATTGGACGGTGTTGGTTTCGGTCTCGGTGAACTGGCAGACCATATGACACCATTTTCGAACGCTTCTGTAATTGGTGAATTATCCATAAATGAGTGGAATAACCGAAAAAAACCACAGGTGTTTCTGCATGATGTAAAAATCGATCATTGGCAGTTATTCGATGTGCGGGGCATCAAACAGGTCCATAAGTGGAACGCCCTCATTCCTGAAGAAAATAAGAGGCTGGTTTGCTTTCATCCATCCACGTTGGACAAACTGAATCTCTCGAAAGATGAAGTGTTCTTATTGGAGGATCATTCGAGTTTGGAAGGTGTATCCATGAATAAGGCAAGTCTCGTGCTTTTGGATCTCCCGACTTCCAAGCCATTACTTGAAGACCTGTTAAAAAAGGGTAAGCCACATCGTATTTATGCTCATTTCTTTCAAGAGGAAGATCATTTCTTCAGTACGATGCCGACCCGTGACCATTTCAAATGGTATTATGGATTTTTGTCCAAACGGGGATCATTTGACCTGAATAAACATGGGGATGATCTTGCCAAGTACAAAGGATGGTCAAAAGAAACAATCGATTTCATGTCACAGGTGTTTTTTGATTTGAAGTTTGTTACAATAGTGAATGGATTTATTTCTCTCAATCCTGAGAAAACCAAGAAAGATCTTTCAGAATCTCGAACATATCAGAAGAAACAACAACAATACGAGCTTGAAAACGAATTGTTATATTCTTCCTATCAAGAGTTGAAGACTTGGTTTAATGAAAGGATGGAAGAGTCTGTTACAATTGAGGAGGAAGTAAAAGCATGGACTTAAAACAATATGTTACAATCGTTGAGGACTGGCCTAAAGAAGGAATCAAATTTAAAGACATCACGACCTTGATGGATAATGGTGATGCATATAGATACGCAACAGATCAAATCGTCGAATATGCAAAAGAAAAACAAATCGACCTTGTCGTTGGACCTGAAGCACGCGGATTCATCATCGGCTGCCCAGTCGCATACGCTTTGGGAGTAGGTTTTGCCCCGGTGCGTAAACCTGGTAAATTACCACGTGAAACGATCCAGAAGGAATACGGCCTGGAATACGGTAAAGATGCACTGACGATCCATAAAGATGCCATCAAGCCCGGCCAGCGTGTACTCATCACGGATGACTTACTTGCTACCGGTGGAACAATCGAAGCAACGATCAAGCTTGTAGAAGAACTGGGCGGAATCGTTGCGGGTACAGCATTCTTAATTGAATTAACATACCTTGACGGCCGCGACAAGCTAGACAACTATGATATCATGACATTAATGCAATACTAATTTTTCAAATCTAATAAACATATACAATTTGTGATATACTGAAATAAGGGACTGACATTTGGAAAACGTGTCAGCCCTTATTTTTTTATTTAAATCATTTCGCAATGATTGTTGTATTTTCATACAAACTAAGATTTAGGATGTTCTGTCATTTAAGTTGTGATGCAGGAGGGTGAAGGGAACTGCTCCGCTTTCCACGGACGTTCGGCCGAGCCTCCTCAGCAAAAACCGCTTCCGGGGTCTCGGCACGCCCGTTTTCCGTAGGAGTCTAAGCAGTTCCCTTCACCCTCTAAAGTAGTAAGTGTTGACAGAGCAAAATAGAACGTGAACATCGGTTATGGAAGGTTAAAGTAAGTATGATTAAATAAAATCGTTCACTAAAACGAATGAAAAAACAGCGGTATAAGCAATCTCCACATTTCCTTTATGATAGTAAAACATTTCTTCTGGATAGTTGATTCTCGCTGCAGGTGATCGACTCCTGCGGGAAAAGCTGGACAGTTCGAAAAGCGGAGGCGGCTTGTTTAGCCCCGACAAGCATAAGATGAATGGGCTAAGAAGGCGTTCTTTTGCCTTCTTGGGCCATTTAGCTTATGACCTCGAGGGGCTAGCCGCCGTAGCTGGACAGGTGAGACCCCGCAGGCGCAGCCGAGGAGGCTCACCGCCAGCCCCGCGGAAAGCGAGCACCTGTAGCGGAAATCAACCAGCACTCGCTACATCCAAAAGCAACAATGTTTACGAAAACAGCCTTTAATTAATAAATCATCTATACATTTGACATATCTCGACAAAATTAGATGGATTCTGAGAATTTTTCTCTAAACACTTTACAGAAGCTCTTTTTTTTTTGATAATAGTAACAATCATTAAAAATCGAACAATAATGAACTAAATTTAAATACAAAGGTGATTTTGATCATGGCTAAAGATCAAGTACTAACCCCTGAACAGGTTATTGATAAGACAAGAGCATATTTAAACGATGAGCATGTAGAAATGGTCCAGAAGGCATATGAGTACGCAAGGGACGCTCATAGTGAGCAATACCGTAAGTCTGGTGAACCCTACATCATCCATCCCATTCAGGTAGCGGGGATACTTGCGGATCTCGAGATGGATCCAGCAACCGTCGCAGCCGGGTTTCTTCACGATGTAGTGGAGGATACGGGTATTTCTCTTGGTGAAATTGAGAAAGCGTTCAATGCGGAAGTGGCCATGCTCGTAGATGGGGTGACAAAGCTAGGGAAGATTAAATACAAGTCCCATGAAGAGCAGCAGGCTGAAAATCACCGGAAAATGTTTGTGGCGATGGCTCAGGATATCCGGGTCATCCTCATTAAATTGGCAGACCGCCTTCATAACATGAGGACATTGAAGCATTTACCACAAGAGAAGCAGCGTAGAATTGCAAATGAAACCCTTGAAATCTTTGCTCCATTGGCGCATCGTCTGGGAATTTCAAAGATTAAGTGGGAATTAGAAGATACGTCGCTGAGGTATTTGAATCCTCAACAGTATTATCGGATTGTCAATCTCATGAAGAAAAAACGTGCTGAGCGTGAAGAGTATCTGGAAGAAGTCGTCAATGAGGTGAAGGATAAATTGGGCGACGTGAAAATCGTGGCCGAAATCTCAGGGCGACCAAAGCATATCTACAGCATCTACCGTAAAATGGCCCTTCAAAATAAACAATTCAATGAAATATATGATCTGCTCGCCGTACGTGTCGTTGTTGACAGCATCAAGGATTGTTACGCCGTACTCGGTATTGTCCATACATGCTGGAAACCTATGCCCGGCAGATTCAAGGATTATATTGCCATGCCGAAGCCGAATATGTATCAATCGCTTCATACGACGGTCATCGGTCCCAAGGGTGACCCCCTTGAAGTGCAAATCAGGACTCTTGAAATGCACCAGATCGCTGAGTACGGGGTAGCGGCACACTGGGCCTATAAAGAAGGAAAAGAAGCCAACGAACCTGTTTCCTTTGAGAAAAAGCTTTCCTGGTTCAGGGAAATATTGGAGTTCCAGAATGAATCTGCTAATGCTGAAGAATTCATGGAGTCTCTTAAAATCGATCTTTTTTCCGATATGGTTTTTGTATTCACTCCTAAAGGAGACGTATTGGAATTGCCGTCGGGATCGGTTCCCATCGATTTTTCCTACCGGATCCACTCCGAGATCGGGAATAAAACGATTGGTGCCAAGGTCAACGGAAAAATGGTCACGCTTGATTACAAGCTGAAGACGGGGGATATCATTGAGATTCTCACGTCCAAACATTCATACGGCCCGAGCCAGGATTGGCTGAAGCTTGCCCAAACTTCCCAGGCGAAGAATAAGATCAAGCAGTTCTTCAAGAAGCAGCGCAGGGAAGAAAATATTGAAAAGGGCCGTGAGCTGGTCGAAAAAGAAATCAAAAATCAGGATTTCGATGTGAAGGAAATCCTGAATCCGGAAAATATCAAACGGGTATCCGAGAAATTCAATTTCTCCAACGAGGATGATATGTATGCAGCGGTTGGTTATAACGGAATCACAGCCGCACAAATCGCCAACCGTTTAACAGAAAAACACCGGAAGCAGCGTGAACAGGAAGACAGCCTGGAAGAAACGATGAAGGAATTGAATGCTCAACCTGTCAAGCGCAAAAAAGATGCGGGTGTACAGGTGGAGGGTATCGATAATCTCCTCATCCGATTATCCCGTTGCTGCAGTCCGGTTCCAGGGGATGAAATCGTCGGCTTTATTACGAAGGGCCGTGGTGTGTCTGTGCACCGTGCTGATTGTACGAACGTCATGGCAGATGAAGTGGAGCAGCGTCTCATTCCTGTATCGTGGGAAAGTGATGGGAATGACCGGAAAGAATACAATGTTGATATTGAAATTTCCGGTTATGATCGCAGAGGCCTTCTGAATGAAGTTCTTCAGGCGGTGAATGAAACGAAGACAAATATATCAGCCGTTAGTGGGAAATCGGATCGGAACAAAGTGGCTACCATCAATATGTCGATTTCAATTCAAAACATTTCCCATTTGCACAAAGTGGTAGAAAGAATCAAACAGATTTCAGATATTTATGCCGTAAGAAGAATCATGAACTAAAGGAGATTTCTTTATGAGAGTTGTTTAGCAAAGAAGTAAAGAAGCCTCCGTCACTGTTGATGGAGAAGTAAAGGGAGAAATCCGTTCAGGTGTTGTCCTTCTTGTAGGAATCACCCATGAAGATACGGAAGAGGATGCACGTTATGCTGCGGATAAGGTTGTAAACCTGCGAATCTTCGAAGATGATGAAGGTAAGATGAACCATTCACTGCTGGATGTTGAGGGAGAGATCCTTTCCATTTCCCAATTCACCCTGTATGGCGACGTCCGTAAAGGCAGAAGACCGAACTTCATGAATGCAGCCAAACCGGACCATGCAGAAGTGATCTATGACTATTTCAATACTTTACTGGAAGACAAAGGTGTGAGGGTTGCCACAGGTGTTTTTGGAGCGATGATGGATGTGAATCTCACGAATGATGGCCCTGTTACCCTATTGATCGAAAGTAAATCATCATAAAAGGCAGATCCCGACGTTTCGGGATCTGCCTTTTTAATGGAATGGCGCCGGACATCACTCTGAAAAATAATCACCTAAACCATGATAGATGGCGGTGGCCGCCAGATCTTGAAAATACTGAGTGTTTACATTGGCTTCTTCAGTAGGGTTACTGAGGAAACCTAATTCCAACAGGACGGCTGGCCGGTTGTTTTCACGGATGACATGATAGTCCCCGATGCGGACACCGCGGTCCAGGGTAGGTAATCGGTCTGAAAGGCTTCCGTGGATGTCGTCTGCCAGCTCCTTCTGCTGATTATGATAGTAATATGTGGTATGACCTGCGATGGAAGAGTCCATAATGCTGTCAAAGTGAATACTGATAAAGGCATCTGCCTGATAATAATGAGATAATGATACCCTTGAAGGTAAAGATAAATATTCATCTGTTTTTCTTGTCATAATGACTTTTGCTCCGGCACTTTTCAATTTTTCAGCGAGGAGTTCCCCGGTTTTCATTGTCAATAACTTCTCCAGTGTCCCGCTTGCTCCTGTAGTCCCACTGTCTCTTCCGCCGTGGCCAGGATCGATTACAATTACTTTATCTTGAATCCCTCCGCTTTTTTTACGGGTGGGGGTGGTATTTTCCCCAGCGGCAGATCGGACCGAAACGACCCAGCCTGCAACGAAACCAGCACTGCCATCGGGTAATTCCACTTCATACCAGTCTCCGTTTTTACTGTTCACTGGAAATGATTCTCCGCTTGCTGCACGCTTTAAGACACTTGCCCCTGTGTTTGCTTCACTGCGGATATTGGTTCCATTATATAAAATCGTAACATTTTCATTGGTGCTATTCGTTTCATGGGCAGCGGCCGTCACCGTTTTTTGTACATACCAGCCGGCAATCCACCCTTTATTCCCATTTTCAAGCTTGATTTGGTACCAGTTGTTCTTCTCTTTCATTAATTTGTATTTCTCGCCCTTGGACACTTTGCCGACGATACGGCCGTTCAGGGATGTCTCATCTCTGACGTTTAAGCCGTGAACCGTGATAATCCCGACCAGATCTTCAGGGGGTGATGTACTTTCTTCATCAGAGCCTGCATCAGCCGCGCCAGCAGAGAATTCAACATATGATTCGCTGATCCAGGCTTTGTCGTTACCGAATTCAATTTCATACCAGCCGGTGACGCTTCCTGTCACTTCCACTTTATCCCCCTTGTTCAGCACACCGAGGACGGAACTTTGAAGAGAAGGGGAATTCCGGACATTTAAGGCATTATCCGTGATGATTCCCTGTTCGTTTTCGCTTTTTTTGGAAGGTGTGGAGGATGTGGAATCTTTTCCGGATACGTATTGACTGTGGACCCATCCCCTGGTGCCTCCAGATTCAATGTGTAGCCATTCTCCGTCTTCATCCGTCACGTTCACCGCATCTCCATTGTGTAAGACGGTCACAACTCCATCGGACGTGCTTGGACCGGTTCTGACCCGCAGTCCATCAGTGTTGACACGCGCTTCATGTGTCGAAGAGTCCTCAGAAACGGCAGTCTCAGCTGAAACGAGCCAATCGGCCACCCAGCCTTCCCCACTATCCGTCTTTACTTTATACCAATCCTTTTGAGTGTCTACAATCTTGTACTCTTCCCCTCTATGTACCTTCGTTAGAACGGAGTAGCTTAATCCTGGTCCTGTACGGACATTCAAGGTCGACACGCTGATCGTGACCTTGCCCGTTTCGGCATGGACATTGCCCCCACCAGTCTGAAACGGGAGCAATAAGAGCACAATCAACATTGATGCCAATACTTTTTTAATCTTCTTCACCTCCAGAATGATGTGTACAAATCCCTATAGTAATATCGGATTATTCATGCAACTGTTGAACACCATATGACAATTCTTATAAGAATTTGGTGCTCACTTTCAAAAATCCTTATGGTTTAATTACGATAAAAAAAATTAAATTCCTCTAAACCGAAAGAAAAATAGGTAATTGGAAATGATAAGAGTAGGAATGTTTTTTTGAAAGGATGAGAGGACATGAGGTCAAGTGAAAAAGGATTCATGAACGCAAATGGTGACAACCAGTTGTTTGGAGTTGATTTTCACCAGTTTTTAGAACGTGAGAAGGATGCTTTGAACGTGGAACTTGCTTCCGAATTCGGATTATCATTACGGGAAGTCAAGTTGTTAAAAAAGAAAATGGAGAGATCCTGACGAAATTTTCTTTAACCACTTGACATGGACTAACGGCAACCGTATCATTATAGAAATAAAATAACATTTACAAAAACCGTTGATCGAGCATAGTAGCTAAAACCCCACGTGTAAAGAGAGGAAATGCCTTGGCTGAGAGCATTTCTACAAAGTGACTTAGTGAATGAACACTCAGGAGGTTTCTCTCTGAAAACGTACTGTTAGTAGGAGAAGAACGTACCAGGCGTTAACTGGCTAAGTGGAAGTCTTAATAGACTTCAATTAGGGTGGCACCACGGGAATAACAGCTCTCGTCCCTTGTATATGATACAAGGGACGAGGGCTTTTTTTATTTACATATAATCATTCACATAGAAGGAGGAAATCATCTTGTCCATTCAGATTCCAAGAGGTACACAGGACATTCTGCCAGGTGAAGTGGAAAAATGGCAGTATGTAGAGGAAGTAGCAAAGACTCTTTGCCATAACTATCAATATAAAGAAATTCGCACCCCTATTTTCGAGGCAAGTGAATTATTCACACGGGGAGTGGGAGATACAACGGATATCGTCCAAAAAGAAATGTATATGTTCGAGGACCGCGGAGGAAGAAGCCTTGCGCTTCGTCCAGAAGGTACTGCTTCTGTCGTCCGTTCCTTTGTAGGGAATAAAATGTTCGGCCACCCAAATCAACCGACAAAGCTTTTCTATTCTGGACCTATGTTCCGTTATGAGCGACCTCAGGCCGGCAGGTACCGTCAATTTGTTCAGTTCGGGGTTGAAGCTCTCGGAAGTGAAGATCCCGCAATCGATGCTGAAGTGATCTCACTCGCAATGGGGATCTATAAGAAGTTGGGGCTGACGCAATTAAAGCTTGTCATCAACAGCCTTGGCGATGCCGGAAGCAGAAATGCGCACAGAGAGGCGCTGATCAATCATTTCAAGCCGAGAATCGATGAATTTTGTGGGGATTGCCAGAATCGATTAGAGAAGAATCCATTACGAATCCTTGATTGTAAGAAGGACCGTGACCACGAACTAATGTCTACCGCACCATCGATTCTTGATTACTTAAATGACGAATCAAAGCAATATTTTGAAAAAGTTCAAACTCATCTTTCAGATATGGATGTGGAGTTTGTAGTCGATCCCACCCTTGTCCGGGGACTGGACTACTATAACCACACGGCATTTGAAATCATGAGTGACGCAGAAGGTTTTGGGGCGATCACAACTCTTTGCGGGGGCGGACGCTACAATGGCCTGGTCGAAATGATCGGCGGACCTGAAACACCCGGGATCGGATTTGCCTTTAGTATAGAAAGACTCCTTTCTGCACTTGAAGCAGAAGGGGTCGAGCTCCCGATTGAGCAGGGAGTCGAATGCTTTATCGTATCAATGGGGGATGAAGCGAAGGACTATGCTGTAAAGCTTCTTCACAACCTTAGAGCATCAGGTATTTCTTCGGAAAAGGATTATCTGGATCGCAAGGTGAAAGGACAATTCAAGGCGGCTGATCGATATGAAGCGAAATATGTAGCTGTGATCGGTGATAACGAATTACAGGAAAATAAGATCAACCTGAAAGATATGGCTACGGGTGAGCAGGAAGAAATCAACCTTGATCACTTTGTTGACAAAATGAAAACCAAGCTTGGTAAATAGAACCTGTTGATTTGACAAGGAGGAGAATATGATGACAAAAAGAACGGCGTATTGTGGAGACATAACAGAATCGTACATCGGTGAAAAAATCACGATCAAAGGCTGGGTACAAAAAAGAAGGGACTTGGGAGGACTTATCTTCATCGACCTTCGTGACAGAGAGGGAATCGTCCAGGTCGTGTTTAATCCTGATCTATCAGGGGAGGCACTCGCTCTTGCGGAAAAAATCCGTAATGAATATGTCCTTAGTGTGACTGGTACGGTCGTCGCAAGGGGAGAAGGAACGGTAAACCCGAACCTGAAGACAGGGAAAGTGGAAATCCACGCAGACGAGGTCGAAATCATCAATGAAGCCAAAACGCCACCATTCATGATCGATGACCAAATGGAAGTGTCAGAAGACGTCCGATTGAAATATCGTTATGTAGATCTTCGACGTCCGGCGATGATGGAAACGTTCAAGATGCGCCACAATGTGACGACTTCTTTCCGTAATTTCCTAAACGATAACGGATTCCTGGATGTCGAAACACCGATCTTAACCAAAAGTACGCCAGAAGGTGCACGTGACTATTTGGTACCGAGCCGTGTCCACAAAGGTGAATTTTATGCGCTGCCTCAGTCACCGCAAATCTTTAAGCAGCTCTTGATGGTGTCCGGCTTCGACCGTTATTATCAAATCGCCCGCTGTTTCCGTGATGAAGACCTTCGTGCCGACCGTCAACCTGAATTCACCCAGATTGACATGGAAATGAGCTTCATGGATAAAGAAGAGATCATCTCACTTGTGGAAGATATGATGAAGAAGCTGATGAGTGATGTAAAAGACGTGAATGTTTCATTGCCAATCCCAAGAATGACGTATGACGATGCCATGAGCCGTTATGGATCAGATAAACCGGACACACGCTTCGGGATGGAACTGATCGATGTATCAGAAATCGTGAAGGAATCAGGGTTTAAAGTATTTGCAGGTGCTGTCGCAAACGGTGGTCAGGTGAAGCTGGTCAATGTTAAAGGCGGTGCATCCCAATATTCCCGTAAAGATATTGATGGATTGACGGAATTTGTTTCCCGTTATGGAGCAAAAGGACTGGCCTGGTTGAAGGTAGAAGAAGAAGGCTTGAAAGGACCGATTTCGAAATTTGTGACTGAAGAAGATGCGTCCGCAATTTCAACGTCAGCAGATGCAGAAGCAGGAGACTTACTGTTATTCGTCGCTGATAAGACATCAGTCGTGGCAGATGCCCTTGGTGCTCTCCGCTTGAAATTAGGAAAAGACCTGAAGCTGATCGATGAAACGAAATTCAACTTCCTGTGGGTGACAGACTGGCCGCTTCTTGAGTTCGACGAAGGGGAGAACCGTTACTATGCGGCCCATCATCCGTTCACGATGCCTGTGAAGGAAGACATTGAACTCTTCGAAACAGACCCGGCAGCTGTTCGTGCAGAAGCATATGACCTGGTACTGAACGGGTATGAACTTGGAGGAGGATCACTCCGTATTTATGAACGTGACATTCAGGAGAAAATGTTTAAAGTGCTTGGATTCTCCAAGGAAGAGGCGGAAGAGCAGTTCGGTTTCCTATTAGAGGCCTTCGAATACGGAACGCCTCCACATGGTGGAATTGCCTTAGGACTTGACCGGTTGGTGATGTTGTTGTCCGGCCGCACAAATCTTCGTGATACGATCGCCTTCCCGAAAACGGCGAGCGCAAGCTGTGTACTCACTGATGCGCCAGGGGGAGTCAGTGAAGCTCAATTAAAAGAGTTATCTTTGTCGCTCGATGTAGAATAATGTAAGTAAATACCGGGGGTCATTCGTTGAAATACGCATGGTGATATGATATTATTTAAACAATCACAAACGAGTCCTGATGTGTGCGACGTTTTTACCTAACAGTTTTGACCGAACAATTCAAACTTTGGGAGCTTGATGTTTCTGCTAGGCGTTCATGCCCCGTACCGGGGACTAACAAATAGTGGAATAAAGCACCCACCTGCCGAGAGCGGGTTCAAAACGAAGGAAATGATGGCGACGGCACGATTGGGACTCGTCCAATCATGATATATGAATGAAGATCTCATAGATTGAAAGTCAGGCTCATAGAAGCCTGACTTTTTTGTTGGGACTAAATCTACTCTAAATGGGGTAAACGAAAGAGAAGGACAACATTTCATATTGATTTTCTGCCCCCTTTCCTTTATTCTAATTCAGTATAAACCTAGTTGAATACTTATAATGGAGTTGATTATTTTGCTACACCAGTTTTCACGAAACGAACTAGCGATCGGTAAAGAAGGTCTTCAAACCCTAAAGAATAGTACGGTGGCCGTACTGGGTATCGGGGGAGTGGGATCCTTCGCAGCTGAAGCTTTAGCCCGGTCAGGTGTAGGCCGTCTTGTATTAGTGGATAAAGATGATGTGGATATTACAAATGTAAATCGTCAAGTTCATGCACTTCTCTCTACAGTGGGCCAGCCAAAGGTCGATTTGATGAGGGACCGCATAATGGATATCAATCCGGAATGTGAAGTCATTGCCCTGAAGATGTTCTATACAGAAGAAACATACGAGGAATTCTTCAATCAAGGGTTGGATTATGTCATTGATGCTTCTGATACGATTTCCTATAAAATTCATTTGATGAAGGAATGCCTAAAACGGGATATTCCTTTAATCGCGAGCATGGGAGCGGCGAATAAAACCGATCCAACGCGATTCAAAATTGCTGATATCAGCAAGACGCATACAGATCCAATTGCGAAAGTGATCCGTACCCGCCTGAAAAAAGAGGGGATCAAGAAAGGTGTGACGGTCGTATTCTCTGATGAGAGTCCTATCGTGATCCGTGAAGATATCAGAAAGGAAGTAGGGAAGGATGACGCGAAGATCCGCAAAGCCCAACTACCACCATCTTCTAATGCATTCGTTCCTTCAGTGGCAGGTCTGATTGCAGCAAGTCATGTCATGAACCAGCTGTTGAAAGACATCGAAATCAAAAGGGTAAAAGATAAATGATAGTTAAGAGGCTGGGACAAAAAGGTTTCAGCCAAAGAAAAATCCGAACTAGTGATATGATGAGAATCTCACTAGTTCGGATTTTTTATTTGAGCACAAAAGTTAATTCTGTATTTAGCACTTTCCAGCTGTTGATTGGAGTGCAAGACGAAGACTCCTACGGGAAAAGCGGAATAGGTGAGACCCCGCAGGAGCGACAGCGACGAGGAGGCTCGCCTTCCGCCCGTGGAAAGCGAAGTCTTGCACGGAAATCAACAGCGGTATATACACGCGATCTTTAAAAAAATACACATTATTCGTCTTTTGAGTGAAGGGATTTAGTTATGTCCCAGCCTCTTTTTAATTTAATTCCATTAATAGGTAAAAAAAGGATTGACCTCCTTACGTGTGATAGTGTACTATCTAACTAGAACACTAAAACACGTTACGGAGGAGTGTAACCATGAATGCGTTTAAAGGTCTTCTCTGGAAAGACTTTAAAACCTCAAGTATTTGGTTTTATGGTTGGATTGCCATCATTGTTCTGCTGTTTATCATAGGACTGGTGATTGGAAATTATGTACACGAACCAGGTATTATACAAATATTTCTGATCATGATCGGAGTATTTCATTTTGCCTTTTTGCCGGGAATGGTGTTATCCATGCTGCGTTTAGAAGGAAAAACTCAGCTTTGGCTTCACAGCCCCCACAGCGGGTTTATGCTCATAATGCCGAAGCTGATCATTGCATCCCTGTACTCTACATTATCACTATTGTTGGTGGATGGGTTGGGCGTTTTGATGATGTTCCTTTATCCCGATGATTCCCTATTTTCTTATTGGCCGATAAAAGAGGGGATCCTTTTTAATCTGGGAGTGACAATAGGTGGCCTTTACTTTTCAGGCTGGGGGATATTCCTGTGGACGCTCTATCATTCACTCTCAAAATATCCGTCCATCAAACATATACGTTGGATCTTTATTGCAGGATTCATCATTTTGTATCAAAGTCTGGTGGCCTTCCTGATGAGCATTGATTGGGTGGAAAAACTTTTCTTTGAAACGTTCACTGTAAAGGTAAGTTCAGGTTTCTTTTTCTCGGTGAATGCGAATGAGACGAATGCCGGTTTCAATCTTGATATGATTCCTCTGCCGGTCCTGCCATTCCTGTTTGAAGGGATGATCGTGATCATCGTGTTTATCATTTCCTGCAGACTGCTGGATCGCAAGGTAGAGGTGTAGCTATGACAGAAGAATATACAGCCTCCAAGCCTATATACATTCAAATAGCCGATCGCATCATACGTGAAATCGTCAGGAATGAATTATCTCCGGGTGATAAACTGCCTTCTGTCCGGGAAATGGCCGTTCAATCCGGGGTGAATCCGAATACCATTCAACGGACATACAGTGAGTTGGAAAGGATGGACATTGTGGAGACAAGGAGAGGACAGGGGACATTTGTGACAGAAAGGGAAGAAGTTTTGACCGTACTGAATGAGAAGGTCCAGAGAGAAGTGATTGAGTCCTTCATTCGAAATATGAAAGAACTGGGTCTGACAAAAGAGCAGATGATCCAGGGTGTTGAAAAATACCTTGGTCAAGGAAGGGAGGAATAGAGATGGTGGTGAAATTTGATGGTGTCATCAAAAAATATGGTAACGAAACAGCATTGAATCAAACATCCTTTCACTTTGAAAAGGGGAAGGTGTATGGGCTCCTTGGACCGAACGGCAGCGGTAAGTCCACTACATTGAAGATGATCGCAGGGCTTGTGCTTCCGAACAAAGGGAATGTCACCTTGAATGGAAAAACGGTCACCCGGAAAATAGCAAGTGAAGTAGCTTATTTGACAGAACTGGATATGTTTTATGAAGCTTTCACTGTTGAACAAATGATCTGTTTCTACGCCTCCCAATTCCCTGACTTTGATTCAGATCGAGCAAAAGATTTGATTTCTTTCATGGAACTCGACCAGAGTAAGAAAATCAAACATCTGTCAAAAGGAAACAGGGGGAGACTGAAGCTGGTACTGGCCCTTTCCCGTAACACAGAAGTATTGCTTCTGGATGAACCATTCTCGGGACTGGACCCAATGGTGAGGGACACAATTGTAAAAGGCCTTCTGTCGTATATTGATTTCGGAAATCAGACCGTAATCATCGCAACCCATGAAATAGATGAGATTGAAGCCATTCTGGATGAAGCTTTTATCATCTCTAATGGTCAAATACTGGGACACTGCATCGTGGAGGAACTGAGAGAAACAGATGGTTTGTCTGTCCTGCAGTGGTTGAAAAAGAGCACAAAATCAGAAAGGAAGATGAAATGATGAAGCCGGTTGTGCAATTACAAGGTGTTTCAAAGGTCATCAAAGGCAAGACCATTATTGATCAATTAACGTTTGATGTGTACGAAGGAGAGGTCTTTGGGTTCCTCGGACCGAATGGAGCGGGAAAAACGACGACAATCCGTATGATTGTAGGATTGATGAATATTTCAAAAGGAGATGTACTGATTACCGGGAAAAGCATCAAGAAAGACTTCGAAGGTGCCATTAAAGATGTGGGGGCAATTGTTGAAAATCCTGAGCTATATAAATTCATGTCAGGATATCAGAACTTAAAGCACTTCGCCCGCATGCAAAAAGGAATTACCGATGAACGAATGAAAGAAGTCATTGAACTGGTAGGTCTGACGGATCGCATCAATGATAAGGTGAAAACGTACTCTCTTGGAATGAGACAGCGTCTGGGTCTTGCCCAATGTCTGCTTCATAAACCGAAGCTGCTCATCCTCGATGAGCCGACAAACGGTCTGGATCCGGCGGGAATCCGTGAAATCCGTGCGTATATCAGAAAGCTCGCCCAGGAAGAGGGCATGGCGGTCATCGTATCGAGTCACTTATTATCCGAAATGGAAATGATGTGTGACCGAATCGGTATCATCCAGTCCGGCAAACTTGTCGATGTACAACAGGTAAGGGACTTTGTGGAAGGATCTGAACAGGTATATCACTTTGAAATCAATGATGTTGATAAAATCACAGCTGTTCTTAACGCAATCGATTCAGGGATCAAATTCGAATCGCAAGGGTCGCAGGTTCAGGTTGCCCTGACAAAAGAACAAGTGCCGGACGTCATAAGGGCACTGGTAGAAGCTGATGTGCAAATATACAGCGTCATGCCTGTAGCCAAAACATTAGAAGACAGATTCCTGGAAATTACAAATGACAAAGGAGAGGTCGTGCATGCTTAGTCTTATCAGAAATGAGTGGACAAAAATCTTCAAGCGCGTCGGAACGTATGTGATGCTTGGGCTGTTGATTCTCATTATTGGGGTGACAGGGGCTTTTACGAAGTATAGCGATATGAAAGTGAAAGAAATGGATAACTGGAAGCAGGAACTTTCCGCACAGGTGGAATCGGATAAGCAGATGTTGGCTGAAAATCCAAATTTGAATAAATTCATAAAAAATGATAAAGAACGAAGTATTGCGATAAATGAATATCGTATTGAAAAAGATATTGAGCCAAAAGCGAAAGAATCGGCATGGACATTTGTCGAAATGAATGCCAATATCGTTCTGGTAGTTGGGCTTTTTACCATCATTGTGGCGGCGGGTATCGTCGCGAGTGAATTCAGTTGGGGAACCATCAAGCTGTTGCTCATCAGGCCAATCTCAAGGACCAAGATTCTCCTTTCAAAATATTTAACCGTCATTTTATATGGAATGAGTATGCTATTAATTCTCTTCGTCGTATCGCTCCTCCTTGGGCTCATATTGTTCGGGGGAACGGATCAATCCACTCATCTCGCATTTGTAGATGGGAAAGTGGTCGAGCAGAGTATCGTAGGATACCTGATCAAGCACTACTTGTTACAAACCATCAATATTGTCATGATGGCTACAATGGCCTTCATGATTTCAGCTGTTTTCAGAAGCAGTTCCTTGGCGATCGGGATTTCATTATTCCTTTTATTCGTCGGAGGAAATGCCACAAGCCTGCTTGCACTGAAATTCGATTGGGCCAAATACAGCCTGTTTGCCAACACAGACCTGACTCAATACACAGGTTTCACACCGCCACTTGTGGACAGTATGACCATGGGCTTTTCCATCACCATGCTCATCATCTACTTCCTCATTTTCCAACTGCTCGCTTTCATCGTCTTTAATAAGAGGGATGTAGCAGCATAGAAAAGCGGAACTAGACAAATAGAAAAGAGATACAGAAAGACTTTACACAAAGAGGGACGGACCTTATCATAGTCCGTCCCTCTTTATGTGTATCGGTACAAATCAGAAAATTTCAGGCGTGTGACCTGCTCAAGGAGGTAAGCGGATTTCGTTGCTTCCTTTTTGCGCAGCGTATTCAAGGCCTCGATCATTTCGTCATGAGTCATGAGCCCCACACCGTGACCGAAATACTGATCCTCCTTGATGAACACTGAGTTTTCACCCATCCAGATAGGGTCCTCAAAATCAGGGTTGAAGAAGTAATAAACATCTCCCGGGATATAATCGAGCCCTTCGTACGTGACCATCGGAAGATCATCATCATAGTTGTGTCCCCACACAAGGAGTGATGAATATAATCGATTGAAATAAGGTGTGCTGATCGTATCCAAAATCGACTTATAATAAATCAGAACGATGCTAGTGACACATTCGAAGCTGTAAGCGGAGCTGTTTGTAAAAACATCTTCAATGGCATCTGAAGGAAGCTTAGAATCTTTAAGTTGGTAACCGAAAGGCGTTTTAATCCAGTAAATCGGGTTGAATTTAGAATGCTCGAAAGCAGAAAAAGTGGCATCGCCCTCATTCATGTCTTTTGCATTCGCGATGATCCGCTCTCTTACTTTTAGTTCATATTTAAGCTCAGTAAGATTGAGATAACGATAGTCGGTAGGGCTCTCTTTCAATGAAGTGAAGATTCGTTCCTGAACGGATGTCAGATTAGGTAAATCCTTGGGAGCTGTTTCATTCTCTATGATGATCAATCCATACACCTCCGGGCTTTTTTATTAATGTATGTTTGGATGAATGGAAATGGTATACATATAGAGAAAAAGTGTTGTCCGAAGAGAGCTGCAAAAAGTTGGTTTCAAGTGGACTTCCAGAAATGACAGTGAGCTGAGCAAAACGGAAGATAAAGAAATTCGACAGGTAGGCACGATTATTCGAAATTTCGCATGATAACTCAAAATCTCGCATGAAAAATCTATATCCCGCACGATTATCTGATTATTCGTGTGATTCCTTCCGACTCTCGCATGATTTCCACCCGAAAGATGGCCAAACGTGAGTATCCCCCATTGTTGGCTCAACATTTCCCTTATACAAAAGACGAGCCACCAAAAAGGCAAAAAGCGCCTTTCCGGTGGCTCGTCTTATGCTTGTCGGGGCTACCCAGGCCGCCTCCGCTTTAGGGTTTCATCTGTTTATTAATCTTCTCATACACCTGAGCGATGGCCTGTTCGAATTTACCTGTCGCTTTCGGGGTGTAGTATTGAGCTTTTTTTAGTTTATCCGGCAGGTAAGTCTGCTTGACCCAACCTGATTCATAGCTGTGTGGATATTTATATTCCACGCCTCTGCCCAATTCCTTTGCCCCTTGATAGTGTGCATCTTTCAAGTGATCCGGCACCTCGCCGCTCTTGCCTTTCCGTATATCAGAAAGGGCAAGGTCAATGGCAGTGATCGCAGAGTTTGACTTGGGTGAAAGACAAAGTTCGATGATTGCGTTTGCCAACGGAATCCTGGCTTCCGGAAAACCGATTTTTTCAGCGGTTTCCACCGCTGCCAGTGTCCTTGGTCCTGCTTGAGGGTTGGCAAGTCCGATATCTTCATAGGCAATCACGAGCAGCCTCCGTGCGATGCTCGGTAGATCTCCGGCTTCAACGAGCCTACCCAAGTAGTGAAGTGCCGCATTCACATCACTCCCGCGAATCGATTTCTGAAACGCGCTCACAACATCATAATGGGCGTCTCCGTCTTTATCGTGTGAAAAGCTTTTCTTCTGAAGGCATTCTTCTGCTATGGAGACATCGATATGAATCACACCGTCTTCATCCTGTGAGGTGGAAAGTACAGCCAATTCCAGGGCATTCAGTGAACTTCTTACATCACCGAAGCTGCTGCTGGCAAAATGCTCGATGGCTTCGTCCGTTACATGGAGTGAATACTCTCCCAATCCCCGTTCTTTATCCTCGATTGCACGAATCAGCGCTGTTTTCATTTCCTCGATTGACAGCGGCTTTAATTCGAAAATCTGGCATCTGCTCCGTATAGCTGGATTGATGGCGTGATAGGGGTTGCTCGTTGTAGCACCGATTAACGTAATCATCCCGTTCTCTAAATAAGGAAGAAGAAAGTCCTGTTTCCCTTTATCCAAGCGATGGACCTCGTCTAATAAAAGAATGACCTTACCCGACATTTTCGCTTCTTCCGCCACGATCTGTATATCTTTTTTATTATTCGTCACGGCGTTCAGTGTTTTGAAGCGATATTTAGTACTTCCCGCGATGGCGCTCGCGATGGAAGTTTTACCTATGCCTGGCGGTCCATACAGGATCATGGAGGAAAGTTGTTTTGCTTTTACCATCCGGTCGATGATTTTTCCTTCTCCGACTAAATGCTGCTGCCCGATGATTTCCTCGATTGTCCTTGGTCTCATCTTGAAGGCAAGTGGTTTTATCGACATGAATCATCTCTCCAAACTGACGTTCTAGTTACATTCACTTTATCACAGGAGCCTCCATTAAGGAAATAATGTGGATGGAAGGTAAAGCCGCCCCTTTCACAGTGTGAGGGCGGATATGCTATAATAACAAAAGTCAATGCAGAAGAAATAGACGTCTGAACAAGACGTTATTAAATATAGTAGAGGTGCTGTACATGAAGATATCAACAAAAGGCCGATACGGACTAACGATTATGATTGAACTCGCAAAACGCCATGGTGAAGGGCCTACTTCACTAAAAACGATCGCACAGCAACATGAACTGTCAGAACATTATCTTGAACAGCTGGTCGCACCACTCCGGAACGGGGGCCTTGTCAGGAGTATCCGGGGGGCTTACGGTGGTTATGTCTTAGGCCATGAACCTTCAGAAATTACGGCAGGAGATATTATCCGCATCCTTGAAGGGCCCATCAGTCCGGTAGAAGGAATTGAGGATGAAGAACCGGCAAAACGTGAGCTGTGGATCAGGATCCGTGATGCGGTCAAAGAAGTGCTTGATAATACAACGATAGAAGATCTGGCGAGCCACTCGGATGATGGTGAATCCGATGCGTACATGTTCTATATCTAGGAGGTAACGATAAATGGAAAGAGTGTATCTGGATCATGCTGCAACGTCGCCCATGCATCCTGAAGTGATTGATGAAATGACAACAGTGATGAAGGAGACCTTTGGTAATCCATCGAGCATTCATTCATTTGGCCGTGCATCACGTCACCTTGTGGATCATGCACGAACCATCATTGCAGAGAGCATCCATGCAGAATATAATGAAATCATTTTTACAAGTGGTGGAACGGAAGCGGATAACTTAGCGATCATCGGTAGCGCGGAAGCGAATATGGCAAATGGAAAGCACATCATTACAACACAAACCGAGCATCATGCGGTTTTACATGCTTGTGCATTTCTTGAATCCAAAGGGTTCGAGGTCACCTACCTGCCGGTGGATCGTTCAG
Source organism: Rossellomorea sp. YZS02 (assembly GCF_033963925.1). Taxonomy (NCBI): domain Bacteria; kingdom Bacillati; phylum Bacillota; class Bacilli; order Caryophanales; family Bacillaceae; genus Rossellomorea; species Rossellomorea sp. YZS02. The sequence continues at coordinate 131,098 of NZ_JAXBLY010000001.1, read as the reverse complement.
GAAGAATCTCGATGGAGGACCTGCAAAAAGAACTCCGTGATGATACGATCCTTGTGACCATCATGTTTGGGAATAACGAAGTAGGAACACTTCAGCCCATCAAAGAGATCGGAGAACTGTTAAAGGACCATCAGGCCTATTTTCATTCAGATGCTGTACAGGCCTTTGGGTTGACGGCCATGAATGTGCAGGAACTGGGGGTCGATTTACTTTCCGTTTCAGGGCATAAGATCAATGGACCTAAAGGAATCGGCTTTCTTTATACCCATAAAAATGTGGACATTCAGCCGAGATTATACGGCGGTGAACAGGAACGAAAACGCCGTGCGGGAACTGAAAACGTCCCTGCAATCACCGGCCTTGGTAAGGCAGTGGAACTTGCCCAGCATTCAATTGAAGAAAAGCATAGCAAGCTCTCTGAACTAAAGAAATTATTAAAAGAAACCTTAACTGACGACGGGATTGAATTCGAAGAGAACGGATCCCTTGAGCATGGATTACCCCATGTGCTAAACTTAAGCTTTCCCGGCACGGATGTTGAATCCATGTTGATGAATTTAGATATGTCAGGTATCGCTGTTTCAAGCGGGTCCGCTTGTACGGCTGGATCTATAGAACCTTCACATGTCCTTGTGGCGATGTATGGAAAGCAGTCTGAGAGATCAAGGAATTCCATCCGCTTCAGCTTTGGTATAGGGAATACGGAGGAGCAGATTGAATGGACTGCCCATGAAGTGGCAAGGATCGTGAAGAGGTTGAGAGCATAACGTCCGAACGGGCGATTGAATGGAATGAAGGAGGTGGCGTTAGTGAAAAAAGAACCGAAGGATACAAGAGTGGTCGTTGGAATGTCCGGCGGGGTGGATTCTTCTGTAGCCGCATTATTATTAAAAGAGCAGGGCTATGAAGTCATCGGGATTTTCATGAAGAACTGGGATGATACAGATGAAAACGGAGTCTGCACCGCAACGGAAGACTACAATGATGTCATTCGAGTTTGTAACCAAATAGGGATCCCTTACTACGCTGTGAATTTTGAGAAACAATACTGGGATAAAGTGTTCACATATTTCCTGGATGAATATAAAGCCGGAAGAACACCGAATCCGGATGTGATGTGCAATAAGGAAATCAAGTTCAAGGCATTCCTTGATCATGCACTGAAATTAGGTGCGGACTATTTGGCAACCGGTCATTATGCCCAGGTTGAGTACCGCGACGGTGAGTATAAAATGCTGCGCGGGGTCGATAACAATAAGGATCAAACGTATTTCCTCAATCAGCTGGGACAGGACCAATTAGAGAAAGTCATGTTCCCGCTTGGGGGCATCGACAAGAAAAAGGTGCGTGAAATCGCAAAGGAAGCCGGTCTTGCTACTGCAACTAAAAAAGACAGTACGGGTATTTGCTTCATTGGCGAACGCAATTTCAAAGATTTCCTGAGTAATTATCTTCCGGCACAACCCGGGAAGATGGAGACGTTAGATGGAAAAGTGATGGGCAAGCATGACGGCCTCATGTACTATACTATCGGTCAACGTCATGGCCTTGGCATCGGTGGTGCTGGTGAACCGTGGTTTGCCATCGGGAAGGACCTTGAAAGAAACGTCCTATACGTTGGTCAAAGCTTTGAACATCCTGCGCTTTATTCAGATTCCATCCTTGCAACGGATGTTCACTGGACATCGAACGGGGATAAACCTTCTGAATTTGCTTGCACGGCAAAATTCCGATACCGTCAGGATGACAATAAAGTCACGGTGGTACCGCTGGAAGACGGTAAGGTGAAAGTGATCTTTGATGAACCGATCAGAGCGGTCACACCGGGTCAGGCGGTTGTTTTCTACAACGGAGATGAGTGCCTGGGTGGAGGAACGATCGATACAATTTTCAAAGATGAGAAAAAACTGACATACGTAGGTTAATGCTATTAAAGGACTGAGAAATAGAGGGGGCTTAACTCTTATCTCTCAGTCCTTTTTTTCATCATGGATGTATTCCATTGTGGAGCGTCCCTTATGTTATACTAGTAACGATAAGTGGGATTATATACATAACTAATAGACTATATAGAGGTGTTTATATTGGATAAGAATTTAAAAGGAATCGAGTTATTGCAAGAAGGAAAGGTAGAAGAGGCGGTAAAACTATTTACAGAAGCCATAGAAGAAAGCCCGAAGGATCCGGTTGGATATATCAATTTTGGGAATGTACTGATGTCGGTTGGCGACAACGAAAAAGCGAAAAAGTTTTTTGAACGTGCAATTTCTATTGATGATAATGCAGGAGCTGCTTATTACTCCCTTGGAAATCTGTATTTCAATGAGAATCATTTTGACGAAGCAAAGGATCAATTCGAAAAGGCGATTACTAAAGGGATGGAGAATGCCGACGTCTACTTTATGCTTGGAATCAGCCTGTTTCAATTAGAGCAGCCGAGACTGGCTCTGCCGTACTTACAGCGAAGTGTGGAACTGAATGAAGAAGACGTAGAGGCGCGTTTCCAATTGGGACTTTGTCTTGCCAAAGTGGAAGCATATGAAGAGGCGATCAATCAATTGACCACAGTAGTGGAAGCTGATCCCGAGCACGCAGATGCTTACTACAACTTAGGGGTTGCTTATGCAGGTCACAAGGATGATGCAGACACGGCACAGAAGTATTTCAATAAAGCAATCGAAGTGCAACCGGATCATATGCTAGCAGGCTATGGCATCAAGATGATCGAAAAGCTTCAAAATGAACAAAGTGAATAGTTAGGGGGTTCACTGCCTTGAGCCAGCAAGACTCTTTAAAGCTGTTTGGTGAGGAAGAAACCTATATTAAAGGAAGGCATCTTGTCACCATTTTTCATAATGAAGAAAATCTCTACACGGTGGTCAGAATTCGTGTTGATGAAACAAATGATTCTTATGAGGATAAAGAAGCGGTCGTAACCGGGAACTTCCCTAAGATTCATGAAGATGAGACATATGTGTTTTATGGGCGATTCCAGGAGCATCCAAGGTTTGGCATGCAGTTTCATGCGAAGCATTTCAAGAAGGAAATCCCCCAAACCACACAGGGGGTCGTCCATTATTTATCCAGTGATCTATTCAAAGGGATAGGGAAAAAGACAGCTGAGAAGATTGTGGAGCATATCGGGGAAAATGCCATTGGCAAAATCCTCGAAAACCCCGGCCTCCTTGATGAAATCCCAAAGCTGCCAAAGGAAAAGGCGAAGAGTATCTATGATACGCTTTCCGAGCATCAGGGCCTTGAGCGTGTCATGATCATGCTGAATGACATGGGCTTCGGTCCTCAAATCTCCATGAGGGTCTACCAGGCTTATAAGGAACAGGCACTTGAAATCATCCAGAATAATCCCTATAAGCTTGTGGAAGATATCGAGGGGATCGGCTTTACCCGGGCGGATGAATTGGGGGCGAAGATTGGACTGACAGGCAGCCACCCGGACCGAATCAAAGCGGGCTGTTTATATACATTGGAACAAACGTGCGTCAAGCAGGGCCATGTATACTTGGAAGCAGAAGAGCTGATTGTAACGGTGAAGGAACTGCTCGAGAAGAGTCAGCCTGAAAAAATCGACTACACTGATATTTCCAGTCAACTAGTCTCCCTGGAGGAAGAGAGCAAGGTCGTGGGGGAAGGAACGAAGGTGTATGTGCCATCCCTGTATTTTTCCGAAAAGGGGATAGTGACAAATATTGAAAAGCTTCTCTCGCAGACCCAGTATAAAGATCAATTCCCCCAATCGGAATTTCTTTTATCATTGGGGGCACTTGAAGACAGGTTGGGAGTACAGTATGCACCATCCCAAAAAGAGGCCATCGAAACGGCGTTGATGTCCCCTATGCTTCTATTGACGGGAGGACCCGGTACCGGTAAGACGACCGTCATTCAGGGAATCGTCGAACTGTTCGCCGATCTTCACGGCTGCTCCCTGGATCCGAAGGACTATAAAGACGAACCGTTCCCGGTATTGCTGACGGCCCCTACAGGACGTGCGGCTAAGCGAATGACTGAATCCACCGGCCTTCCCGCCATGACCATTCACCGGCTCCTTGGATGGAACGGCCAGGAAGGATTCCAAAGCGATGAAGAACGGGCGATTGAAGGAAAACTTTTGATTGTGGATGAGGTGTCAATGGTCGATACCTGGCTCGCCCATCAATTGCTGAAGGCTCTGCCTGAAGGCATTCAAGTGATTTTTGTCGGTGATGAAGACCAGCTCCCTTCTGTCGGTCCCGGTCAGGTATTGAAGGACTTACTGAATTCAGAAGTGGTCCCGACTGTCAGGTTGACGGATATCTATAGACAGGAAGAAGGTTCTTCGATCATTGAACTGGCTCACCATATGAAGAAGGGACAGGTCCCTGCCGATTTGACGAAACAGCAAGAGGATCGTTCCTTCTTCCCGTGCAGAACCAATCAGATTTCCGACGTTGTTCAAAAAGTGGTGGAAAACGCAAAGAAGAAAGGCTACACACCAAAGGATATACAGGTACTTGCCCCCATGTACCGGGGCCCGGCAGGTATCGACCGTTTGAATGAACTTCTTCAGGAGATCTTCAATTCCAATGATGGCACACGGAAAGAGCTCGCATTCGGGGATGTGAAATACCGCATTGGAGATAAGGTTCTTCAGCTTGTCAATCAGCCTGAAAACAATGTATTCAATGGGGATATCGGTGAAATCGTTTCGATTTTTTACGCAAAAGAAAACACTGAAAAACAGGACATGATCATCGTTTCATACGAAGGGAATGAGGTCACGTATACCCGACAGGACCTCATGCAAATTACCCATGCGTACTGCTGCTCAATTCATAAATCCCAGGGCAGCGAGTTTCCCATTGTGATTTTACCGGTTGTGAAGAGCTATTACCGCATGCTGCGAAGAAACCTGTTGTATACGGCCATCACACGCAGTAAACAGTTTCTCATTCTTTGCGGGGAGCTGGATGCATTTAGACTGGGCGTTGAAAGGGAAGATGATTTTCTTAGAAAGACGACCTTGAGTGAGAAGTTAAGGGGCTTACTGGATTTTGAAGTCAGTACGAAAAAGGATTCACTTGACGAAACCATGCCGATTGAGGAACTTCTGCTCAATGAAGATCCTATGATTGGTATGGAAGGCATCACACCATACGATTTTATGAAAGCATAAGGTTGACGAATGAAGATTTTCCTAATTTGGAAATGGTTCATTCGTCAACCTTTTTTATGTAACGAGCTATTTATGTTAACTTAAATAATATTTGAGTTGACATATAATCATTTTAAGCGATATCCTTATCTTGTACAAGAAACGACAGATGGGGGAAGACAGATGAACAGAAAATTACGAACGATCGATCTTACACTCGCAGGAATGTTTGTTGCACTTATGGCGATAGGTGCAAACATCACGACATTCGCACCTTTTATGGTAGTGGGCGGTGTACCCATTACATTACAAACGTTTTTCGCCATTTTAGCAGGAGCCATTCTTGGAAGCAGGGTCGGGGCCATATCCATGACAGTGTACGCACTGGTGGGATTAGTGGGTGTTCCTGTTTTTGCAAGATTCGGGGCAGGTTTATCTTCTATTGTGAGCCCTACTTTCGGATTTATCGTTTCATTTATTTTTACAGCTTACATTACGGGGAAAATCGTAGAAAAACACAAAGGGGTCAAGACCTATATCTTCGCTGCAATAGTCGGCATGATAGTCAATTATGTGTTCGGCACGAACTGGATGTACGCAGCGTATAAGTTGTGGGCACAAGCCCCGGAAGGCTTCACCTATAAATTAGCATGGGCATGGATGGTCGTGCCGCTGCCTAAAGACATCATTTTAGCTGTCTGTGCTGGTATGATGGCTCATCGACTGGAGAAATCGGTACTTTCAAAGAGTGCATTCAGAAACTTAAATCGAGCAGCATAAAGGGGAGGAAACGAGATGAAAACGTGGAAGGAGCTTGCCGAAGAGGTCATTGGGGGAGCGGAACTAACAAACGAAGAAGCATTATCGATTTTGGAAAGTCCGGATGAAGAACTCTTAGAGTTATTGCACGGAGCCTACCAGATTCGAAAACATTATTACGGCAATAAGGTCAAATTAAATATGATCATCAACACCAAATCGGGACTGTGTCCTGAAAATTGCGGGTACTGTTCACAGTCGAGTGTGTCTGATGCACCGATCGAAAAGTACCGCATGGTCGATAAAGACACGATCATGAAGGGAGCCGAAAATGCACATAAGCTGAATGTCGGCACCTATTGCATCGTAGCGAGTGGACGAGGCCCGAGCAATCGGGAAGTGGACCATGTCGTTTCAGCGGTGAAAGAAATTAAGGATCAGTATAATTTGAAAGTGTGCGCATGTCTCGGATTACTAAAAGGAGATCAGGCAAAACGTTTAAAAGAAGCGGGAGTGGATCGTTATAACCATAACATCAACACATCCAGTAACCACCATGAAAACATCACCACATCCCATACATACGAAGACAGGATCAATACAGTGGAACAGGCTAAGGCACAAGGGATATCACCATGCTCAGGCATTATCGTCGGTATGAAAGAAACGCTCCAGGATGTGGTGGACATGGCAAACAGCTTAAAGGTCCTCGACGCCGACTCGATACCGGTCAATTTCCTACATGCCATTGATGGTACGCCTCTTGAAGGGACAAATGAGCTAAACCCGCGTTATTGTTTAAAGGTGCTTTGTTTAATGCGTTTCATCAACCCGACAAAGGAAATCCGGATTTCAGGAGGACGTGAAGTGAACCTTCGCAGCTTGCAGCCGTTTGGTCTTTATCCCGCTAATTCGATTTTTGTGGGGGATTACTTGACGACGGCAGGACAGGAAGGGACGGCCGATCACCAGATGCTTGAAGATTTAGGATTTGAAATCGATTATGTAAAAGAAGGAAGCGGACAAACGCTCACTTTATCATAAGAGAAATATTCAATGGATGCTATGGAAAAGGTTTCGTCTTATGTTTTCGGGAAAATGACCTACACTATATAAGAACGGTGATTCACCGTTTGTGCGTCTCTTCCCATTAAACAAGTATAAAACAGGCATGAATCGGACATGATGGTAGGGAATAATCACCATTTCTGGTGTAGCCTGAGGTGAACGTACCCATGAAGTGTCCAAATTGTCAGAGCAAAGATATCGGAAAGATCGGCATCAACCAATATTATTGTTGGGGATGTTATATAGAGCTTTCCTTATCTAAGGGAGTCATTCATACCCACCAAGTGGAGGAAGATGGATCACTCAGCTCCTTAGATGACTTGTTTGATGAGGAAGAACGCCGATTAAGCTAGGAAGAGGTGTCTTTCTTGAATAAAACATTTGCATCCATTGTCGGTTTCGGAGCAGGAGTTGCGGCTTCCATTTATTCGCAAAGATCCAATATGATGAGCCAGAAACAAATGAAACGAATCCGTAAACAAGTAAAGAAACTTTTTTAAGCTAAAGAGAGGCTGACCTTTAAGGGTCAGTCTTTTTTTGAGGAAATAATTGGTAATTGACGTAATACAAGAATAAATGACGCAATTACGATTGTTTTTGACGCGAATAAAAATAAAATGACGCAATCATACCCAATATTGACGCAATAAACTCCAGAACGAAGTATATCCCATCCTCCCCATTCCTAAAAAAGGAATGAATCCTTTCTTACGTTCCATGCTTTCGAAATACAGCGATTAAACATACCAAATACATCATTTTCTGAATAAAACCACCTCCTATTTTCAAACAATAGAGAAGAAAAGTAGGAGGTGCCCCTGATGGAGAAGAGACTCTATGCCAAGTGGATATACAGGCTTTCAATGGCCCTTATTCTTGCACTATTCCTTTATGTTCTGTATTTATTGAAGCCGGTGTGGCATCCCGTACTGGAGGTCTTATTCTTTTCCCTGCTTCCTTTCGTCATAGGAGGGTTCATCGCATACCTGCTTCATCCGGTAGTGGAAAAACTTCATGAGGCTGGCATTCATAGGGGAATCGCTATCCTCTTCATCTATCTCCTCTTCTTTGGGGGATTGGGCTATGCCATATACAAAGGGACCCCTGCCATCATCCATCAGCTGAGGGATTTATCGGAGAATGCCCCCGTTTTCACGAAGCAGTATCAGGGGTGGCTTAAGATTGTTCAGAGTGAAACGGCAACTTGGCCGGACGGGATCCAGTCACAGCTCGAGAAACGAATCGATGGCCTTGAGGCCTGGGTGACGGGTCTTGTGGCCGTTGTTCTGGCGACCGTCATGAAATTCATGAACAGCCTGCTTATCGTTGCCATCATTCCCTTCGTATCTTTCTACCTATTGAAAGATATCACAAAGGTAAAGACATTTATGTGGCAGCTCACTCCAAAAAAATGGAGGAAAAGTGCCATTTCATTTTTAAGAGACGTGGATGAGTCCCTTGGTGGCTATATCAGGGGACAGCTTCTGGTTTGCTTGATCATTGGCGGAATTTCAGCTGTCACTTTGTGGCTGATCGGGATGAAGTATCCCTTGATTCTTGGCTTGATCATTGGTGTGACGAACGTGATCCCGTATTTCGGCCCGATCATCGGGGCTGTTCCGGCAGCCATCATCGCAAGTACGATCTCCACGAATATGGTGATCTATGTTGTCATTATGGTGGTGGTCCTGCAGTTCTTGGAGGGGAACATTCTATCACCACTCATCGTCGGTAAAAGTCTTCATATGCACCCTTTATTCATCATGGGTGCTTTAATCCTGGGAGGCGAGGTAGGTGGTGTGATCGGCATGATTGTAGCAGTGCCCTTTCTTGCCGTCATTAAAGTGGCCATTTTACACGGAAGGACCCATTTTCTTCATACAAAGATCGATGAATAGCTGAAAAGTGGCAATGGTCATTGACAAATACAATGAATATTTCTATAATCCAACATATACAAGTATTCTAATAAATAAAATCAGTGAAGGACCCGAGTACGTTATAGTCCATCTATCAGAGAGAAATCCCCTTTAGGCTGCAAGGGAATTCAGATGAAGGATAACGGAATGCTAATCCTGAGTGCAGGTAAAGCCTGCCGTCCAGCCGCGTTAAGGTGTTTTGAGGGATGGATAAACGTATGTTTATTCATAACCAGGGTGGTACCGCGAGAAACAGCTCTCGTCCCTGTTTTAGGGATGAGGGCTTTTTTGTATTCTTTTTTAACCATACATATAAAGGAGGAAGTTTCACATGAACAAATTAACAGGCGCAGAAATTCGTCAGAAGTTTTTAGATTTCTTTCAGGAAAAGGGACACGGTGTAGAACCGAGTGCCTCATTGGTTCCCCATGAAGATCCATCCCTATTATGGATCAATAGCGGGGTAGCGACATTAAAGAAATATTTTGATGGCCGTGTGATCCCTCAAAATCCACGAATCGTGAATGCACAGAAATCGATCCGTACTAATGACATTGAAAACGTTGGTAAGACAGCACGACATCATACATTCTTCGAGATGCTAGGGAACTTCTCGATCGGTGATTACTTTAAGGTAGAAGCAATTGAATGGGCATGGGAATTCCTCACGGATGAAAAGTGGGTTGGCTTTGATTCTGAAAAGCTTTCCGTTACGATCCACCCTGAAGATCATGAAGCATTTGATATTTGGAACAAAAAAGTGGGCGTACCCGCTGAGCGCATCATCCGCATCGAAGGGAACTTCTGGGATATCGGGGAAGGTCCAAGTGGCCCGAATACAGAAATCTTCTACGATCGCGGACCCGAATATGGAGACAATCCGGAAGATCCGGAATTGTATCCAGGCGGGGAAAATGACCGTTACCTTGAAGTATGGAATCTTGTATTTTCACAATTCAATCATAATCCTGATGGAACATATACACCACTTCCCAAGAAGAACATCGATACAGGGATGGGACTTGAGCGTATGGCGTGTGTAGTTCAGGAAGTACCGACGAACTTTGACACTGACTTATTTATGCCGATCATGGCAGCAACGGAAGAAATCTCAGGCAAATCATACGGTAAAGACAGTGAAACCGATGTGGCGTTCAAAGTGATTGCCGATCATATCAGAACGGTTTCCTTCGCGATTGGTGATGGAGCTCTTCCATCAAATGAAGGTCGAGGCTATGTATTACGCAGACTGCTTCGCCGTGCAGTACGTTTTGCCAAGCAAATTGAAATCAATCGTCCATTCATGTACGAATTGGTTCCTGTCGTTTCTGAAATCATGGTGGATTTCTATCCGGAAGTAAAGCAAAAAGCCGAATTCATTCAAAAAGTAGTGAAAAATGAAGAAGATCGTTTCCATGAAACTCTGAATGAAGGTCTATCCATCCTTTCATCCATCATCAAAACTCAGAAATCTGCAGGAAGCACTGTTATTCCTGGTGAAGATGTTTTCCGACTCTATGACACATACGGTTTCCCGGTTGAATTGACGGAAGAGTATGCAGAAGAAGAAGGATTGACAGTTGATTATGAGGGCTTTGAAAGAGAAATGGAAGGTCAGCGAGAAAGAGCGAGATCTGCACGCCAGGATGTAGGAAGCATGCAGGTGCAGGGTGGAATCCTTAGTGATATTACAGTGGAAAGCCGCTTTGTGGGATATGACACATTGGAAAGCACGGCAACGATTCTTGAATTATTGGTGGATAACGAACGCCAGCCGAAAGTTGATAAAGGGCAGGAATGCCAATTCATCCTGGATCAGACTCCATTCTATGCAGAGAGCGGCGGACAAATCGGAGATAAAGGATACATTGAAGCAGAAGGCGTAAAAGTATGGGTAAAGAGCGTGAAGAAAGCGCCTAATGGCCAAAACCTTCATACGGCAGTCGTAGAAGAGGGGACGCTCGAGCAAGATGCGAAGGTCCTCGCTAAAGTGTCCCGTGAATCGAGAACCAAGGTCGAGAAAAACCATACAGCGACGCACATCCTTCATCAAGCTTTGAAAGATGTCCTTGGGGATCATGTTAACCAGGCGGGTTCACTAGTAGAGCCGGATCGCCTGCGTTTTGACTTCTCCCATTTCGGTTCTGTTTCACCGGAAGAAATCGAACAGATCGAAACGATCGTCAATGAGAAAGTATGGAAAGCGATGACGGTGAACACCGCCCTTAAATCGTTATCCGAAGCAAAAGCGATGGGTGCCATGGCATTATTCGGGGAGAAATACGGTTCAGAAGTTCGTGTCGTATCGATTGGAGATTACAGTTTAGAGCTATGCGGAGGCTGTCATGTATCCAATACGTCTGAGATCGGGCTCTTCAAGATCCTTTCTGAAAGCGGGATCGGTGCAGGTACAAGAAGGATTGAAGCGGTTACGGCAGAGAATGCGTACAAAGTGTTGAATGATCAGGTTTCCCAGCTGCAAGAAGTGGCTGGTAAACTCAAATCAAATCCTAAAGAAGTTGTCAGTCGGGTGGATTCATTGTTAGTTGAGATGAAAGAGCTTCAGCGTGAAAATGAATCATTAGCTGCAAAGTTGTCTAACATAGAAGCAGGAAGCTTAACGGATCAAGTGAAGGTCATCGATGGGGTGAACGTCCTTTCTGCGAAGGTTGCAGCCGGGGACAGCAACGGACTTCGCACGATGATGGATGAACTTAAACAGAAACTTGGATCCGGGGTTATTGTACTGGCAACAACTGGAGAAGATAAAGTGACCATCATTGCAGGAGTTACTAGTGATTTAGTCGAAAAAGGATATCATGCAGGAAAATTGGTCAAAGAAGTCGCTACACGCTGTGGCGGAGGCGGTGGAGGCCGTCCGGACATGGCGCAGGCTGGAGGGAAAAACCCTGAAAAAGTGGAAGAAGCCCTTCAATTTGTAGAAGAATGGGTCAAATCCGTTTAACTCCGGGTGAAAGTGGTGTACAATGTAGGTAACGATTAACAATTCGGTTGTCAAAAAGACAAGCCTAAAGAGAGGTGCTAAAAATGAGTTCTTTTGACAAAACGATGCGGTTTGATTTTTCAGAGGAGCCGTTCGAACATGATGTGAAGGAAGTGCTCTTACAGGTTCATGATGCTCTGCAGGAAAAAGGGTACAATCCGATCAATCAAATCGTAGGATACTTATTATCTGGAGATCCGGCTTACATTCCCAGACATCAAGATGCCAGAAATATCATCCGCCGTTTGGAACGTGATGAGATCATCGAAGAATTAGTCAAATCGTATTTGAAACAGCACAAAGAGGGATAATAGATGCGTGTAATGGGTTTAGACGTTGGTTCTAAAACAGTCGGAGTCGCCATCAGCGATGAGCTTGGCTGGACAGCTCAAGGAATTGAAACCATAAAAATCGACGAAGATCACGGTGTGTTCCGGATGGATCGAATAAAGGAACTTGCCGAAGAATACCAGGTGGGTACCGTTGTGGTCGGATTGCCTAAAAACATGAATAACACAATCGGTCCACGTGGGGAAGCGTCTAAAGCTTATGGGGAATTGATTCAACAGGAGTTATCCCTTCCCATTAAATATTGGGATGAAAGACTAAGCACGATGGCTGCTGAGAGAGTCCTTTTAGAAGCCGATGTAAGCAGGAAGAAGCGTAAGAAAGTAATCGATAAAATGGCTGCAATGATGATCCTTCAAGGATACTTAGACAGCCAAAAATAATGAGGTGAATGTTCATGGAACACGGAGAAAAACAAATTACAGTAGTTGACGAACAAGGAAATGAGCAATTATGCGAGGTCCTTTTCACATTTGAATCAGATAAATTCAATAAATCTTATGTTCTTTATTATCCACTTGGAGCAGATGAGAACGATGAAGAAGAAATCGAAATTCATGCATCTGCATTCATGGCTGGAGACGAAGGTCAGGAAGGCGAATTAAAGCCGATTGAAACAGAAGAAGAGTGGGACATGATCGAAGAAATGTTAAACACTTTCCTTGACGAAGAAGAAGACGCTGAATAAGCAGAAGATATAGCATAATATAAAGACAGGGACCGCAAAAAGGGACAAAAAATTCACCCTTTTTGCAGGTCCCTGTTTCACTTTGTGCGAAATATTGTATAATAGTGGAGATGATGTCGAATTGCGCATAACGGATAGCCCGCTTTTTTGCTCGAAAGGGGGAAATGAAAGCTTTGGAAGAAAAGAAAAAGATAAAAGAGACACTTATGAAGAAATTGCTTGAAAGACAAGAGGAGGCAAAGGTCATCAGAAAAATAGTAGGTCTTGTCATCCTTTGTCTTGTCATTGTCATAGGGGGAACGGCAATCGGTGGATACCTGTATGTGAATTCCGCCTTGAAACCGGTTGACCCTGAAAATACAAAGCCCGTAAAAGTGGATATACCCATCGGCTCCGGTGTGACTAGTATTGGTAGTATCTTGGAGGATAAAGGAATTGTAAAGAATTCAACGGTCTTTAAGTATTATGTGAAATTCAACAATGAGGCAGGATTCCAGGCAGGTTCATATGATTTGACGCCTTCGATGACCTTGAATGAAATTGTCAACAGCTTAAAGACAGGGAAGGTCATGAGGAAAGCAGAGTTTAAGATTACCATTCCAGAGGGGCTACAATTAGATCAGATCGCAGAGATCATTGCAGAAAAGTCCCCATATAAAAAAGAAGAGATTGAAAAGAAATTAAACGATAAGAAATGGCTCGAGCAATTAAAAGAGGAATATCCGGAATTGATCACAGATGAAATCCTGAACAAAGACATTAAGCGTCCGTTGGAAGGATATCTTTATCCTGCCACGTACCCTTTTTATGAAAAGAAGCCTTCTTTAGACACCATTCTGAAGAAAATGATCGCGCAAACGAATGAAGTACTGGCGCAGTATCAGGAAGCCATGGCGGCAAACGATTATACTCCTCACGAGCTTCTTACGCTCTCCTCCCTGATTGAGGAAGAAGCAACGGAAAAAGCGGACAGAGGGAAAATTTCAAGCGTCTTCTATAATCGCATGGAGGAAGGGATGCCCCTTCAGACAGATCCAACGGTCCTATATGCACTTGGGAAGCATAAAGCAAAAACTGTATACAAGGATTTGGAAGTGGATTCACCTTACAACACGTATCAGGTGAAGGGGCTGCCGCCTGGACCAATTGCGAATGCAGGTGTGTCTTCCATTGAAGCAGCCCTGCAGCCGGAGGATACGGAGTATTATTATTTCCTGGCTGCTTCCAATGGTTCGGTTTATTACTCCGAAACTCTGGATGAGCATAACGAGAAAAAAGCAAAATATATCACCAACAAGAAAGAATAGCTTCAGGAGAAGAGGAAAGAAACATTCGCTTTCCTCTTCTCTATGTGGTAAAATAGTACAAGTTATTTTTATATACGGGCGTTATCTTGATAGTCGTGTGAAGTAGAAAGCTCATTGCAGCTTTCTTCTTTTCATGTTGTCTAAGAAAGAAGCGTTTCCCGAACCCATTTATGATCATGATCGTGAGGCTAATATATGAATGAACAAGTGATTGGCTATATAGAATCAATTGTAAAAGAACGTCCTGCCTTAATTTCAGAGATGGAACAATATGCAGAAGTTCATGGCGTTCCCATCATGGAGCTGGTCGGAATCGAAGCGCTCTTGGGCATGTTACGGATCCAACAGCCAAAGCGCATCCTTGAAATCGGAACAGCTATAGGATATTCATCCCTTAGGATGGCTGAAGCTCTCCCTGAGACGACAGTTGTCACCCTTGAACGGGATGAAGAACGGTTCGAGGCTGCGCAACGTTTCCTCTCCCGATCCAAAGATGGCAATAGAATTGTTACGATTTTCGGTGATGCGCTAGAGCTCTCTGAAGAAGTGGAAAAGCATGGTCCGTTTGATGCCATCTTTATAGATGCTGCCAAGGGTCAGTACCTGAAGTTCTTTGACCTATACTCTGCCATGCTTACAGAGAACGGGGTCGTCTACTCGGATAACGTATTATTCAAAGGTCTGGTTGCCGAGGAACAGGTTGAGCAGAAAAGAATACGGAACATGGTGAAGAAGCTGCAGAATTATAATACCTGGCTGATGAATCATGAACAATTCGATACATCTATTTTACCTGTCGGTGATGGTATCGCCATCAGTAAGAAAAGAGGTGATTCATGATGAAAAAGCCGGAATTACTCGTAACCCCTACAAGCATATCCGACATTGAACCATTGGCAGCTGCAGGAGCCGATGCCTTCATGATCGGTGAACAGAAGTATGGATTGAGACTTGCCGGAGAGTTTTCACTGGAAGACGTTAGTGAAGCGATAACAGTTGCTCACAAACTCAACAAAAAAGTGTATGTGGCGATGAATGCCCTATTTCATAATGATAAAATTCCAGAACTGGATAATTATATTGCTGCTCTTGATGAAGCGGGGGCTGACGGCATCGTATTCGGTGATCCCGCTGTGTTGATGGCTGCACGGGAAGTAGCTCCTAAGATGAAGCTTCATTGGAATACGGAAACGACGGCCACAAACTGGTACACATGCAATTACTGGGGACGAAAAGGCGCTAAACGTGCTGTATTGGCACGGGAATTGAGTATGGAGACAATTCTGGAGATGAAAGAGAATGCAGAGGTCGAAATTGAGGTGCAAATCCACGGAATGACCTGTATGTTCCAATCAAAACGTTCACTGCTCGGTAACTATTTCGAATATCGGGGGAAAACGATGGAAATCGAGAATCGGAAAGAACAGCGAAATATGTTCTTACACGATGAAGAGCGCCATAATAAATACCCAATCTTTGAAGACGAAAACGGCACGCATATCATGAGCCCAAACGATATGTGCATTATTGATGAACTTGGTGAAATGATGGAAGCAGGTGTCGATTCCTTCAAAATTGATGGGGTGATGAAATCCCCTCAATATATTATTGAGATAACAAAACTGTATCGTAAGGCCATAGATTTGTGTGCGGATGATGAAGATCAATATGATGATCAGAAAGACGGGTTTTTAGAAGAAGCGAAAAGCCTGCAACCTGAAAATCGTCCCTTGGATACAGGATTTTTCTTTAAAGAAACCGTGTATTAAGTACACATGAAGATGTCAGAACGGAGGCGTTATGATGACCACGGTTGTAAAAAAGCCCATATCGAAACAGGTGGACGGAAAGCGTGTCATTGTGAAGAAACCTGAATTACTGGCTCCTGCCGGAAATCTGGAAAAATTGAAGATTGCTGTCCATTATGGGGCAGATGCTGTCTATATCGGCGGACAGGAATATGGTTTGCGCTCAAATGCCGGCAATTTCACACTTGATGATATGAAAGAAGGCGTGGAGTTTGCAAAGAAATATGGTGCAAAGATTTATGTGACTACGAATATCTATGCCCATAATGAAAATATGGATGGACTCGAAGAATATCTCCGTGGATTAGAGGAAGCTGGAGTGGCTGGAATCATTGTAGCGGATCCACTGATCATTGAGACTTGCAGGAGAGTGGCACCGAAAGTGGAAGTGCACTTAAGCACACAGCAGTCCCTTTCCAACTGGAAAGCTGTTCAGTTTTGGAAAGAAGAAGGGCTTGATCGTGTTGTGCTTGCCCGTGAAGCCAGTGGAAGAGAAATACAGGAAATGAAAGAAAAGGTGGATATCGAGATTGAAACCTTTATTCATGGAGCCATGTGTATTGCTTATTCAGGACGCTGCACGTTAAGTAACCATATGACGGCCAGGGATTCTAACCGAGGAGGCTGCTGTCAATCATGCCGCTGGGATTATGATTTATATGAATTGAACGGCAGAGAAGAAAATCCTCTTTATAATGAAAATGATGCTCCTTTTGCCATGAGCCCGAAAGATTTGAAGCTCGTTGAATCCATACCGGGAATGATCGAATTGGGAATTGACAGTTTGAAGATTGAGGGACGCATGAAGTCCATTCACTATGTGGCCACTGTCGTAAGTGTGTACCGCAAAGTGATTGATGAATATTGTAAAGATCCAGACAACTTCGTCATTCAACAAGAATGGCTGGAGGAGCTGGAGAAATGTGCGAATCGTGACACTGCCCCGGCATTTTTTGAGGGGGTACCTGGATTCAAGGAGCAGATGTTCGGGGTCCATAACAAGAAGAACACAAATTATGAATTTGTCGGTCTTGTGTTAGACTACAATGAAGAAACTCAAATCGTCACACTGCAGCAACGGAACCATTTTAAGACCGGACAGGAAGTGGAATTTTTCGGTCCTGAAATCTCCAACTTTACTCAGGTAATAGAAGAAATGTGGGATGAGCGGGGTAATGAACTCAAAGTAGCCCGTCACCCGTTACAAATTGTGAAATTCAAGGTTCATCAGAGAGTATATCCTGATAACATGATGCGAAAGGAGAACACCTAATACTTATGAAGCAGAAACCCGTTGTGATCGGTGTAGCAGGAGGATCAGGCTCTGGTAAAACAAGTGTCACCAAAGCCATTTATGAGCAATTTCAAGGTCATTCAATTTTAATGCTGCAACAGGATTATTATTATAAAGATCAGTCCAATTTACCATTTGAGGAACGTTTGAAAACGAATTACGATCATCCGCTAGCCTTTGATAATGATCTATTGATTCAGCATCTGCACGGCCTGTTAGATCATCAATCCGTCAATAAACCGGTATATGATTATAAAATGCACACCCGTTCCGAGGACACGATTCTAGTTGAACCGAAGGATGTTATTATTTTAGAAGGAATTTTAGTATTAGAAGATGAAAGATTGCGTAACTTAATGGATATTAAGTTATATGTAGATACAGATGCAGATCTCAGAATCATCAGAAGAATGCTCCGCGATATTAAAGAGCGCGGCCGTTCTATCGATTCCGTCATCGATCAATACATTACAGTCGTTCGTCCGATGCACAATCAATTCATTGAACCGACAAAGAGATATGCCGATGTGATCATCCCTGAAGGCGGTCATAATCACGTGGCGATCGATTTAATGGTAACAAAAATTCAAACAATTCTTGAACAAAAGTCATTTTTGTAATACGATAGCATAGATAAAGACATATAGGCGAGATTACATTTTCCCACATTGTAAAGAAGCAGGGAATGGAGTGAGAAGAGATTCTCCCTCCATTCCCTCCCTTTACATACGTAGCACATTTACATATAGAGTACGGGAAAGCTCTTAGAGAGAAAAGGAGTGAAGAGGGTCATGAGTACAGAAAAAGTATTTCCTATGACAGCAGAAGGTAAAGAAAAGTTAGAAAAAGAACTGGAGAATTTGAAAACGGTTAAACGTAAAGAGGTCGTTGAGCGCATCAAAATTGCCCGCAGCTTCGGAGATTTATCCGAGAACTCTGAGTACGACGCAGCAAAAGATGAACAAGCATTCGTCGAAGGTCGTATTTCCACATTAGAAAATATGATTCGCAACGCGAAAATCATTCAAGAAGATGACATGAATTCAGATACAGTACAATTAGGTAAAAAAGTGACATTCGTGGAACTGCCTGATGGAGATAAAGAAACATATACAATTGTAGGTAGTGCAGAAGCGGATCCATTTGAAGGAAAGATTTCAAATGATTCACCGATCGCGAAAAGCCTTCTTGGCCATAAAGTAGGCGCAGAAGTGAATGTTCAGACTCCAGGCGGGGAAATGAGCGTTAAGATTGTAGAAGTAAGCTGATTTTGTTTAGAAGGGGCTCACAATGTGAGTCTCTTCTTTTTTTGTGTGCAAAAAGATTATTTCATAGGAATCTCGTCAACAATGGGGACGAGGTGACAAAATGAAACGGAAGCGGATCAGAATTCTCAGTATCGTATTATTACTGGCTCTCCTTGCCCTTTCAGGTAGATTGATGCAATTGCAATTATTCCAGACAGAATCATATTCCAGTCATAAAATCAATCTGCTCGAGGAGAGTGTAGCTCAACGGACGCAAGCATTGGTGATCGATGAAGGAAGGGGGGAATTCCTTGATCGGAACGGAACCCCCCTGACCTTTACAGAAAAAAATGTCCTTGTTCTATTCCCCTTCCTTAAACAAATGGAATGGCCGGTGGAAAAAGTGGCAGCCGTTCTCCACGTACCTCCGGAAACGATTCAAACGAAGGTGGAGCAAGCAAAAGGACCGATCGTTTTTGGTGGAAAAGAGCCATTTAGCCTTTCGGAAGAGCAGGTGAAGGAAATCAATTCTCTTAAAATCCAGGGAGTGTTCGCCCTTACGAAGAAGTTTAAGAGCGACGTTGTGCCTGCTTCACAGCTGATCGGGGTCACGGGAGAAAACACAGAGGAATTTCACAAGCGGTATCCAGAAAGAGTGAAGGGAGCGAACCAGCAGATCGGGGTCTCAGGACTTCAAGAGAACTTCGATGAGTGGCTGGTTGCGGAAGAAGAAGCAAAGCTGATATACCATGTGGATGCCAGGGGGGGCCCGTTATTTGGTGTAGATGTAAAGTATCTGGCCCCTGCCAATCCATTTTACCCTTTGAACGTGAAAACGACGATCGATGAGAAGATGCAGCTTGCCCTGGAAGAAGTGGCGGATACATATCATATCGAGAAGGGTGGGCTCTTACTTCTTGATATTGAAAAAAGTGAAATACTCGCCAGTGTTTCAAAACCTGCCATGAAGAACAGGGATCCCTTCAGTGGGGGAGCGACAAACTACATGCTGAAAGCGCTGATTCCGGGTTCTGTATTTAAGACCGTAGTGGCGGCTGCGGCCCTGGATGAGGGGATCGTGGATGAACGCAGGTTATTTCCTTGTGATGAGGGCATCAATGGCCGACCGGCAGAAAAGCCACACGGCAACATCAACATCAAAACAAGCATCGCAGTCAGCTGTAACCGGACGTTTGCGGACCTGGCAAAAGAACTTACTGAGAAAGATGATCATATCCTCGATGAATATGCCGGAAAAATTGGGCTGATCGGTGACATTGCCTGGAAAGGTGACGTCTTTCATTACGGAAGCTTTCCTCAGCTCCAGGTGAGTGAAGGAAGGATCTTCTCGTCAGATGGGGACCGGGGTGAACCTAAACTTGTTTCTCAGACAGGCATTGGACAACAGGAGGTCCGCGTCACCCCACTCGGCATTGCCAATATGATGGCCACCATTGCGAGGGGCGGAGAGAAGTTTCAGGTGAGCGCCGTATCAGAAGTACAGTATCAAAATGGGACCGCCATGTTTTCGTTTCCTAAGCAGAAGATCGAGGGAGAGACAATCACCCCCTTTACAGCCATGAAGCTTCAGCAATATTTAAGGGGAGTGGTCAATTCTCCAGAAGGAACGGCACCATACTTGCAGACCGCCGCTTATACGATCGCCGGGAAAACCGGGACAGCACAAACAGGGAAATACAGGGGAGAAGAGGTGAAGGCGAACGAATTATATAATAAATGGTTCGCTGGCTACTTTCCCTTCGAAAACCCAAAATACGCCCTTGTTGCCGTCAATATGGATGTGACCATCGGCGAAGGGGGGATCTACCCTATCTTCAAAGACAGCGTCGATGCCATTTACCGCCTTGATCATCAGTAAAAAGGTATTTCTGTGACCTTTTTCCCTTTGTCGCCCGGCTGGATAATGTTTCGCTTTATTCTTTTCCTCTTATCATGTTAAAATGTGTAGGATAATAGGGAGGGAACAAAATGGCGAAATACCAATCTCGATTAGACAAGCGATCCAAAAAGAATACAAATAAAATTTTAAACATAATGATTGCAGTAGTACTTCTATTGATTGTCGTTGTCGGAGGCACCATCGTATTCGGCGGCGGTGGCGATGAAAAAGCGACGACGGACGCTCCGAAGAATTCAGAAACCAAGGATGCCAAAAGCGATAAAAGCGCAAAAGAAAAACAAGACAGCGATAAATCCGTGTCTATGGAAGAAAATAGCGATACTGAGGATAAAGCAGACGAAGAACAAAAAGAAAATGACAAAAAGAAAGAGGATGAACAAAAGAAGGACGAAACCTCTGTTGACAATAATGAAAGTGTCGCTCTGGACGACAGTAAGATGAAAGTCGAGGAAGGCGATGGAGATAATGTGGAGAAAACCATGGTTCATCCCGACTGGAAGCCGATTGGGACTGAACAGTCCGGTGACCACGTATCTTCCTATGAAACCGGCACAACCGACTGGCAGGAAAAAATCAAGGCCGTATCGTATGCAACGGGCATTTCTGAAGACAATATGACCGTTTGGTGGATGGAAGGAAACGGCGGACCACAGAAATCCATGGCTACCGTGACAGCCAAAGATATAAAGACGCCTTACCGCGTATATCTGCAGTGGGTCGACGGAAAAGGATGGCAGCCGACGAAAGTACAGGAGTTAAAGGAAAATGATAAAGACTGATGATTAGAGGGTCCTGAGGGGCTCTCTTTTTTTTTGTAGTTGGATCGGTAAATTTTTTACAAATAAAGGTAATCGGCTGGATTCATTGCAGGATCGGCTGGTTTTTCACTGAAACCGGCTGGATTATGGATGTTCTACGCCAGATTTTTTGCATAAACCGCTGGATTCAGCACCATTTCGGCTGGATTCCTCCAAGCCAAGATGAATATTCAATATTCTGCACATGATTCCTATCCGATAAATACAAAAAAGGCCCTCCCAACTTCGAAGGGTCTTTTTCCATCAATCATTTCTTTACTTTAAAATGCACCATCGCGCTGTATAATCTTCTCCCGTTCTCATCGATGGAAACCGCATGATCCACATGATGGACCGAGAGCATGATGGCTTTATTATGCTGAATCTGTTCATCTACCTTTTTCTCCAATGTCCGTAAATTGTCTGCTTCAAAAAATTCCACTTTATCTTCAATTAAATCAAATGAAATATTCATGGGGGACCTCCTTCTTATCCTTGATCTGGATGGGTTGCCCCTTTATTTTAGAGCCCTTTCTCCCTTTTGACAAATAAAATTTGTTGAATAAGTCAGGAGAATATGATAATTTAATAACAGTTTTAATTTTAATTCATAGTATGTTTATAGGAATTATAAACTTAATGTTGCAGAGGTGCTTAACCATGGGTAGAGAATTTTTGGATCTGTTTCAGGATTGGGCAGATTCCTATGATGATACAGTAACCGGGAAAGACGTGGAATACCAAGCAGTGTTTGAACAGTATGACAGGATTCTTGATGAAGTGGTTTCCAGATCCAAAGGCAGAGTCGTTGAATTTGGTCCGGGTACGGGGAATCTTACGAAGAGATTGCTGGATGCGGGCTTTGAGGTCATTCCATATGAACCGTCTCCTGAAATGAGAGCGGTCGGTATGCAGAAGCTAGGGAAAGATGTGACGTTCAGAGATGGCGATTTCCTTGATTTTTCTTTAGAAGGGCATGTCGATTCCATCGTAAGTTCATATGCGTTTCACCATTTAACCGATAAAGAAAAGGGAAAAGCTTTCAGCATCTATGGAAAGCTTCTAGGACAAGGTGGTAAAATAGTATTTGCTGATACAATGTTTGAAACGGATCAGCATTATCAAGCCGCCATATCCCAAGCATTAAAAAAAGAGTATTCCAATCTGGCTGAAGATTTAAAAAGGGAATATTACACCACCTTACATGTATTAAGGGAGTTATTGACCCAGAATGGATTTTCAGTTGCGTTTCATCAAGTGAATACGTTCGTGTGGATCATGGAGGCGACTAAAAAGTAGAAAGAGGTATTAACCAATGAAAATCGCCATCATCGGAGCAATGGAAGAAGAAGTAGCCTTATTAAGAGAGAACATTTCAAGCCCTGCAGTAGAAACGATCGCAGGGTGTGAATATACAAGTGGTACCATGAACGACAAAGAAGTGATTTTACTTCGTTCCGGAATCGGAAAAGTGAATGCAGCGATGTCGACAGCTGTTCTATTGCAGCACTTCAAACCGGATTTCATCATCAACACTGGGTCAGCAGGAGGATTCGATCCTTCGCTAAATGTAGGTGATGTTGTCATTTCAACTGAAGTAAGACATCATGATGTGGATGTAACAGCTTTTGGGTATGAATATGGTCAGGTTCCTCAGCTTCCTGCAGCGTTTACGGCAGACGAGAAGTTGAAGCAAACGGCCATCGACAGCGTGAGGGAGTTAGGGGACGTACAGGTGGTTTCTGGCTTGATTGCTACTGGAGACTCTTTTATGAATGATCCCAAGCGAGTGGAAGCGATCCGTGATAAGTTCACCGGCCTGCAGGCAGTGGAAATGGAAGCGGCAGCCATCGCACAAGTGGCACATCAATTCGGGGTCCCATTTGTCATCATTCGATCTCTATCGGATATTGCCGGTAAGGAATCGGATGTTTCCTTTGATCAATATTTAGAAAAGGCAGCACTTCACTCTGCGAAAATGGTCATGAGCATTGTAAAGTCTGTTTAATACAAGGATCATACAGCTGACCCAGGCACCTTTTCCCTCATCGATGGATACCGGACGTGTTCAAGAGCCGTTAATTCAACCGTTATGAGAACGAATTGGTACATGGGTCTGTTTTTGGTTAAAGGGGGATTGAAGACATGGACGTTTATAAGAGTGTACACGACCTGATAGGAAATACACCGATCGTTGAACTGACACATTTCCCGCTGAAGAAAGGTGTCCGCCTTTTTGCCAAGCTGGAGTTTTTTAACCCTGGAGGCAGCGTAAAGGATCGATTGGGACTGGAGTTATTAAAGACGGCCGTCGCGAGCGGTAAGATTATGCCCGGGGGGACCTTCATTGAACCAACGGCAGGAAATACAGGGATCGGCCTGGCATTGGCTGCAGTGAACTCAGGTTACAAAGTCATATTCTGCATACCGGAAAAATTCAGTATGGAAAAACAGGAGCTTATGAAGGCGCTGGGTGCGACGATCGTTCATACCCCTACTGAAGAAGGCATGAAGGGTGCCATCGCGAAAGCCGCCGAATTGGTGAATGAAATCCCTAACTCGTATTCCCCGCAGCAATTTGGAAATGTTGCCAATCCGAATACGTATTACAAAACGTTGGGTCCTGAAATCTGGCAGCAGATGGACGGGAACATTCATACCTTTGTCGCCGGTGCAGGGACAGGCGGAACCTTTATGGGGACTGCCCGCTATCTTAAAGAAATGAAGGAGACGATTAAAACAGTGATCGTTGAACCTGAAGGATCGATCCTGAATGGGGGAGAATCAGGACCTCATAAAACAGAAGGTATCGGGATGGAGTTCCTGCCTGAATATATGGATTCAAGTTATTTTAACAGCATCCATACCGTCACTGATGTAGATGCCTTCACAAGGGTAAAGGAACTTGCATTATTAGAAGGGCTGCTCGTAGGCAGTTCTTCCGGGGCTGCCCTGCATGCAGCGTTACTGGAAGCAGAAAAGGCTGAACCGGGTCATCATATCGTCACAATTTTCCCGGATTCAAGTGAGAGATATTTAAGTAAGAAAATATATCAAGGAGGAATCTAATCATGAAAAAGAAAACACAATTAATTCACGGTGGTATCCCGACAGATCCTCAAACTGGTGCCGTATCTACTCCCATTTATCAGGTGAGTACGTATAAGCAGGATGAAGTAGGAAAGCATAAAGGCTTCGAATATTCCCGTTCAGGAAATCCTACCCGCCACGCTTTGGAAGAGCTTATCAAAGATCTGGAAGGCGGAGAGAAAGGATTTGCATTTGGATCAGGAATGGCGGCCATCACGGCAGTCATGATGATGTTCAATAGCGGAGATCATATCGTGATGACGGATGATGTATACGGTGGCACGTACCGTGTCATGACCAAAGTGTTAAACCGCATTGGAATTCAATCCACATTTGTTGATTCAAGTGATATCAGCAATATCGAAAAAGCGATTCAATCGAATACTAAGGCTGTATACATCGAAACACCTACCAATCCACTATTGAAAATCACCGATATCGAGGCAGCAGCTTCATTAGCCAAGAAACACAATCTATTGACCATCGTAGATAATACGTTCAGCACTCCATATTGGCAAAACCCGATCAGCCTGGGAGCCGACATTGTCCTTCACAGTGCTACAAAATATATCGGCGGACACAGTGACGTTGTGGCAGGTCTGGTTGTGGTGAACTCACAAGAGCTTGCGGAAGAATTATTCTTTGTACAGAATTCCACAGGAGGGGTTCTCGGTCCACAGGATTCGTGGTTATTAATTCGTGGTATCAAAACATTGGGACTTCGAATGGAAGAACATGAAGAAAATACAAAGAAGATCGTCGAGTTTCTTTCTTCTCATCCGAAAGTATCAAAGGTATATTACCCAGGATTAGAAACCCATCCGAATCATGCCATTGCTAAAAAGCAGGCATCAGGATTTGGTGGCATGGTTTCCTTTGATGTAGGAAGCGAAGAAAATGCCGACAGACTATTAACCAATACGAAATTCTTTACATTGGCAGAAAGCCTTGGTGCTGTAGAAAGTCTTATTTCCGTTCCTGCCCGCATGACTCATGCCTCCATTCCGGCAGAACGTCGTAATGAACTCGGAATCACTGATGGTCTTGTTAGGATCTCTGTCGGCCTTGAAGATGTAGAGGACTTGATAGAAGACATCAACAACGCCCTTTCCAAGTAAAGGAACCAGTGGAAGAACTGGTATCAATTACATGACAGACTCCGTGCATTCATATGTTACCATAGAATGAGAGTTTACTAGTTCTAAAGTAGGTGAATGCAAATGGATAACAAAAAGACCATTCAACATAAGATCATTGACTTCAAGCGATTTGGTTTTACGTTACTTGCACTTAGTGTCTTTATGTATTTAGGCGTCATCATTCCAACAGTAGCGGCCACACCAGGTAAAATGGTCCCCCTCATGACAGGGACCGTTGTTTTACTCGGGCTGTCACTATACTTCTTTACAAAAGCAATCAAATATAAAAAAGATCTGCAGTCAGCGGATGAATAGATAAGAAAAGCGGATTCTCAAATGAGGGTCCGCTTTTCTACTTTGTTAGTGAATGTGGAAATTTGTAGAAAAAATAATAAAGAAAAGAGTTTACTTTCATGTGAGAATTGGATATACTAACCAATGTAAGGAAAAAATCTCAAAAGGGAGGTCGAAGAAAATGTTCGTGCTAATTGGAAAAAAAGACACAACTTCATATTGTTTTCATCATTCGACCGCTTGTGGGAGTTCTTTAGCTTAATTTAAATTCCATTAAATGATAGCCACAGGGAGAATGTAGATCCCTGTGGCTTTTTTGTGCCACAAGGGTCGGTCTCTTTGTGGCTTTTTATTATGCTCTGCTTATAAGCAGGCACTGTGAAAGGGGTGATATGTATGACACTGAATCTTTTATTTATTACGGTAACCTTTAATAAGAAGCAAGAATCGTTTGAAGAAGCTTCTCATAATGAAACGGTTTCAAAAAGTTATGAAGAAACGAAAACAAAGCAGCACTATATGTCGCAATTGTTCTAAGACATAAGATCAACTAATGGAGAGGAGAATGAATGATGATTTATGTACAGGTGAAAATGCTGAATGCGCTATGGGTAGAGAAGGATACTGCCTAACGATACAGGAGGTGGTGGAAAGATGTTTTTGAATATTGTACTTTGGTCGGCTTTCTTCCATAAAAGAAAGAAGCGGGTGAGCCAATAACGATGATGAGGATGCCCTTCCCAAAGGGGTATCCTCTTTTTTGTCATAGGGGAATCACCAGTCACATATCTGTCAATCTTTAGTAATAAGTTGTTCACGAATCGGAGGGGAATATGCGTTATTTCGTGATACATTAATAGTAAGAAGTTCAGTTTAATGAGGGAGAGGGATGACGATGTTCTCAATGATAATGGGGCTTATCCTGACATCTGTGATTGGTTTGATCATTTCCGCTGAGGTAAGCGTAGAGTAGTGAATATGAAAAGAAAAGCGGCCAATGGACCGCTTTTCTTTATTAGGATTTATTCCGCTTTTCTTTTTCTTCACGATAAAATTCATGAAACATCTTCATGAGGGCACGTTTCTCGATCCGTGAGACATAGCTTCTCGAAATTCCCAATTCCTTTGCAATCTCCCTTTGGGTCTTCTCTTCTTTTAAATCCAGTCCGAACCGACCTACGATTACTTCCTTTTCCCTCTCGTCCAGTACGCAAATGTATTTTCTGACCTTTTCGAGCTCCATGCTCAATTGAATGGTATCAATGACGTCATCGCTTTCCGATTTTAAAATATCGATCAAGCTGATTTCATTTCCTTCTTTATCCTGGCCGATGGGATCGTGGAGGGAGACATCTTTCTTGGTCTTCTTAAGGGCACGGAGATGCATGAGGATTTCATTTTCTATACATCGTGCGGCATATGTGGCAAGTTTCGTTCCTTTTCCTTCTGAATAACTTTCGATAGCTTTAATCAATCCGATGGTCCCGATGGAAATCAGATCTTCTGGATCTTCGCCTGTATTTTCAAATTTCTTGACGATATGGGCAACTAATCTGAGATTATGTTCGATGAGCATGTTGCGGGCATGTTCATCACCTTCTGCCATCAGCCGTAAATATTTTCGTTCATCAGCAGCAGATAATGGTTGGGGGAATGCATTATTCTTTACGTAAGAAACGAGAAAAATTAACTCCTTAAAGAAATAACCCAGCGCTGTTAGGACTCCAGACATATTTCCACCTCCATTAGGACTTAAGCCTATAATCATTCATATGATAAGGAGGGGATGTCCTTGCATGTCCAGGGAAAGTAATCGGGAAAATGAGCATTTTTTCCAACGTTAATTCCGTAATAAAGATGTGAACTGCCTATACGCTCTTTCCCTATATACATATACTGATAGTAAAAGTGAGTGAGGAGGTATGGTCATGCCTTACGGATATCCGTGTTACGGTCCAGTCTATCCAGGTTGCTACGGCTACGGTGGAGGAGGCTTCTACTTCGCCCTCGTCGTCGTACTACTCATCCTACTTTTCCTATTCGGTGGCTGGTGGTACTACACCAATTGCTAAACGAAAAGCGGAGGGGCTTTGCCCAGAGGCGACAAGCATAAGACGAACCTGACGGAAAGGCGCACTTTGCCTTTTTGTCAGGTTTGACTTATGACCTCGAGCCTCTAAGCCCCGCAGCTGGACAAACGAAAAGCGGAGGCGGCTCGAACTGGCCCGACAAGCATAAGTTGGATTGACCGGAAAGGCGTTCTTTGCCTTTTTGGTCGATTTAACTTATGACCTCGAGGGCCAAGCCGCCGCAGCTGGACAAACGAAAAGCGGAGGCGGCTCGAACTGGCCCGACAAGCATAAGTTGGATCGACCGGAAAGGCGTTCTTTGCCTTTTTGGTCGATTTAACTTATGACCTCGAGGGCCAAGCCGCCGCAGCTGGACAAGAGAAAAGCGGAGGCGGCTCGCACTGCCCTACAAGCACAACAAAAAAGAACCCGGAGAATCGGGTTCTTTTCAATATTACATCTTCTTCAAGGTAAACGGACTGATCATTAATATCGACAGAACGATTACCATGCATACCATCAGTACGCTTGAAACAAAGGGAATGGCGAAATAGGAGATGGTCAGTAAACAGCCGGCAGCGGTAATCGGGAGGCCGGTAAAGTAGCCGTCATTATCAGAGATATTGAAGCGTGCCAGACGATAGGCGCCGCAGGCTAAATATAAAATGGTGAAAAACATGCCGGGTAAGTCAAATTGGCTGAGAGCGGACGTATACATAAGCAACGCCGGGGCCACTCCGAAGGAAATGATGTCACTCATGGAATCAAGTTGCTTTCCTAATTCTGACTCGATGTTTAATTTCCTCGCTACCATCCCATCAAACCGGTCCGTTAAGGCGGCGATGAAAATAAGGATCAAGCTTAAATGTAATTGGTTATGAAGAATGGAAATAATGGCAAAGCCACCCAAGGATAAATTGGTCAGGGTAATCAGGTTGGCTGTTTGTGCTTTAATCTTCTTGAACGTTTGATCGAGGACGCCGGAGAGAAACAATCAGCTCTCACTCCTTTTAATAAAGTTTGTTCACTGTTGAACATGAATCATGGCTGAAGATGCTTAAAGAAATGATTGTAATGGCACACAGTGAAAAAAGATTCTTATTAATATAGTATATAATAATATTTTATTATATACTTATGAAACTGCTAAAGTTAATCGTTTTTTGAAATTACGCAGGATTTTTTGAGGAACTCTAAGTCTTTAGGTTGGACAGCAGATGAAATATCGGGGAATACATTTAATAAAAAAGAGGACGGATTGTAAACTAATCCGTCCCGTTTCATGTTACTATTCTACGAAGTAGCTTTTATTTTATTCGTAAGGGATCGACGGTGAATTTCCATTTCGATGAGGCGAATGAATTCTGTATTGAGCTTCAGCTCGATTGCTTTGAAATAAGAATCAATTAACAGTTCGTCCGATAACTTCCTCATTAATGCCACCTCCAATAATCATCAACTTTTTGTATTTCAAAACTTAATGTAAGTACGTTTTCAAGTAGTAATTAAACTTTACCAAATATATTTTTTCAGAACAAGCGTTCCGTTATCCACAGTTCACGGTGGATAAGTTGTGACTATCTTGTATATAACTGGTAAATAAGCGATGTTTGTGTTCTGTATAATGTGAATAAGGTTATCCACAATTCTGAATGAAACTGGAAATTTGTCGAAAAATATTTATTTGTTTTAAGAATATGTTTGGATTTCCAGTAATATATATGATTTATTTTGAATCTGTATGTAAAATTGGTTATCATTAATCTGTTATAGGTTAAAGGTATAAGAAAGAAATCATTTTGTTATTAGAGAATGTACAACTAAAGAAAATATTGAAAGCAGTTATCTATATAATTGTAAAAGAAATTTGAGGTGTAGCGAGTGATCAAACAGTTTTTACCAAATGAGCAGGTTCAGGATATTTTCAGTATCAGCCCGGATCATCTAAAGGAAAAGGGAATCAAGGCAATTATCACAGACCTGGATAATACGTTAGTGGAATGGGACAGACCCAACGCCACCCCGAAATTAATTCAGTGGTTCAAAGAGATGCAGGAACAGGGGATTCTTGTGACCATTGTATCCAACAATAACAAGAGCCGTGTCGGGGCATTCGCTGAACCTTTAGGTGTTCCATTTATATTTCAGGCACGAAAGCCCATGGGACGTGCATTCAAGAAAGCAATAAAGGAAATGGGCGTAAAGAAGGAAGAGGCGGTTGTCATCGGGGACCAGCTATTAACGGACGTACTGGGTGGGAATCGCAGCGGCTTTCATACAATATTGGTTGTCCCTGTGGCCCAATCGGATGGTTTCTTTACGAAATTCAATCGTCAAGTAGAACGCAGGATCATGAAGTTTTTCAAGCGTAAAGGCATGCTTGAGTGGGAGGATAAACAGTGAGTGAAGTTGTTTGTATAGGTTGTGGCGTTGAAATCCAGACGGAAAATAAAGAAGGTATGGGGTATGCACCTCCTTCGGCTCTTCAAAAGGAAGAGATCATCTGTCAACGCTGTTTCAGATTAAAGCATTATAATGAAGTTCAGGATGTTCCATTGACCGATGATGACTTCCTGAAAATATTAAACGAACTTGGTGACTCTGAAGGCTTGATTGTCAAGGTTGTAGACATCTTTGACTTTAATGGAAGCTGGCTTCCGGGACTGCACCGCTTCGTGGGATCCAACCCGATCCTTCTGATTGGAAACAAGGTCGATCTTCTGCCGAAGTCCGTCAAGCACTCTAAGCTGATTCATTGGATGAAGCATGAAGCGAGTCAGCTTGGATTAAAACCAATCGATGTTCAACTGGTTAGCGCTGCCAAAGGTCAGGGGATAGCCGAAGCAATTGAAGCGATTGAAGAATATCGGAATGGTAAAGACGTATATGTGGTAGGATGTACGAACGTAGGAAAATCCACGTTCATTAACCGCATTATCAAACATGTGTCGGGAGAGCAGGATGTCATCACGACTTCCCACTTCCCTGGAACGACTCTTGATATGATTCAGATACCATTGGATGATGAGGAATCACTGATTGATACCCCTGGGATCATCAATCATCATCAGATGGCTCACTTTGTAGATAAACAGGATTTGAAAATCATCACGCCGAAAAAAGAGATCAAGCCGAGGACGTTCCAGTTGAATCCTGAGCAAACGTTGTTCTTCGGCGGGTTGGCACGATTTGATTTCTTGGCAGGGGAACGTCAGCCCTTTACCTGCTATTTCTCTAATGAGCTGTCTATCCATCGTACGAAGGTTGAAAAAGCGGATGAACTTTATAAAAACCATGCAGGTGAGTTATTGCAGCCGCCAAGAAAAGATGACATGGATTCGTTCCCTCAGCTTGTGAGACATGAATTCAAGATCAAAGAAGCGAAAACGGATATCGTTTTCTCAGGGCTCGGATGGATCACCGTGAATGATGCAGGTGCGACCATTGCGGCACATGTTCCGAAAGGCGTAAGCGTCTTTTTGAGAAAATCTTTGATCTAGGAGGGATTCTGTGGCTCTTTATGGTGTAATTGGGGACCCGATTGCTCATTCCATGTCTCCTTTAATGCATAACAGTGCATTTAAAGAAAATGGAATCGACGCAGAATATGTGAAGTTTCACGTGAAGAAGGAACAGCTCCCCGAAGCGATCCTCGGGATTAAAGCGTTAGGCATTAAAGGTGTGAATGTAACAGTTCCTCATAAGGAACAGGTCATGCCTCTATTGGATGAAATTGATCCTTTG
Source organism: Rossellomorea sp. YZS02 (assembly GCF_033963925.1). Taxonomy (NCBI): domain Bacteria; kingdom Bacillati; phylum Bacillota; class Bacilli; order Caryophanales; family Bacillaceae; genus Rossellomorea; species Rossellomorea sp. YZS02. The sequence goes on along the minus strand of NZ_JAXBLY010000001.1, from coordinate 99,453 downwards.
GCGGAGGCCATCGGTGCTGTCAATACGATCGTGAATGACAATGGAAAGCTGATCGGCTATAATACGGACGGCCTTGGTTTTGTTGAGGGTTTGAAGAAGTTAGCCGGGGATTCAATTAAAAACAAATCGATTCTGATCATTGGAGCAGGCGGTGCTGCCAAGGCCATTTATTATACCCTTGCCTCATCGGGAGTGGGTAGAATAGATGTAACCAACCGGACGCCCGATAGAGCGGAGAAGATGATGGAAACATGTCCCTTCGCATTGCAATCTGTGTTCCTGACTTTGGACGATGCTGAGAACGTACTGCAAGAATATGATGTCATCATCCAGACGACGTCTATAGGTATGTACCCTCATATCGATCAAAGTCCTTTGAAAATCGGCAGGTTAAAGCAGGGAAGCATCGTCAGCGATATTATTTATAATCCATTAGAAACAGCACTATTAAAGCAAGCTAAACAAAAAGGGGCACTCACTCAAAACGGACTCGATATGTTCGTGTTTCAGGGGGCGCTCTCATTTGAGAAATGGACAGGGATCTTCCCTGCCCATTCCATAATGAAAAACATCGTTTTACAACAACTAGGAGGTCAACATGTTAACAGGTAAACAAAAAAGATTTTTACGTTCTGAAGCACATCACTTAAATCCGGTTTTTCAAGTAGGAAAAGGCGGAGTCAATGATAATATGATCAAGACAATAAGCGAAGCAATCGAAGTAAGGGAACTGATGAAAATCAGCATCCTTCAAAATTGTGATATGGATAAAACTGAGGTGGCAGAACAGCTATCGAAGGGTGTCGGCGCTGAACTTGTCCAGGTCATCGGAAACACCATCATTCTTTACAAAGAATCAAAAGAAAACAAGCAATTAATCCTCCCAAGATAAGGATTGATACAATCATGAAGAAGGTTGGACTTCTGGGAGGCACATTCAACCCTCCGCATATGGGTCACCTGGTCATTGCGGAACAGGTGCTTGAGAAGGCAGACTTGGATGAAATCCGTTTTCTTCCGAATCATGTGCCCCCACATAAACAGATTGATGATACTGTATCGGTGAATCAACGACTACAGATGCTGCAGGCAGCGATAAAGGGCCATCCCCGTTTTTCCATTGAACGGATCGAACTCGAACGACAAGGCGCATCCTACACATATGACACCATCAAGCTCTTGATGGAAAGAGAAGAGGACACCGAATTTTCATTTATCATTGGAGGGGATATGATTGAGTATCTTCCAAAATGGTATAAAATCGATGAACTACAGAAGATGGTGAAGTTTATTGGGGTGAATCGTCCTATGTATACCCATGAGACTTCCTTTGATGTGCAATTGATTGATGTCCCGGCAATAGATCTTTCTTCTTCTTACATTCGTGACACAGTAAATAAGGGACATTCCGTTCGGTATTTAGTTCCAGATGATGTGTATCGAATTATAAAGGAGGAGAAGTTGTATGAATAAAGAAAAAGCCCTGGAAATCGTAAAGGGACATCTGACCGAGCATCGCTATATTCACACATGCGGTGTCATGGAAACAAGCATCGAACTTGCGCATAGGTATGGAGCGGACAAAAAGAAAGCTGAAACAGCTGCCATATTTCATGACTATGCAAAGTTTCGGGATAAACAAGAAATGAAGGCGATCATTGAAGAAGAGAATCTATCAGGGGAGCTGTTGCTTTATAATAGCGAGCTATGGCATGCGCCTGTCGGGGCACTGCTGGTAGAACGTGAGATAGGGATAAAAGACGGGGAAATCCTGGATGCCATCCGTTTCCATACATCAGGTAAAGAGGGGATGACGATCCTTGACAAGGTGATTTATTTAGCCGATTATATCGAGCCGAATCGCGGGTTTCCAGGTGTGGAAGAAGTGAGGGAGCTTGCTAAAGAATCATTGGATGCTGCACTTATAAAGGCTCTTCAGAATACGATGACGTTTCTAATGAAAAAAAATCAAGCGATCTATCCTGATACATTTCGCTTTTATAATGAATTAATTTTAAATCAGAGGAGATGAAGGAATGGAACAGAATTTAGTAGAATTAGCGTATAAAGCCGCTGATGACAAACGTGCTGAGGATATTGTTGTATTGGATATGAAAGGTGTTTCGTTGATTGCGGACTATTTCCTGATCTGCCACGGAAACTCGGACAAGCAGGTACAGGCAATCGCCCGTGAACTGAAAGACGCAGCAGAAGAAAAAGGCTATACGGTCAAACGATTAGAAGGATTTGATCAGGCAAGATGGATTTTAGTTGACTTGGGTGACGTTGTCGCTCACGTGTTCCATAAAGAAGAAAGAGGTTACTATAACCTTGAACGCCTGTGGGGAGACGCGTCATTCGTGGAAGTCGGACAAGGTGAGAACCTCTAAATGAGTTACGAACGTTTTGCTTATGTGTACGATTATCTCATGCAGGACGTCCCATATGAAGGCTGGTTGGAGTATGTCAATCAACAGGCAGTAGAATGTTCTATTCATGGGAAAAGAATACTAGATATCGCTTGTGGAACTGGGGAATTGTCCCTGAGGCTTGTGCGGGAAGGATACGATGTAACGGGTGTCGACTTATCCAGTGATATGTTGATGGTTGCCAAGGAAAAGGCAGAGGCCCAAAACCTTCAGATTCAACTGTTCCAACAGGATATGTCAAAGCTCGATTCCCTTGGTGAATATGATATTATTACGATTTTTTGTGATTCATTGAATTACCTGGAAGACGAGAGTGACGTGGAACATACGTTTAAAAGCGTCTACGCTCACTTGAAACAAGGGGGATTATTCCTTTTTGATGTCCACTCCATATTCAAGATGTCACAAATATTCACGAATCAAACCTTCACCTTAAATGATGAACACGTCTCCTATATCTGGGATTGCTTCCCGGGAGTTGTTCCCAATAGTGTGGAACATGAACTAACCTTTTTTGTGAAGGATGATGAAACCGGACAGTATGAGAGAGTGGAAGAGCTCCACAAACAGCGTACCTATCCCATTCTGATGTTAAATGAGTGGCTTTTGGAAAGCGGGTTTGAAGTAGTGAAGATCACCGCAGACTTTTCCGGTGACTCTCCAAACGAACAGAGTGAGAGAATCTTCTTTGCATGCATAAAGAAATAATAAAAGCCGGATTGCCACAAGGCGGTCCGGCTTTTATTCGTGAAAAAAATAAAAATAAAGAAGGAAAAAAACAATTCGTGTCGAAATAGTAACTTTAAGGAGTTTTCCTAAACCCCGAATTGTGATTTTGTCCCTTCAATATCATCCACGAATTTCTCTTGTGTGGCTTCGAATAACTTCTCGAAAACATCTCCTAATTCTCTTTCCATTACAGAAATCCCTATACCCGTCACTCCTCCTTTTACACAAACTTTCTCTTGAAGAGTCGGTAACGTATAAATGTTTTTCTTTAATAAGTCTCCAAGGCCAACCAGCATTTCAGATGCAAGGACCGTCGCGGTTTCCTGATCTATTTCCGTTACTTCCACAGCTGCATTGATGAATTGTTGAGTAACATAACTGAAAAAAGCCGGCCCGCAACTTACGATGTCAGAAGCCACCCGTGTCACATTTTCATCAATTTCAACAGGTGTGGATATATTTCGGGCAAGGGTAGTTAAATCCCGCCTCCAATGATCTGAACATTGATCACCAAATGTTAAAAGGGACACTCCGCTCAAGGCGCGATTTGTGATGCTTGGGATGAATCGGGCGCAAGAACAGCTTAATAATGACTCTAATTGACCGACACTAACCGGGCTGGTGATGGAAACAACGCATTTTCCCTTCGTGAAGCTCTGCTTATTCTCCTGAATCACATCATACACATCATGTGGTTTTACACAGATGAAGATGAGATCAGATGCAGAAATCACATCTCCATTTGAATAGCCTACATTGACTTTATTGAATTTCTTCTTTATATCCTCAGCTTTCTTAATTGAACGATTCGTAATATGAAGATGCGAAGGAGAAATCGCATTGGATTCAATGAGAGCCTCAATGATGATTTTCCCCATGTTTCCTGTTCCGATGATACCTACTTTCATGTTCAGCCCTCCTTCTATCACAGTCTCTCCTAAAACTTATGAGTCCCTTGCAATGATTATTCCACCCGAGGTGATTTCCGTGCGATCCATAATTGAAAAGTACAGAACGATTCTGGTCATGGTTTTAATTTGTAGTGTTTTCCTGATTGCCTATATATTGAAAAATGCATTCCAGCCGTCCATTGAGGAATCTTCCTTTACAGCAGCACCGGTGAAAAAAGAAGAGGAGTCTGAACCGGCGAAACCTCCGGAGAACGTATATGTAGATGTAAAAGGACAAGTCGTGAACCCTGGACTTTATGAGGTGAGGCAGGGGGACAGGTTGAAGTTTGTCATTGACAGGGCAGGCGGTTTCACGGAAGATGCCGATCGGAAAATGATAAATTTAGCTGTCAAGGTATCGGACGAAATGATGATATACGTCCCGAAAGTCGGTGAAATGGAACGCCTGGATCTTCCTATTCCTTCTTCTGGTGCTGAATCAGGGCAGGATAAACTCAATATCAACACGGCTTCCCAACAGGACTTTGAGGGCCTTCCTGGAATCGGGCCATCCAAAGCGGCCTCGTTTGTACAGTATCGCGATGAGAATGGACCGTTTACTGCAATTGAAGAGATTACAAACATATCCGGCATCGGAGAAAAGACATTCGAAAAATTAAAAGAGCATATTTTTGTTCAATGAATTGACGAAACAGAGGAAATCTTTATACACTTAAACAAGCATGAAGAATACACCGCGCAATAACAGAAGGAGGAATGGGGATGGAAAGAATAGCTTGGCATCAATATTTCATGGCTCAAAGTCAACTGCTTGCCCTCCGCAGTACGTGCACAAGACTGGCAGTGGGTGCAACCATCGTAAGGGACAAGCGGATCATTGCAGGGGGCTATAATGGCTCCATTGCCGGTGGGGATCATTGTATTGATGAAGGATGTTATGTCATCGACAATCACTGCGTAAGGACCATTCATGCAGAAATGAATGCCCTTCTGCAATGTTCAAAATTCGGTGTCGGGACGGAAAATGCGGACATATATGTCACTCACTTTCCTTGCCTTCAATGCTGTAAGGCGCTGATACAAGCGGGAATCAAGACGGTTTATTATGCAAAAGATTACAAAAATCATCCATATGCAATAGAACTGTTTGCTAAGGCAGATGTTCATGTTGAGAAGGTACCTTTTCAAGAAAGCAGTATCGACGTGAAACATAAGGAAAAAGCATCTTTGATGACCCAATTGATTCAGGAGCTCAGACAAGAGGGAGTTTCAGAGGAGAAACTTCACCACTATGAACAGGAATACATAAAGCTTTTCAATGAGTAGAGGGTTATATCTCTACATGGCTTTGGCGGTTCTATCCGGGACTTTGCTGGCACTTCAGGTTTATTGGGGTGCTGGCATCCTTGTCCTTCTCCTCTTTTCTCTATACTTCAGAAAAAGCCCCTTCACCACCATCCTGCTTGTTTTTTTCTTTATCATTTTCTCTTTCTTCAATGCCCATTTACACCAAACTCTTCAGAAAACAATACTTTCCCAACAAGCTAGTGCTCATACCATTCAATTGACTATAAAAGACATCCCGTCCATAGATGGCAATTCATTCATTTCCCTGGCGACAATACGCGGTGAAAAAATCCTGGCACGCTATTATTTCACTTCAGAAGAAGAAAAGCGAGCGTTTAAACAATTGAAACCAGGTGCTGTATGCGAAGTGGAGGGGGAACTTACTGAACCCCCTCCAAATAAAAATCCGAACTTATTCAACTATAAAAAATTTCTTTATCATCAAGGGGTTTATTGGTTCCTGGATATAAAGGAATTCGAGGGGTGTGAAAGTAAAAGTTCTTGGAAGGATATCTTGATTACGCTGAGATTCACTGGTTTAAAAAACATTGAAGAGAGCTTTCCACCTACCACTGTCGGAGTGACTCAGGCATTATTATTCGGGGAGACAGGGATGATTGAAGAGGACACGATGAAGTCATTCAGAGAGCTCGGTGTTGTTCATCTTCTCGCCATTTCAGGTCTTCATGTGGGTATGTTATTTGCGTTTCTTCATCATTTTTTATTAAGGGCGGGTGTAACCCGGGAAGCTGCATCATGGATGGGTATTTCATTTCTCCTTTGCTACATCGTACTGACAGGCGGCTCACCTTCTGTTGTCAGGGCATCTTCTATGTTGATCGTCCTTCTGTTGGTCAGAAAAACATCCCTGAATATCAGGGTATTCGATAGTTTGACCGTAGTATTTCTAATTCTTGTCTTATACGAACCATTCTCGGTTTTTAACGTAGGTTTTCAACTGTCGTTCGTGGTCAGTTTTTCCTTGGTTATTTCTTCTCGGACGATATTAAAGGATGCATCCTCCCTCAGGCAAATGCTCATGGTAACAATCGTCGCCCAATTATCTTCACTTCCCATCGTGATCTATCATTTCTACGAATTCTCCTTAATCGGTTTTCTGACGAATCTCTTATATGTCCCCCTTTTTTCCACTATCGTCCTTCCGATGGCCATCATCATGTATTTTCTATCGTCAATTGTAACTGCCGGATGGGTAATGGTTCCTTATGAAACCCTGTTGGAAGGAATTCAATGGCTATCTTCTGCGGTATCTTCCTTTCCTCTCAGCACTTTGGTGATGGGAAGACCTCATTTTCTTGTTTTACTCTGTTATCTTATTCTGATCTATTACGCATTTGTCGGTTTTGAAAGGAGGAAATACTTTTCGGGTGTACTGTTGATTTTATTGGGATTCCTTCATCTCCTTTGGAACAATTTTCATCCTTATGGGGAAGTCGTTTTCATTGATGTGGGACAAGGAGATGCAACCTTGATCGACCTTCCTTATAACCGTGGTACCTACTTAATCGATACAGGAGGGGAAATTCAGTTCCCTAAAGAGAAATGGGAGGAAAAAAGCAGCTCTTTCTCTGTAGGAGAGGACATTGTGGTTCCATTTTTAAAAAGCAAAGGAATCACGCGTATCGATACGTTGATTTTAACTCATGGGGATCTCGATCATGTAGGCGGGGCAGAGGCTGTGTTAAACGAAGTGGAGGTAACGGAAATCTTGATCAGTCCCGGAAGCAGGGAAAAAGTCGAAATGGAAAAGATTGTTGAAAAGGCACAGAACAAAAGGGTTTCCGTTAGAGAGGCGATGTTTCCGAGCGGTTGGCGTGGTGATGAGGAAGGATTACATATCGTTTCTCCCCTGGATGAAGCATATGAAGGGAATAATGACTCCATTGTCATCTATGGAGAAATCGGATTGAGAAAGTGGTTGTTTACAGGCGACTTGGAGGAGGAAGGGGAAAGTGGGTTAATGAAGACATTCGATCTGCCCGTCGATGTGTTAAAAGTCGGTCACCATGGCAGTAACACAAGTAGTACAGAGCCATTTCTTGAAGAAACGAATCCAGACGTCGCAGTCATCTCTGCAGGAGAAACCAATCGATTCGGCCATCCTCATCCTGACGTAGTAGAGCGATTGACAACAAGGGGAATGACCATTTATAACACAGCAATGAACGGGGCAATCACCTATCGATTTTGGGATAAAAGAGGAACGTTTTCTGCCCAACTGCCATAGGATGTAGAACAAACAAATTAAGCGCTAATGAAAAAAAGGGGCAGACCTATTCCAAAGAATCAGGGCGTTCAAACCATCTTTATGATACCGAAAGTACCATATATGGAAGTTGAAGTAACCGGTTTCTTTAAGGTCTGCCTCCTATTTTTCATTAAGATCCAATTAATTTGATCGCTGTTGCAATAATGAACATTAATGCAAAGAATCCAAAAGAAACACCGAAGGCTACACCTGAATCTACTGCATCATTTCTTTTTGATTGTACATTCTTTTCAAATTGGTTCACAATTACCCCTCCTATTTCTATTCTAGTATAGAACAACGCTACTGAAAAATCTATACTTCCCTTTACTTTTTCCTTTACTGACAAGAGTTGTCACCCATAAGTTCATGGATGTGTGGTGACACTAATCAATACAAAGGAAATACCGTTGACGGATTAGGTTCCTAGGTCTTATCCGTCAACGTTAATATAGATATAGGGGGTGTCCTATATGAGGGATGTCCCCTTTACCCCTTGCCAAAACCAAAAAGCTTTTTTACCATAGAGTAGAGAAAAGACTTAATGGAGAGTGCTGATTTGGTTATCGATACATGGAAAAAAATAGAGAAGTCTCAATTTGCCGCTATATATTTAGTTTACGGAAATGAGTCATTTATTATTAATGAAACGAAACAAAGGATTGTCTCAAGCGCCATTTCAGAGGAAGAAATGGATTTTAACTTTTCCAGCTATGACCTGGAGGAGACGCCGATAGAAGTAGCGATTGAAGATGCTGAAACCTTTCCCTTTATGGGAGAAAAAAGAGTAGTCATTCTTCAGAATCCCGTTTTTTTAACGGCTGAAAAAACAAAAGAAAAGGTAGAGCATAATATCAAGCGCTTTGAACAATACATACAATCACCTGCACCATACACGATACTTGTAATCACCGCGAATTACGAGAAATTGGACGAGCGTAAAAAAGTCACCAAGTCCTTAAAAAAACTCGCGGAAGTAGTGGAAGCCAAAAAATTGAATGAGCATGAACTGAAATCCTGGGTAAGGGAAAGGGCAGCCGGAAATAATGTTCAGATCGATGAAGATGCCGTTGAATTATTGCTCACGCTTGCAGGAACAAACCTGATGATGCTCACTCAGGAATTGGATAAGCTCTCTTTATATGCAAGTGACACGAACAGGATCGATATAGAAGTAGTAGAGCGGTTAACCGCCAGATCGCTGGAACAAAATATTTTCACCCTGGTGGATAAAGTTGTTCACAGGAGAATCGATGAGGCATTAAGGATCTATTACGATCTCCTCAAGCAAAATGAAGAGCCTTTAAAAATCCTTGCGATCCTGGCTGGTCAATTCCGCTTGATCTACGGTGTCAAGGAGCTGTCTCGAAGAGGATATGGTCAACAAAAGATTGCATCCACCTTAAAGGTGCACCCGTTCAGGGTGAAACTGGCAGCTGGACAGGCAAAGCACTTCAATGATAAACAGCTGGCCATTATTATTGATCTACTTTCACAGGGGGACTATGAAATCAAAACAGGCAAGATCAAAAAAGAACTGATGATAGAAATGTTTCTATTTAAGCTTCATGATCAAAGTTTTACGTAAAAAAAACCACCCGGCCGTTTTGGCAGGGTGGTTTTTTTCAATTAGTTCGCTTTTTTCATTAGGCGAGACTTTTGACGATCTGCAGCGTTTTTGTGGATAAGACCTTTTTGAGCTGCTTTGTCTAATTGACGTACCGCTTCAGTTACTAGATCTTTCGCGTTATCAGCGCTGTTAGTCGCAGCTGCTTCTGCTTTCTTGATAGCAGTACGCATTGTAGATTTTACTGCAGCGTTTTGAGCGTTACGCTCGTTGCTAGTTTTTACGCGTTTGATAGCTGATTTGATATTTGGCATTCCTGTCACCTCCTATAAAAGGATCGAGATTCTATGTGACTCGATTTAAATTCCTAAACAATAAGAACAAATGATATTTTATCAAACGGTCAGTGATATTGCAATACTATGAAGTGAAATTAAACAAGTGAATGAACACCTCCCAAAAAGGTAAACATAAAAAAATACTGGATAATATCCCAAGCCTGGAGGTAAGTCGAAATGAAAAAAGAAGAAATCGATCTAAGTAAATATTCCATCCGTACCGATCTTGCCGTGGAAGCAAAAGAAATGGTGGATGCAGATAAAGCGGAAAATACGTCATCCATACAGGGTGTCATGATTAAAGAAAGAGAAGAAGACGGAGTGAAAGTTTCCCTGGTCACGGTGACACCTGAAGGGGAAGAAAAAATCGGCAAGAAACCGGGAAATTATTTGACCATCGAGGCTCACGGTATACGTGAAGAAAATACAGAGCTCCAACAACGGGTTGAAAAGGTATTCGCCAATGAACTTAGCCAATTTTTGATTAATAATAAGATCAGCAAAAATGCAAGCTGCCTGATTGTCGGGTTGGGAAACTGGAATGTGACTCCTGATTCTCTGGGACCACGGGTATGTGAAGATGTCATTGTGACAAGGCATTTATTTGAACTTCAGCCTGAATCAGTGGAAGAGGGGTATCGGCCGGTCAGTGCCCTCGTCCCAGGTGTCATGGGACTGACGGGGATCGAAACGAGCGATATCATATTCGGAGTAGTCGAAAAATCAAAGCCGGACTTTATCATAGCCATTGACGCCTTGGCCTCCCGTTCCATTGAACGCGTCAATGCGACCATCCAGATCTCAGACACAGGTATCCATCCGGGATCGGGAGTGGGGAATAAACGAAAAGGCCTCGATCAGGAAACGCTTGGTGTCCCGGTCATAGCGATCGGTGTCCCTACCGTACTGGATGCTGTAACGATCGTCAGTGATACGGTGGATTTCCTATTAAAACATTTTGGAAAAGAAATGAGAGAAGGCGATCGTCCGTCAAGATCCCTTGCTCCTGCAGGATTAAGCTTCGGTGAGAGAAGGAAATTAACAGAGGAGGACCTGCCTGAGGAAGAGCACCGACAAACCTTTATGGGCATTGTTGGGACACTGCCGGATCAGGAGAAACGGAAGCTGATCCATGAGGTCCTTGCCCCAATCGGTCATAACCTGATGGTAACACCGAAAGAAGTGGATGTATTCATGGAGGACATGGCGAATCTGATCGCGAGCGGCCTTAATGCGGCGCTGCATGATGCAGTGGATCAGGAGAATACGGGGTATCAGACGAGATAAATGAGGATTGATGATCACGCCTTGAGGGGAGTCCAGACCTTGAGGCGTTTTTGGTTTTCAGATTTAGCGTGGTAAGACGTTTCACTGATAAATATGGAATATCGCGGATATCTTCCCTGAATGTCTTATTGACTGCCCCATCCCAAAGACAGTAGAATCCCGTGTTCTAACCGGCAATCCCCACCCACCGCAAAAAATAATAGGTCCCCCCGTTTAACTTTCTCCCAATCATCTCATAATGACTACTAAATATAGTTCTACTATCTCTATCAAATTCATAGATTGTACTAGAGTAAAGAAAAAGAAAGGGTGGGAAAATGAGATCATATAAAGCCTCTAACTATGTTATCGCGATAAATATGTCAACGATACTGAAAGGGATGCTGATCTTTGTGGTGGGATTACTTTCGATTTTTTCGGTTACAGGTATCCTCACATCCTTGAACCCTGAGTACAGAATTACGTCGAACTCTCTCAATCAAGCTGCTTCCAATGTGAAGGGTGAGGTTTTATATAAGATATTGGCAATGGAAAACCGGTCTTTCAATCAGGTTTTTCCAGAAGAGGAGCGGGCTTTACCCGGACTGTCTTCTATTTTGTTTCAGGTGGCAACCAACGTAAGCTTTGAAGACCCGCGAAGCTTCCTTGGTCGTGAGCTTCCCGGCTTCTCGATTTTCGATGGGGACATCATGGTGGCAGGAGAGGGGACGGATTTTACGAATATGCCGATTGAATCTGTGCCGCCTCCTGAGGCTCTGGAATCAGGAAATGAAGCCCCGCTCAAGAATGTAAGCGATTTGAAAGAAACCAATCAAAAAAGCGGTGACGTGGCACCGCCATTATCCACCGGAAAGAAAAAGACGGTCCTTCTTTATTTCACTCATACACGTGAATCCTATTTACCTTACTTGGAGGGAGTCACGAATCCCGATTCTGCCATGCATTCTAAAATCAATGTAACCAGGGTAGGGGATATGGTGAAGCAGGATTTGGAGGATCTCGGGATCGGTACGAGCATTGATAAAACGGATGTCATCCAGAATCTGAATAATAAAGGTCTCGATTATTGGGCGGCTTATCAGGAATCGAGACCGCTCGTGCAGGCAGCGATGACCAGTAATAAAGATTTACTGTATATGGTCGATATTCATCGGGATTCCCAGAGAAGAGATGTTACGACCGGAACGATCAATGGAAAATCATATGCGAAGCTTGCCTTTGTGGTAGGAGAAGAGCATCCCAACTATGAGAAAAACCTGCAAGTGGCCACAGAACTTCATAGACGACTGGAATCGAAGTTTAAGGGGATTTCACGCGGTGTCATTGCCAAAAAAGGAAGCGGGACGAACGGGAAATTCAACCAGGATCTTTCCGGGAACGCCATGCTCATAGAGTTTGGCGGGGTGGATAATACGTTTGAAGAGCTTGAGAGAACCGCGGAGGCGTTCGCTGAAGTATTCGCGGATTACTACTGGCAGGCAGAAAAGGTGGATCACGCACCGATTACTCCAGCTGTAAGTCAGTAATAAAAGGATGGATGAAACCATGACAAAATTTTTTTTGAAATGTTCACTTCTCATAGCTGCATTGTTCATCGGGGTGTTGATCGGGATGCAATACGCCAATGAAGGAATTGTAGAAATGAAGGGTCATGATCAACAAAAGTTCACCTCTCCCGTCGGAGTCAGTCAGAACGGGGAAGGGAATGTAGAGGCATCCTTCCTCGGGAATGAGGTGGATGCCAAAACCTTGAGTGAGAAGAAAGAGAAATTAGAAGAGATGAAAGCCTTCAACGTCTTTTCATCCATCGGTAAAGTGATAGCGGATACGATTGAAAGTATCACCAATAAGATTGTCGATGTGATCGCTTCATTGATATAAAGATAAAAGAGCAGGCCATTACGGTCTACTCTTTTTATTGTTATATGGATGACCGGATTCTTTGAAAAATGAAGGGAATCTTACAATTCATCCCACTCCTTTTAGTTTACATTGAATAATATATTGTCTACTGCTATAATTCAAAATAGTGTACATGTGTGGAAATAACAGGAGTTGAACGAATAATGAACCGTGAAGAGAAATTAGAGAGACAGTCGAGAATCAGGAACTTTTCCATTATTGCTCATATCGACCATGGAAAGTCTACCCTCGCTGATCGGATACTAGAAAAGACGAAAGCACTGACTGCGCGTGAAATGAAAGCGCAATTGCTAGATTCAATGGATCTTGAGAGAGAACGTGGAATCACCATTAAATTGAACTCTGTACAATTAAAGTATCAGGCCAAGGATGGGGAAGAATATATCTTCCATCTCATTGATACACCGGGGCACGTAGATTTTACATACGAAGTATCCCGTAGTTTAGCTGCTTGCGAAGGAGCTGTCCTTGTAGTGGATGCCGCTCAAGGGATCGAAGCCCAGACGCTTGCAAACGTTTATCTTGCCTTGGATAATAACTTGGAAATCCTTCCAGTTATCAATAAAATCGACCTTCCTGCAGCTGATCCTGAAAGGGTTCGTCAGGAAGTAGAAGATGTCATCGGTCTGGATGCATCGGAAGCTGTCCTTGCATCAGCCAAAGCCGGAATCGGAATCGAGGAAATCCTTGAGCAGGTAGTGGAAAAGGTCCCTGCTCCTACAGGAGATCCAGATGCACCATTGAAAGCCCTGATCTTTGACTCATTGTATGATGCCTACAGAGGGGTCGTTGCCTACATCCGTGTGATGGAAGGAAGCGTCAAAGTAGGGGATAAAGTCCGTATGATGGCAACTGGCAAAGAGTTTGAAGTGACCGAGATCGGTGTCTTCACACCGAAAGCGACGGGTCAGAAAGAATTGACCGTCGGCGATGTTGGTTATTTGACGGCAGCAATCAAGAATGTAGGGGATACCCGTGTCGGTGATACCATCACCCTAGCGAACAATCCTGCCGAGGAAGCACTGCCTGGGTACCGTCGATTGAATCCGATGGTCTACTGTGGTTTATATCCGATTGATTCAAATCGTTATAACGATTTGAGGGAAGCACTCGAGAAGCTTGAATTGAATGATTCCGCGCTTCAATATGAGCCTGAAACATCACAGGCATTAGGATTTGGGTTCCGTTGTGGATTCCTTGGCCTTCTTCATATGGAGATCATTCAGGAGCGTATCGAACGTGAATTCAAAATCGACCTGATTACGACAGCGCCAAGCGTTATCTATCATGTGAATTTGACAGATGGCGAAGAAGTCAAGGTCGACAACCCGTCCATGATGCCGGATCCGCAAAAAGTCGATCATGTAGAAGAACCATATGTGAAAGCAACGATCATGGTTCCGAACGACTACGTCGGTGCCGTCATGGAGCTTTGCCAAGGTAAACGAGGTAATTTCATCGACATGCAGTATATGGATGATACCCGAGTGAACATCGTTTATGAAATCCCGCTTGCTGAAATCGTATATGACTTCTTCGATCAATTGAAGTCGAATACAAAAGGGTACGCTTCATTTGATTATGAGCTTATTGGATATAAGGAATCCAAGCTTGTGAAGATGGATATCCTTTTAAATGGTGAAAATGTCGATGCTTTAAGCTTTATCGTTCACCGTGACTTCGCTTATGAACGTGGTAAGCTGATCGTTGAGAAGTTAAAGGAGTTAATTCCGAGACAGCAGTTCGAAGTGCCCGTACAGGCAGCGATCGGACAGAAGATTGTTGCAAGATCAACGATCAAAGCGATCCGGAAGAACGTTCTGGCTAAATGTTATGGTGGAGATATTTCACGTAAACGTAAACTTCTTGATAAACAAAAAGAAGGTAAAAAACGTATGAAGTCCGTTGGTAACGTTGAAGTTCCGCAAGAAGCCTTCATGGCCGTCTTGAAAATGGACGATACAGATAAAAAATAATGCTCATGAACATAAAGGGGGAAAAGTGGCTTGTTATGCAAGCATTACTTACCCCCTTTTCTCTATGAATGCCTCAAAAGGAGGGAAACACATGGTCAAATCAGCTTATATCCACATCCCTTTCTGTGAACATATTTGTCACTATTGTGATTTTAATAAAGTCTTTCTAGAAGGTCAGCCCGTAAATGAATACTTGATCAGCTTAGGAAATGAAATGAAGCAAAGAGTCTTGTCCCGGGACAATCTCGATACGATTTTTGTCGGTGGAGGGACACCAACTTCCTTGAATGCAAACCAGTTGGAAATGTTATGTAAATCCATCACGACCCATTTGCCGTTTGAGCAGGGTGAATTCACCTTTGAAGCGAATCCTGGTGATTTAACCGAAGATAAACTCCGCGTTTTAAAAGATCACGGTGTGAATCGGTTGAGTTTTGGAGTGCAGTCCTTCAATGATGACCTTCTGAAAGGAATCGGGCGGACGCATAAGAGCAAGGATGTCTATACGTCAGTTGAGACCGCTCAAAAAGTGGGGTTCTCTAACATCAGCATCGACCTGATTTACAGTCTCCCAAGACAAACAGAAGAAGATTTCCGGGATACCTTAAAGAAAGCCCTGGATCTCGATCTTCCTCATTACTCTGCTTACTCACTCATCGTAGAGCCGAAGACGGTTTTCTATAATTTGATGAGAAAGGGTAAGTTGTCCCTTCCCTCTCAGGACCAGGAAGCAGCCATGTACGAAGTCCTGATTGAAACGATGGAGAAATATGGGATCAATCAATATGAAATCAGTAATTTTGCCAAACCGGGATACGAAAGCAAACACAATCTCGTTTATTGGGACAATAATGAATATTATGGTTTAGGTGCGGGTGCTCACGGATATATAAACGGAGTACGTTATTCAAACTACGGACCCCTAAAGAAATATATGGACCCGATATCACAAGGATCCCTGCCGACGATCCAGCAGCATGAAGTCACCAAGGCAGAAATGATGGAAGAGGAAATGTTCCTCGGCTTACGTAAAGTAGAAGGAGTAAGTAAAACCATATTCCAGCAGAAATTTGATTGCAGTATCGACTCTGTCTTTGGTTCATCCATCGATGAAATGGAGAAGCGAGGGCTGCTCTCGGTAACTGATGATCGGGTAGCCCTTACAAAGCAGGGGCGCTTTTTAGGCAACGAGGTATTCCAATCATTCCTTGGGGTAATCTAATTGGTCAAATCACTTAGTATAGGTGTGTATATTTAGTCTTGTAATATACAACTGTTACTCAGACAGTTGATTGGAGCGGAGTTGCTCGACTCCTGCGGGAAATGCGTGAAAGTTGAGACCCCGCAGGGCTTTAGCCCGAGGAAGCTCAACTCACGCCCCGCGGAAAGCGAGCACCTGTAGCGGAAATCACCAGCACTCACTATTTTAAACGGCCAGTCAAAAGGCTTAATGAAAACACCCGATCTAATATATTGACATCCCTTTTCTGATTTGATAATTTATTAATTAGATTTAGCACTCATCTTATTAGAGTGCTAACAGGGGTGATGAATGTTGTTAACAGATCGACAACTTCTAATTCTTCAAGTGATCATTGATGATTTTATTCTTTCAGCTCAGCCTGTCGGTTCCAGAAGTTTGTCCAAGAAGGATGAGATATCTTTCAGCTCAGCTACCATTCGGAATGAAATGGCTGATTTGGAGGAATTGGGTTTTATTGAAAAAACACACACATCTTCTGGACGTGTTCCGTCAGAGAAGGGTTATCGATACTATGTGGATCATTTACTTTCTCCGCAAAAACTTAAAAAGAATGATGTTCATGCATTACGCTCCATTTTTACAGAGCGGATGTACGAACTTGAGAAAGTGGTCCAGAAATCGGCGAAGATCCTTTCAGAGCTGACCAATTATACAACTATTGTGTTGGGACCAGATCTAAAGGAAAACAAGCTGAAGAAGATCCAGCTGATTCCTCTTAACAAGGATACGGCAATCGCCATTATCGTCACGGATAACGGACATGTTGAAAATAAACTGTTCCATATCCCGCCGACAATGGATGCATCTGAGCTTGAGAAGCTTGTGCATATTCTTAACGACCGTCTGACTGGCGTACCGATCAGTGAATTGAACGATAAGATTTTTAAAGAAGTCGCTCTTTTACTCAAAGAGCATATTCAGAATTATGATTTTATCCTTCATTCCCTAACGGACTCCTTCAATCCATCGGTCACGGATAAGCTGTTCTTTGGAGGAAAGACCAATATCCTGAATCAACCCGAGTTTAATGATGTGCAAAAGGTTCGCATGCTTCTTGAAATGATTGAACAGGAAGAAAGCATCTATAATCTGATCCGGCCATCTGCTACCGGGGTGAACATTAAGATCGGGAAAGAAAACGATCATCTCGCCATGGAGAATTGCAGTCTCATAACCGCTACTTATTCAATTGGTAAAGAACAATTAGGTTCCATAGCGATCATCGGGCCCACCCGGATGGAGTATTCCCGGGTCGTAAGTTTACTTAATTTCTTCTCGAACGATATGTCCAAGGTTCTGACGAAGCTGTATCAAAGTGGGGATTAGTGGACATATTGTATAAAGGAAAAAAGGGCTCCGGAAGCAGTCTTTTAAGGCGCTTCCGTGGCTTCAAATGAACGAGATCAAAGTGACATGTTCATATTTTTTTAAGGAGGTGAATGTTATGTCTGAAGAAACGAAACAAGAGCAGCAGGAAGCGAAAGAGGAGAACAGCGAAGTAGTGGAAGAAGTGTTCGCTGAAGAGCCTCAAGTCGAAGAAACAGCGGAAGAGCAAGTATCAGATGAGCTTTCACAATTAGAGGAAAAGCTGAATGAATCTGAAAATCGTTATCTTCGTCTAAGAGCCGATTTCGATAATTTCCGCCGTCGCGTAAATGTTGAAAATGAAGCGAAGGAAAAATATCGTGCTCAAGGATTGATTACGGAACTATTGCCGGCACTCGATAATTTCGAGCGTGCTTTAAATATAGAAGCTGATAATGAACAAACGAAACAATTGCTTCAAGGAATGGAAATGGTTCACAGAAGTCTTGTTGATGCCCTTAAGAAAGAGGGAGTGGAACCAATTGAAGCGGTTGGTCAGGAGTTTGACCCTCACTTGCACCAGGCAGTCATGCAGGTGGAAGATGAAAATTTCGACAGCAATGTCGTTGTCGAGGAATTCCAAAAGGGATATAAGCTGAAAGACAGAGTAATTCGTCCTTCCATGGTGAAGGTCAGTCAATAAAATAGACATTACATATACAAAATAGGGAGGTTTCTTACTATGAGTAAAATTATCGGTATTGACTTAGGTACAACAAACTCATGTGTATCAGTACTTGAAGGTGGAGAACCTAAAGTTATCGCGAATGCAGAAGGAAACCGCACGACTCCTTCGGTTGTTGCGTTCAAAAATGGTGAAAAGCAAGTTGGGGAAGTTGCAAAGCGTCAGGCAATCACAAACCCTAACACAATTATCTCAGTGAAACGTCACATGGGAACAGATCACAAAGTAGAAGCAGAAGGAAAAGAATATACACCACAAGAAATTTCAGCTATGATTCTTCAACACTTAAAATCATATGCAGAAGATTATCTTGGAGAAAAAGTGGAGAAAGCAGTCATCACAGTTCCTGCTTACTTCAACGATGCAGAACGTCAAGCTACAAAAGACGCTGGTAAAATCGCAGGTCTAGAAGTTGAACGTATCATCAATGAGCCAACTGCTGCTGCATTAGCCTACGGCCTTGATAAAATGGACCAAGATCAAACAATCCTTGTATATGACCTTGGTGGCGGTACATTCGACGTATCAATCCTTGAACTTGGTGACGGAGTATTCGAGGTACGCTCTACTGCCGGTGACAATCGTCTTGGTGGAGATGACTTTGACCAAGTCATCATCGATTACCTTGTTGCTGAATTCAAGAAAGAGAACGGAATCGATCTTTCTAAAGATAAAATGGCTCTTCAACGTCTAAAAGACGCAGCTGAGAAAGCGAAGAAAGATTTATCTGGAGTGACTTCAACTCAAATCTCACTTCCATTCATCACGGCTGGAGAAGCAGGACCTCTTCACTTAGAAGTGAATCTTTCAAGAGCGAAGTTCGATGAAATTTCTTCTGATCTTGTCGAGCGTACAATGGGACCAACTCGTCAAGCAATGAAAGATGCTGGTCTTTCTGCAAGCGAAATCGATAAAATCATTCTTGTTGGTGGATCAACTCGTATCCCTGCTGTACAAGAAGCAATCAGAAAAGAAACTGGTAAAGAACCTTCTAAAGGCGTTAACCCGGACGAAGTTGTTGCCATGGGTGCAGCGATCCAAGGTGGAGTTCTTACTGGAGATGTGAAAGATGTTGTTCTTCTTGACGTTACACCACTTTCACTTGGTATCGAAACAATGGGTGGCGTATCAACGAAGCTGATCGAGCGTAACACAACGATCCCAACATCTAAATCCCAAACATTCTCAACTGCTGCTGATAATCAAACAGCTGTTGATATTCACGTATTACAAGGTGAGCGTCCAATGGCTGCCGACAACAAAACGCTTGGTCGTTTCCAATTAGCGGACATTCCACCAGCACCACGTGGAGTACCACAAATCGAAGTGAAATTCGATATCGATAAAAACGGTATCGTGAATGTAAGTGCGAAAGACCTTGGAACAGGTAAAGAGCAAAACATCACGATCAAATCTTCAACAGGCCTTTCAGACGACGAAGTAGAACGCATGGTGAAAGAAGCCGAAGAAAATGCCGAAGCAGATAAAAAGCGTAAAGAGGAAGTCGAACTTCGCAACGAAGCAGACCAACTTGTATTCCAAACGGAAAAAACGCTAAAAGATCTTGAAGGCAAAGTTGAAGAAGAAGAAGTGAAAAATGCGGAAGATGCGAAAGCAGAACTGAAAGAAGCGATCGAGAAAGATGATCTTGATCTTATCCGCGAAAAGAAAGATGCATTGCAGGAAATCGTTCAAAGTTTAACGATGAAGCTTTATGAGCAGGCCCAAGCGGAAGCACAAGCGGCTCAAGGAGCTGAAGGGGAAGCTTCGAAAGATGACGATGTAGTCGATGCTGAGTACGAAGAAGTAAACGACGACAAGAAATAATGTAGATTGAACGAAAAAGTCAAAGTCAGGGCGGTTCTTGGCTTTGACTTTTTCTATGATTGAAGAAGCAGAAGATGTTCATTCATCTAACAGACACAAACTATTGTAAGGAATGTTGAGTTTTTATTGATAATAGTTGAAGCTCAATGTTAAAATAACCTTTATGCAAAGGATTCGGGAGTGGTGTTTTAATGAGTAAACGGGACTATTATGAGGTTCTTGGGGTCGGAAAAGATGCCTCGAAAGACGAAATGAAAAAAGCATACCGCAAGCTCTCCAAAAAATATCATCCGGATATTAATAAAGAAGCGGATGCGGATGAAAAGTTCAAAGAAATATCGGAAGCTTATGAAGTCTTAAGTGATGATCAGAAGCGTGCCCAATATGACCGTTTCGGACATACAGATCCTAACCAGGGCTTTGGTGGCGGTGCTGACTTTGGCGGAGGCGGCTTCGGAGGTTTTGAAGACATCTTTAATACATTCTTCGGAGGCGGCGGAGGTCGCAGAAGAGATCCGAATGCCCCTAGACAAGGTGCGGATCTTCAATATACGATGTCACTGACATTTGAAGAAGCGGTATTCGGTAAAGAAACAGAAATTGAGATTCCGAGAGAGGAAGAATGTGACACGTGTAAAGGTTCAGGAGCGAAACCTGGCACGAAGGTCAATACATGTTCTCACTGTAATGGATCGGGTCAATTGAATGTTGAGCAGAATACACCATTCGGCCGCATCGTGAACAGAAGGGTTTGTCACTACTGTAATGGTACAGGTAAGCAAATCAAGGAAAAATGTTCTACATGTGGTGGAGATGGTAAGGTCCAGAAGCGTAGAAAAATCTCTGTCAAAATTCCGGCAGGTATCGATGATGGACAGCAATTGCGTGTGACTGGTCAAGGTGAACCAGGTATAAATGGCGGCCCTGCCGGTGATTTATATGTTGTTTTCCATGTCCGCTCACATGATTTCTTCGAGCGTAACGGAGATGATATTTATTGCGAAATGCCTGTGACGTTTGCTCAAGCGGCACTGGGTGATGAGATAGAAGTACCGACACTGCATGGTAAAGTGAAGCTGAAGGTACCTGCGGGAACCCAGACGAGTACAAGATTCCGTCTAAAAGGAAAAGGTGTACCGAATGTGCGTGGATATGGTACTGGAGACCAGCATGTACAAGTGAAGGTGGTCACTCCATCCAAGCTGACGGATAAGCAGAAGCAATTATTAAGAGAATTTGCTGACATCAGCGGACAAATCCCTGATGAACAGCATGAAAGTTTCTTCGATAAAGTGAAAAAAGCCTTTAAAGGCGAATAACTCAGAACGGAGTTGGTAGATCAATGAAATGGTCAGAAATCAGTATTCTTACGACGAATGAAGCGATTGAGCCGATTTCAAACATTCTTCATGAATCAGGTGCAAGCGGTGTGGTCATAGAAGATCCTGCCGAGTTAATTAAGGAAAGAGAAGATATGTTTGGTGAGATCTACCAACTCAATCCTGACGATTATCCGACAGACGGAGTTTTGGTTAAGGCATATTTACCGGTCAATAGTTTCCTCGGAGAAACAGTAGATGAGATTAAGCAGGGAATTACGAATCTTGTGACCTATGATATCGATATCGGTGAGAACAAAGTGGAAATCTCAGAAGTGAATGAAGAAGAGTGGGCTACAGCCTGGAAGAAATACTATCATCCTGTTAAAATTTCCGATAAGTTCACCATCGTCCCTACTTGGGAAGACTATACTCCCGTTCATAGTGACGAACTCATCATTGAATTGGATCCGGGAATGGCGTTTGGAACAGGGACGCATCCCACTACAGTCATGTGTATCCAAGCTCTCGAGAGAATCGTAAAGGAACACGATTCGGTCATCGATGTCGGCACTGGTTCAGGTGTATTGTCCATTGCATCCGCTCTTTTAGCAGCAGACAAAGTAAGGGCATATGATCTGGATGAAGTGGCTGTCCGATCAGCGAGATTGAATGTGAAGCTAAACAAAGTACAGAGTACGGTGTCGGTGGATGCCAATAACCTGTTGAATGGTGTGACCGGACAGGCAGATGTGATCGTGGCGAACATCCTGGCTGAGATCATCCTTCGTTTTACAGAAGATGCCTATGAGCTTGTGAAACCGGGTGGATATTTTATCACATCGGGGATCATCCAGCCCAAAAAGCAGGAAGTGCGTGACTCATTGGAGGCTGCAGGTTTCAAGATAGAGGAAATCATGGTCATGGAAGACTGGGTTGCGATCATCGCATTGAAACCCCAGTAAAACAAAGTAAAAACGGTGGAGTTGAACCTGAATGCAACGATATTTTATTAACAGCCTATATCGAGAAAATGATCCGATTATCATAACGGGAGACGACTATCATCACATGGTGCGTGTGATGAGAATGAAGGAAGAGGATGAAGTATTCGTCGTCTTCAAGGATCAGGCATCAGCGATCACCCGTATTGAAACGATTTCCAGTGACGCAGTCGAGCTATCAATAGTACAATGGGAAACATCGACGAAAGAATTACCAATTAAAGTAACCATTGCGAGCGGACTGCCGAAAGGGGATAAATTGGAGTTGATTTTCCAAAAGGGTACAGAGCTTGGAGCCACTCGATTTATCCCTTTTAATGCGGATCGCTCCATTGTGAAATGGGACGATAAAAAAGCAAAGAAAAAAACGGAGCGGTGGGAGAAGATTGTGAAGGAAGCGGCTGAACAATCGCATAGACTGCTTGTCCCTGAAGTATCTGCGCCCGTTTCACTCAAACAATTGATTCAAGAACCGTTCGAATATAAACTTGTCGCTTATGAAGAAGATGCACGAGCGGGTGAAAAGGGGAACCTTTCTAAGGTGCTAACCTCTATTGAGCCTGGACAGAGTATCCTGGTCGTATTCGGCCCTGAAGGCGGATTATCGGAAAAAGAAATAGAGCTGTTGAGGAGCGAAGGGTTTCTTACTTGCGGGCTTGGCCCGAGGATTCTGAGGACGGAAACGGCTCCGTTATATGTACTCTCAGCCGTCAGCTATCAATTAGAACTTATGAGGTGATTGTAATGCCATCAGTAGCGTTTCACACTCTAGGGTGTAAAGTGAACCACTACGAAACAGAAGCCATTTGGCAACTTTTTAAAGAAGAAGGATATGAACGTGTAGAGTATGACTCCATCGCAGATGTTTATGTCATTAACACATGTACGGTAACCAATACAGGGGACAAGAAGAGCAGGCAGGTCATTCGCCGTGCCATTCGGAAGAACCCTGACGGTGTCATCTGTGTAACGGGGTGCTATGCCCAAACGTCCCCTGCCGAAATCATGGCCATCCCCGGCGTCGATGTCGTAGTAGGTACTCAGGATCGCAGGAAAATGCTTACGTATATCGAAGAATACAAAAAAGAGCGCCAGCCAATCAATGGCGTTACGAATATCATGAAGAACCGTGTTTACGAAGAACTGGATGTCCCGGCATTCACGGATCGTACCCGGGCCTCTCTTAAAATACAGGAGGGCTGCAATAACTTCTGTACGTTCTGTATCATCCCATGGGCACGTGGGCTGATGAGATCCCGTGATCCTGAAGAAGTCATCAACCAGGCTCAGCAGCTTGTCGATGCAGGCTACAAAGAAATTGTCCTGACAGGGATCCATACCGGAGGATACGGTGAAGATATGAAGGATTACAATCTTGCTATGCTTTTAAAGGATTTAGAGCAAAAAGTGAAGGGGCTTAAGAGAATCCGTATTTCTTCCATTGAAGCCAGTCAACTGACGGATGAAGTCATTGATGTGATCGATCAATCCGATATCGTAGTAAGGCATCTGCATATTCCGCTTCAATCAGGCTCGAACACGGTCCTGAAGAGAATGCGCAGAAAGTACACGATGGAATTTTTTGCAGAGCGATTGGAAAAACTTAAAAAGGCATTACCTGGTCTTGCTGTTACGTCCGATGTCATTGTTGGTTTTCCGGGGGAATCGGAAGAAGAATTCATGGAAACGTATAATTTCATCAAAGAACATAAATTCTCTGAGCTGCACGTGTTCCCATACTCCAAACGTACAGGTACGCCTGCTGCCAGAATGGACGATCAGATTGATGAAGACATCAAGAATGAACGAGTTCACCGCTTGATTGAGCTTTCAAATCAATTAGCGAAAGAATATGCTTCCGAGTTCGAAAACGAAGTGCTCGAGGTTATCCCTGAAGAAATTTATAAGGATGATCTCTATGTAGGATATACGGATAACTATTTGAAAGTGGTATTTCCTGCAACGGAAGACATGGTAGGGAAATTGGTGAAAGTGAAACTCACCAAAGCAGGTTATCCTATAAACGAAGGACAATTTGTGCGAGTACTTGAAGAGGCAGATGAAAAAGCTGTAATCTAATAGATGAAGGCACCTGATAACTGTTGGGTGCCTTTTTTGTTTTTGTACAATAATACTTTGTATCCACTTTCTTTTTTTTCGTCAGAATCAAATTATCTATTGATTAGTGCAGTAGAAGGTTGTAAACTATTATTGTTAATCAAATACAGTGAATGGATCTTTTTTTTAAACTAATAGTGCAAACGATTGCATTAAATGTAAGCGTTTGTATCTTACTATACTTTGATGAGGTGTTACGATGAAAAAGGCATGGCGTAAAGAGGCAGTGGGATACCAAATCTACCCTAGGAGTTTCCAGGATTCTAACGGTGACGGCATCGGGGATTTGCAGGGAGTTATACAGCGGTTGGATTATATTAAAGAATTGGGAATCGACGTGATCTGGATTTGTCCGATGTACAAATCTCCAAATGATGATAATGGATACGATATTTCTGATTATCAAGATATCATGGAAGACTTCGGAACGATGGCTGATTTCGATCAATTACTGGACGAAGTACACAAAAGAGGGATGAAACTGATCATTGATCTGGTTCTCAATCATACTAGTGACGAGCATCCGTGGTTCATCGAGTCTAAGAGCTCTAAAGAAAATCCTAAACGTGACTGGTACATTTGGAGAGATGCCAAAAAAGGCAAGGAGCCGAATAACTGGGAAAGCATCTTTGGAGGATCGGCATGGGAATATGATGAGGAAACAGATCAATATTTCCTGCACGTCTTTTCAACGAAGCAGCCTGATTTGAACTGGGAAAACGAAGAAGTTCGTGAGGCACTATATGATACGGTTAATTGGTGGCTTGATAAAGGGATTGACGGCTTCAGGATCGACGCAATCAGCCATATCAAGAAACGTCCTGGACTACCTGACATGCCGAACCCAAAGCAAGAAAAATATGTTTCTTCCTTCGACATGCATATGAACCAAAAGGGAATTCATACATTCCTTCAAGAGTTCAAAGATCGAACGTATGCCAACTATGATGTTATGTCTGTCGGCGAAGCAAACGGCGTTAAAGCGGACGAGGCTGAACTATGGGTAGGGAAAGAAAACGGGAAAATGGATATGATTTTCCAATTTGAGCATCTGGGTTTATGGGATGCTGAAACAAATCCTGATCTAGACATTGTGGAATTAAAGAAGGTCCTGACCCGCTGGCAAAAAGGTCTTGAAGGAAACGGCTGGAATGCATTATTCATTGAGAATCATGATAAACCCCGTGTTGTTTCCACTTGGGGGAACGACCTTGAATTCTGGAAAGAAAGTGCCACTGCAATGGCAGCCATGTATTTCCTCATGCAGGGAACTCCTTTCATTTATCAGGGCCAGGAAATCGGCATGACCAATGTTCAATTCCCTTCCATTGAAGATTATGATGATGTGGCGGTTAAAAATCTATATCGTCTAAAGCGTGAAGAGGGAGTCCCTCATCAGGATATCATGGAAATCATTTGGGCATCCTCACGTGATAACAGCAGAACGCCGATGCAATGGTCAGGTGAACAAAACGCTGGATTCACGACGGGTACACCGTGGATGAAAGTGAATCCAAACTTTACGACAATCAACGTAGAGGCGCAGGAAAAGGATGAAAACTCCATTCTCAACTTTTACAAGAAAATGATTCAACTGAAGAAACAGGAAGATGTCTTCACGTATGGAATCTATGATTTACTCCTTGAAAAAGACAAGCAAATCTATGCCTATACCCGTACAGGGGAAGATACATCCATGATCGTCATCACCAATCTTTCAACCAAGGAAGCCGTATGTGACCTGGATGAACTAAAAATCTCTTCATCTGATCTTCTGTTGAACAATTATGACGTAGACAGTCATGAAGAGTTGAGCACATTCATTCTCAAACCATACGAAGCGAGAGTGTACAGAATATAATCACTTCTCGCTTGAGCCCCGGTCTAATCGACCGGGGTTGTTTTTAATTTTATCCAAAAAAATGAAAAGGTTTTCTTTATTTTGGGAGATACTACAAAGTACTCGTCTTTTTCTCATAGTTTTGGTATGATAAGAGAGGTACGGACAACTGTTAAAGGAGAGATATTAAATGACTATGAACATTGCAAGTATGATCGATCATACTTTACTTAAACCTGAATCAACTAAAGACCAAGTAGAGGTACTTTGCCAGGAAGCAAAAGAATTTAAATTTGCTTCTGTGTGTGTAAACCCTACCTGGGTACAATATTCAAGTGAATTATTAAGCGGTACGGAAGTAAAAGTATGTACCGTGATCGGGTTCCCACTTGGAGCTTCTACACCTGAAACAAAAGCATTCGAAACGAAAGATGCGATCGAAAAGGGTGCAACGGAAGTCGATATGGTCATCAATATCGGTGCATTGAAAAGCGGAGACCACGATTTGGTGAAGCGTGACATCGAAGCTGTTGTTGCAGCTTCTAAAGGAAAAGCACTTTCTAAAGTCATCATTGAAACATGTCTTCTTACTGAAGAAGAAAAAGTGAAAGCATGTCAACTTGCTGTAGATGCAGGAGCAGACTACGTGAAAACATCAACCGGATTCTCTACTGGAGGTGCGACTGTAGAAGATATCGCATTAATGAGAAAAACCGTTGGACCTGAAATTGGCGTTAAGGCTTCAGGTGGCGTACGCTCCCTGGAAGATGCGCAGGCAATGATCGAGGCTGGAGCTACTCGATTAGGAGCGAGCTCAGGCGTGAAAATTGTACAAGGTTTAACAAGCGATTCAGATTATTAATAGAGAAAAAGCTGAATGGGACATGGTTGCCCGTTCAGCTTTTTTTTGAGAGATGGATGTTCTCAATCAATCTGGCAAATCGATTGGCGAAAGGGAGGACTAAAAGGGAACAGATCAGATTAAAGATGACGCTCGCGTGGGCCAGCTGTAAATCCGCAGAGCCTGCAAGCGCCATTACAACCGTAGCGAGTAATGGAATGAATGGGATGAACATGGCAACACCAATTACATTCAGCCAGATATGAGCGTACGCTGTCAGCTTTGCCTGTGTCCCGCCGCCTATGCTCGCAATAAAGGCCGTGATGCATGTGCCGACGTTTGCCCCCAGCATGATGGCTATCCCTGCATGAAGGTCAATGGAACCTGCAGCAAGAAACCCCATCGTCACCCCGGTCACGACAGTACTGGATTGAATGATGGCGGTTAGCACACACCCAATCAGTAAGGCAAGAATGATATGTTCGTTCACCTGTAGCATGTAAGCCCGCAAGGATTCGTGCGTAGTCAAAGGGGTTGCAAGCCATTGGATTGCCCGGATGGATGTGAATATCAATCCGAATCCGACAAATATCATACCTGTACTTCTGATCTGAGGTGACCGGAATAAATACAGTATGCACCCGGAGATCATTGATGGGATAATGAGGTAGTTCATATCCAGTGTGAACATCTCAAGGGTGAAAGTGGTCCCGATATTCGAACCGAGCATAATGCCGATGGTCTGACGGAAAGGGATTAACCCGGAAGAAGCAAGTCCTACGGTAAGGACCATGACGGCAGAACTGCTGTGGATAAAAGCGGTGACGACCGTTCCCGTCATGACTCCCTTAACTGGTGTGTTCGTAAGATAATGAAGCCACTTCTTGATCTTTTCATTTGCAATATTAAATAAACCGGATCTCAACCAGGTCATTCCGAATAAGAAACATAAGATGAAAAAAATAAAGGCGACCCCATGTAAAAGCATTGAATTCCTCCTGTACACCAGTACGAATACTATAAATGTATGGAGAAATTCAGTGAGACATGCCTATTTATATGAGTGTTTTATGATAAATTGTTGACCTGACACATATCATATATTATAATGGCAAAGTACATGAGTTTCTTTGTAATCTTAAAGAAATTCATCCAAGAAAGACATACACTTTCTGTCCCCTTGTGACAATAAGGCAAGGGCAAAGCCATAACCTATTGGTGAAGTAAAGGGACGTCAGGTAATCCTGCGTCTTGAGAAATTGGTACAAACCATTTCTTGACTTGAACATGTAAGTGTAGTGTGTTCGGAGGGAGGGAAAGAGAGATGTCAAAAACAGTTGTTCGTAAAAACGAATCGCTTGAAGATGCTCTTCGTCGCTTCAAACGCTCAGTTTCTAAAACAGGAACTTTACAAGAGTTTAGAAAGCGCGAATTTTATGAAAAGCCAAGCGTAAAACGCAAAAAGAAATCAGAAGCTGCAAGAAAGCGTAAGTTCTAAGAGAGGGTGTAAGTATGAGTCTTCTCAATCGTTTAAATGATGATATGAAACAAGCGATGAAAAATAAAGAAAAAGAGAAGCTTTCCGTTATCCGCATGCTAAAGGCTTCACTTCAAAATGAAGCAATCAAACATGGGAAACAGGAACTCTCTGAAGACGAAGAGTTGACTGTCCTTTCTCGAGAAGTGAAGCAACGGAAAGACTCCCTCCAGGAATTTCAAAACGCTGGTCGCGAAGACCTCGTTGAAAAAATTCAAACAGAACTGACTTACGTCGAAATATATATGCCTAAACAGCTTTCAGAAGAAGAAGTCTCTGCTATTGTCCAACAGACGGTAACGGAGGTAGGTGCTACTTCTAAAGCGGACATGGGCAAAGTGATGGGGGCAATCATGCCTAAATTAAAAGGGAAAGCCGATGGAGCTCTCGTCAACAAACTTGTTCTTCAACATCTATCATAAGATTAAAGAAACCGGAAAGCTTCGATGCTTTCCGGTTTTTTTAAAACCGATTTCAGTAAAGATGAAAATTTTCAAAAATGATGAAACTTTTCTAATAGGTCATCCGTACATAGAGTATCAAGGAATATTACCTGAAACGAGGGGGTTAAGTTGAGGAGAGGTATACTTGCTTTATTAATCGTGATCCTTGGGTGCAGCTTTCTGCAGCCGCTTGTCGGTTCTGCTAAAGATGCGGATCGGGTATATGTGATTCCCATTCAAAAAGAGGTTGAAAGAGGGCTTCATGCATTTTTGGAAAGAGCGATCAAAGATGCGGAAGACCACGATGCTGAACTGATCATTTTTGATATTGATACACCTGGGGGATTGGTGGATGCCGCCGGTGATATCGGTCAACTCATGGATGGCATCGATACGAGGACGATTGCATTTGTGAACAATCATGCGCTTTCAGCGGGAGCATTCATTTCCCTTCATGCAGATGAAATCTATATGGTGCCCAACGGACAAATGGGGGCTGCAGCTGTCATAGATCAAGCGGGAAATGCCGCCGATAAGAAGGCTCAAAGCTATTGGCTGTCGGCCATGAAAAGTGCTGCCGAATCGAATGGGAGAGATCCTCAATATGCATTGGCCATGGCAGATGAGTCAATCGTCATTGAAGAACTCGGGATTGAAAAAGGCGAACTCTTAACGTTGGGTTCAAAGGAAGCAAAGGAAATCGGTTATTCTGAAGGGACTGTCAAAGACCTCGATGAATTGTATGAAACGATCGGAGTGGAAAAATCCTCTGTAAAGCAGGTGGAAGAAACGTTTGCGGAAAAACTCGCCCGTTTCATCACGAATCCTGTTGTCGTACCGATCCTTCTGTCCCTTGCAAGCATTGGGTTGATTGTAGAGCTGTATTCACCGGGATTTGGAATTGCCGGTTCTATCGGCCTGATATCCCTTGTATTATTCTTTTATGGACACTTGGTTGCAGGGCTTGCTGGATACGAAACCATTATCCTTTTTGTCATTGGTATTATTCTGATTGTGGCGGAGTTCTTCCTGCCTGGCGGAATATCCGGGGGACTCGGGATAGGTGCGATCCTTGGAAGTATTATGTTGGCTGGGGGCGATATGATGCAGATGGGGATATCGGTTCTGATCGCTTTATTGATTGCAGCTGCGACAGTGATTATCTTTGTAAAGGTGTTTGGTAAAAAAATGAAATTTTTTAACAAAATCATTTTAAACGATTCCACCAGCACGGAAAGCGGATATGTTTCAAATGCCAATCGATTGGACTTGATTGGGAAAGAGGGCGTAACGAAAACGCCTCTAAGACCATCCGGTACTGTGATAGTGGAAGAAGAAAGAATTGATGCTGTAACAGAAGGCGGCTTTATCAAAGCAGGTGAAAAGGTTAAGATTGTTAAGGTTGAAGGTTCAAGGATTGTAGTAAGAGACATTTCATAATACTTTAGGAGGTAAGAAATTATGGTTATAGGACCAAGTACGATTTTACTCCTCGTTGCAATTGTGGTGGGGATTATCGTTTTAGCTGTTTTATTTACATTTGTACCAGTCATGCTGTGGATTTCAGCTATTGCAGCAGGCGTTAGAATCAGCATTTTTACACTAGTGGGGATGAGATTGAGACGTGTTATCCCAAGTCGTGTAATCAATCCATTAATTAAAGCGCATAAGGCAGGGATTACGGTCACGATCAATCAGCTTGAGAGCCACTATCTTGCCGGGGGGAATGTAGACAGGGTCGTTAATGCGTTAATTGCTGCTCATCGTGCAAACATCGAATTGACGTTTGAACGCTGTGCTGCCATTGACCTTGCAGGTCGTGACGTATTGGAAGCGGTTCAAATGAGTGTTAACCCAAAAGTGATCGAAACACCATTCATTGCCGGTGTAGCTATGGATGGTATTGAAGTGAAAGCCAAAGCGCGTATTACGGTTCGTGCAAATATAGACCGCCTGGTCGGGGGTGCCGGTGAAGAGACGATCGTTGCCCGTGTAGGGGAAGGGATTGTATCTACGATCGGTTCATCCGACAATCACAAAAAGGTACTGGAAAACCCGGATTTGATTTCTCAAACGGTTCTTTCAAAAGGTCTGGATGCAGGTACTGCATTTGAAATTCTCTCGATTGATATCGCCGACGTTGATATCGGTAAGAATATCGGTGCTGAACTGCAAACAGAGCAAGCAGAGGCAGATAAGAACATCGCTCAGGCAAAAGCGGAAGAAAGAAGAGCAATGGCCGTTGCCAATGAGCAGGAAATGAAAGCAAGGGTAGAAGAAATGAGAGCGAAGGTTGTGGAAGCGGAAGCAGAAGTCCCACTCGCCATGGCTGAAGCCCTAAGATCAGGCAACATCGGTGTGATGGACTATATGAACCTGAAGAACATCGATGCTGATACAGAGATGAGAGACTCGATTGGAAAACTGACAGGGGATAAAAAAGATCCAAAAAACGATAAGTAATCTCCCTTTGTTTAGAAAGGAGTTTTCTCCATGGAACCATTGATCATTGCTATATTGATAGGACTCATCACATCCATATTCAATAAAGTGAAACAGCCACCCTCCAATAAGCCGAGGCAGAAACCGATTCAAACAGCCTCTCCGCCTTCTCCGCCCGCGCATGATAGTCGGGGGAGGGGAACAGAAAGAGAACGTGAAAGAACGAGACAGAATAAGCCCAGATCATCCAGGGAGCCGATGAAAGAGGTTGTATCCTCTATTCAAGCCCGTTTAGAAGATAAGAAGAGGGCGGCGGAATCAACCAGCCTCAAGGAACAGGAAGAGCGTTATTCAAGGAAGCTTGAAGCTCATCATACCCGGGCCGCGAAGATTCGCGATGGTAGCCGTTCCCTCAAACTTGATTTCAAAAATGAAGATGATATCGTAAAAGGATTTATTTACTCGGAGGTATTTGGTCCTCCAAGATCAAAAAAACGTCATCATCAAAAATAACAGTGATGAAACCCCTTTTCATTTCATAAATATGAGATGAAAGGGGGTTCTTTTTTTATGGCGAAAAGTTTTATACACCATATGCGTAAGTGGATGACACAGAAGATGGATTTACCCGAAGATGTCATGATGGACCTTCCTCGCGTCACAATGATTGGACAAATTCATATCTATATAGAAAACCACCGGGGGCTTTTGACCTTCACAGATCGAGAGGTGCGGCTTCTGTTAAAGCAGGGTCAGGTGCTGATAAAAGGGGAACAATTTGTCATCAAGATGATTCTTCCGGAAGAAATTCTCCTTCAGGGAAAAATTGTAGAAGTGATCTATTTAGAACAATAGGAGGGACGGATTTGAAGAATCAATGGTTTACCTTTCTGAGGGGAAAGGTATTTGTGAAAATGGAAGGCAGATTAGCCGAACGGGTCATCAATCAACTGCTTCGTGCCGATATCACGGTTTGGAATGTAAGGAGAGCGGGGACTGAGACCATCACCTTTTACTTATCCTTAGACGATGTACATAACTTCAGAAGAGCGGTTCGGGGATCAGGGTGTAAAGCGACATTTCTAAGGGGTCAGGGTGTCCCTTTTCTATTCAAGCGATCAGTAAAGAATTCCGGATTTATGATAGGTGGATTGGCATTCTTCGTCATCGTATTCCTTCTCTCCAATATGGTGTGGGACATACAGATAAAGGGTGCGTCTCCTCAAACCGAACACAGTATACGGAAGGAACTGAAGGAAATGGGTGTTTCCAAGGGGAAGATGCAGTTCTCGATACCCGATGTGGAGAACATTCAACGGGAATTATCTTTCAGAATGAATAATATTACGTGGGTAGGGGTGGAATTACAAGGGACAACCTTCCACTTTCAAGTAGTGGAGAAGAACGCACCAGAGCCTTCTGAATCCACTGGCCTGCAGCACATCGTCGCAGCAAAGAAAGCTATCATTACAAACATGTTTGTAGAAGAAGGAGATCCACAGGTGAACGTGAATGACTACGTCAGTAAAGGTCAGCTCCTTGTTTCCGGTTTGATCGGGAATGAAAAGGATCCCAAAGGTGTGTCGGCCAAAGCGAAGATTCTGGGGGAAACATGGTATAAGACGTCAGTGGAACTACCGTTAAAGTCACGATTTATCGTGTTCAGTGGCAATGAGAAGAGAAAACATTATCTGGGGATAGGTTCACTTGATATCCCGATATGGGGATTCGGGAAAACGGAATTCAAGGACATTATAGTGGAAGAAAATAAAAAAACCCTCCGATTTCTTAAGTGGGAGCTCCCTGTTTATTATATGGATAGAAGCATGAAAGAAAAAGAGGATGTGGAAAGAACCTATACGAAGTCAGAAGCCATCATTGCGGCCAAGAAGCTTGCCAAGAGTAACCTTGAATCCAGCCTCCCGGAAGATGCAGAAATCAGAGACGAAAAAATTTTGCAAGAAAAGGTTGAGAATGGTAAAGTTAGGGTAACCATTCACTTCAAAGTAATCGAAAATATTGCAGTAGGACAACCAATTATTCAAGGAGACTAACGAATGTCAGATGAAATCTTAATGAAATTACAACTTGAAAACCCTAATGAAGCTATCGCTTTGTTTGGCGTTTCAGATTCTCACCTTAAATTAATAGAACAGGAATTACACGTTTCGATTGTAACAAGAGGCGAAGAATTGCTGGTTTCGGGTAAAGAAGAAGATGTAAGTCTCGCTCTTGATATTTCTGATCGACTGGTGGCCGTGATCCGCAAAGGGATCAATATCGGCCAGCGTGACGTCCACTATGCCATCGAGATGGGCAGACAAGGGACGCTTGAATACTTTACAGAGTTGTACAATGAAGAAATCACTAAGAACGCAAAAGGTAAATCCATACGGGTCAAAACCCTTGGGCAGCGGCAATACATTCAATCCATCAAGAAACATGATATGGTGTTCGGGATCGGTCCTGCAGGCACAGGAAAGACGTATTTAGCTGTGGTCATGGCCGTTCATGCCCTTAAAAATGGGCAGGTCAAGAAGATTATCCTGACAAGGCCGGCTGTAGAAGCTGGGGAAAGCCTCGGATTCCTCCCTGGTGACTTGAAGGAAAAGGTAGATCCATATCTCCGTCCCCTTTATGATGCCTTGCATGATGTCTTGGGAGCAGAGCATACCGTACGCTTGATCGAAAGAGGGACCATTGAGATCGCTCCCCTTGCCTATATGAGGGGCCGTACACTGGATGATGCGTTCGTGATCCTGGATGAGGCACAGAATACAACAAAGGCACAAATGAAAATGTTCTTGACCAGACTGGGCTTTGATTCAAAGATGATCATCACGGGAGACCGTTCCCAGGTTGATCTGCCGAGGGGAAGCGAGTCGGGGTTAATATCTTCTGAAAGAATATTAAAGGATGTCAAGGGAGTATCGTTCATTTATCTCGATCAAGCTGATGTTGTTCGACATCCGTTGGTCGCGAAAATTATCGATGCCTATGAAGCAAATGAAAAATAAGCTAAACAGAGATTGATCCGATAGGTCCATGCCCTCCCGAAATGCAGCGGCATGTATCTGGATCAATCTTTTTTTAATGGGTTAAACATAGATAAATAAGTCAAAAACTGTTATCATTTTACATAATTGCTACATGTTTTTGAATAAACCGAAATTGTCTATACATAACAGGGGGTTCTTTATGCAAACTCACCCATTTCTACTTAAGATAAGGAGCTTTCTAAGCTACCGGTTGTTTACCAATCTTCTATTTGTGTTATTGGGTATCATTGTGTTCGGTGTACTATATGGAAATGTGAAACCCAAAACGCTGGATATTAATTTGTATGAAGATGCACCTACAACGATCAGGGCTCCTAAGAAATTTGTCGATGAAGAGGCCACTGCCAAGAAGAAGGAAGAAGCGAAGGCGGAAGTGGCGGATGTATATACCCCTAAAGAAGGGGCGATCGACAACTCCATATCGCTGCTTCACTCTCTTATGGAAAGCGTTACTGAAGTGAAAAAAGAGTCTGAACAGAAGGTGGTGGAAGACGATTTAAAGCCACCGCCGAATCTGAATATTAATGATCAGCTGAAACTGCTAAAAGCAAAATTGCCCAAAGATAAAAATAATAATGTAACCAACAGTTTGAGTGATGATGTGTTGAAGTCACTGCTGGAGGCGTCAGAAGACGACCTCTCCCGTGTAGAGACCATCGTGTCCACACAAATGAAGATCATTATGGAAAACGGCGTAAAAGAGGAAGCGCTAAATGAAGCGAAATTAAATTTAGAACAACGGATCACCAATTATTCATTCAAAGGCGAGCTGTCAACCGCTGCCGTTAAACTTGGAAAAGTCGCTTTAGAGCCGACGCTTTACTATGATGCTGAAAAGACGGATGAGTTAAAGAAGCTCGCCGAGGCAAACGTCGAAAAGGTGGAAATCATCGAAGGCGGGGTCATCGTTGAAGACGGGGACCTCATCACTCCTAAAAAATACAGTATCCTGAAGTCTTTGGGAATGGTGGAAAATACATTTTCCTTTAGGCCATACGTCGGGCTGGCCCTCTTTGTGCTCGTAGTGATCAGTTCACTGTATTATTTCTTTTATACCCTCGAAGTGTCAGAGGAGCGAAAGCAGAATTACTTGATCCTGACGAGTATCGTATTCGTCATTTCCCTCTTGATCATGAAGATTGTGGGACTGATCGAGCAGCTTGAGATCAATGATATTGCTTTCATCTTCCCTGCAGCGTTTACAGGTATGATATTGAGGATCCTCTTAAATGAGCGGATTGCCATGATGATGGTGTTCATCCTCTCAGCGTGTTCGAGCATCGTCTTTCATCAACAGTTCTCTGGATCCATTGACATCGAAATAGCGATTTATACTTTATTCAGCGGCGTCTCGGGGATTCTTTTCCTAATGAACCGCAATCAGCGTTCGAATATTTTGAGGGCGGGAATTTACGTAGCTCTGGTCAATATCCTCATCCTGGGCTTCCTAATTCTATTAAGCGGTACGTCTTACTCGAATAGCGAATATGTCTATTACCTTGTGTTTGCCCTTGTATCGGGAATCAGCTCTTCCATCCTGACAATCGGTTTCCTCCCGTTCTTTGAAGCAGGTTTCGGTATCCTGTCCTCCATGAGGCTGGTAGAGTTGTCAAGTCCAACACAGCCACTCTTAAAGAAACTGCTGACCGACGCTCCGGGTACCTATCATCATAGTGTGATGGTGGCAAACCTTGCGGAAGCAGCTTGTGAATCCATTGGGGCAAATGGATTGTTGGCGAGGGTCGGGTGTTACTATCACGATGTCGGCAAGTCTAAACGACCGCATTTCTTTATCGAGAATCAGCTGAATATGGGTAATCCCCATGATCGGGTCTCGCCTGAAACAAGTAGGGATGTTATTATTAGTCATGCTTCGGATGGAGCTGAGATGCTCCGGAAACATAAACTGCCGAAGGAAATCGTCGACATCGCCGAGCAGCATCATGGTACGACCCTCCTGAAATTTTTCTATTATAAGGCGAAAGAACAAGGGAAAGATGTTAAGGAAGATGATTATCGTTATCCAGGACCTAAACCACAGACAAGGGAAGCGGCTGTCATCAGCATTGCCGACAGTGTGGAAGCGGCTGTCAGGTCGAAGAAATCACCCACTCAGACTGAAATTCAGCAGCTCGTCCACTCAATCGTACAAGACCGTCTGCAGGACGGGCAGTTCAACGAGTGTGATATATCATTAAAACAGTTGGAAACAGTTAAGAGGTCATTGTGTGAGACATTAAATGGAATATTTCATCCAAGAATCGAATATCCGGAACTACAAGCAAAAGGAGAATAAAGCATGCCATTATTGATCGACTTTATAGATGAAACTGAATCACTGACAGACGAACAAACACAGCTGGTTCAAAATATCTTGAATTTTGCAGCTGAAAAAGAAGGGATCGAGGACGAAAGCGAAGTCTCCGTAACCTTCGTGACCAATGAACGGATCCAGGAAATCAACAGGGAATACAGGGATAAGGACCAACCGACAGATGTGATTTCATTCGCCCTGGAAGAATTGGGTGAAGATGAGATCGAAATCATCGGGGGAGAGATCCCGCGTGTACTTGGAGATATCATCATTTCCATTGACCGGACGAAAGAACAGGCGGAAGAATACAATCATTCAGTATCACGTGAGCTTGGTTTCCTTGCCCTTCACGGATTCCTCCATTTATTGGGCTATGACCATATGGAGGAAGAGGAAGAAAAGCAGATGTTTGAGAAACAAAAGGACATTCTGGATGAATATGGACTCAAAAGAGACTAAGTTCGGCTTATTCAGGTTCTTAAAATCCTTTGGGTATGCTGCGGAAGGGATGAAATCCGTTTGGGCGACGGAACAGAATTTCAGGATTCATGCATGTGTTGGAGTGATCGTTTTC
The DNA here is from genome assembly GCF_033963925.1 of Rossellomorea sp. YZS02. Taxonomy (NCBI): domain Bacteria; kingdom Bacillati; phylum Bacillota; class Bacilli; order Caryophanales; family Bacillaceae; genus Rossellomorea; species Rossellomorea sp. YZS02. The sequence continues at coordinate 62,045 of NZ_JAXBLY010000001.1, read as the reverse complement.
TTCCTTGCTTATATTCTTTCGGTATCGGCAATGGAATGGGCCGTACTGATCATACTGGTCTTTACGGTGCTTGCCCTTGAAACGATGAATACTGCGATTGAAAAGGCAGTAGATCTTTCCGTTGATGAGTTTCATCCACTTGCCAAGGCTGCGAAAGACCTGGCGTCAGCTGCCGTCCTTCTCTTCGCGATATGTACGGCGATTGTGGGGACCATTATCTTTCTTCCAAAGCTTTTGAATTTGATCATCTAATTTACAGGTATTATGAGCGAAAAATAAGGGCTGCAGGAAAGAATTTTTACGAATTCTGCCCTGCAGCCCTTAATTCATTTGAAAACGTTCTTATACTTGTATAGAATAAGTGGAGCAAAGTGCAATATCGATAAATAGTTTGAATTATCTAACTATTTTATTACAAAATGATAACAGCCCATTTTCTTTTATGAAAATTGTAGTAAAATGAATGTGTAAGGGTTAAAAGGAGAGTTAAATTAATGAATGCAGAACAAATGATACAAGAAGCTAAACTAGCGAGAGAAAAAGCATACGTACCTTATAGTAAATTCAAGGTGGGAGCTGCTCTTCTGTCAAAAAGTGGTAAGGTCTATCACGGTTGTAATATTGAAAACGCAGCCTACAGCATGTGTAACTGTGCTGAAAGAACAGCTTTATTCAAGGCTTATTCAGAAGGCGATACAGACTATTCTATGATTGCGGTTGTGGCAGACACGGCAAGACCTGTTCCTCCTTGTGGAGCATGTCGACAAGTCATTTCGGAGCTATGTCCTAAAGAAATGAAAGTCGTCCTGACGAATCTCAAAGGCGATGTAGAAGAATTAACCGTAGCAGAACTATTACCAGGAGCATTTTCACCGGAGGATTTAAATGAGTAATATAGGCAGTAATAAAGAATACAAATCAGGCTTTATTTCCATTATCGGACGACCTAACGTCGGGAAATCCACTTTCTTGAACAGGGTCATCGGTCAGAAGATCGCCATCATGAGTGATAAGCCTCAAACAACACGAAACAAAGTTCAGGGAGTTTACACGACAGATGATGCCCAGATGATATTCATCGATACTCCTGGAATTCACAAACCGAAACATAAACTGGGAGACTTCATGATGAAGATTGCTCAGAACACTTTAAAAGAAGTGGACGTCATCTTGTTCATGGTGAATGTCGAAGAAGGATTGGGAAAGGGAGATCATTTCATCATAGAGAAGCTGAAAGGTGTGAAAACACCAGTCTTCCTCATTCTTAATAAGATAGACCAAATCCATCCCGATGAATTACTTCCTATGATTCAACAATACAATGACCTGTTTCCGTTTGCGGCGACTGTACCGATTTCCGCATTGGAAGGAAATAACGTAGATCATCTTCTGCAGTTATTGAAGGACCTATTACCTGAAGGACCTCAATTCTATCCTGCCGATCAAATTACGGATCATCCTGAACGATTTATTGTATCAGAACTTATCCGTGAGAAAGTCCTGCACTTGACCAGGGAAGAGATTCCCCACAGTATTGCAGTAGTGATCGATAAGATGGAGAGAAAGCAAGAGAAGGATCTTATTGACGTCATCGCCACGATCATTGTGGAAAGAGACTCACAAAAAGGAATTGTCATCGGCAAGCAGGGATCCATGCTCAAGGAAGTAGGAAAGCGTTCCCGTGTAGACATTGAGAACCTTTTGGGATCAAAGGTTTACCTGGAACTTTGGGTGAAGGTGCAAAAAGATTGGCGAAACCGATCCTCGAACCTTCGTGACTTTGGCTTCAGCGACGACGAATATTGATAATTAACAATATTTAGGCCACATGTTTTAGAGATAAAATGCTCATTCTAATCACAAGAAAGCTTATGAAGTCTTGCTAGTTTAAATCCAGAAAGGTGGGTTTTTTATGTTAGACTTAACATGGAAATTTTTTTCGCAAACGGGTAGTATAGACACCTATCTCCTTTTTAAGGAGCTTGAAAAGGAGACGTTTGAAGATCCTTACAGCTTTGAAGAAGAAACAGCGGAAGTAGATTTCCCTTTAACGTGATAAGTTTGTCATCACCCGGGTGGATTGATATCGGGAGGTGGCTGTATGCTGCAGAAATGTGAAGGGATTGTCATTCGAACGAATCATTACGGTGAGTCGAACAAAATTGTTACCATATACACAAGGGAATTCGGAAAGATTGGATTGATGGCTAGAGGGGCAAAGAAACCTAATAGCCGTCTATCCGCCATTTCACAATTGTTTACATATGGTTATTTCCTTTTTATCAAAGGAAGTGGACTGGGTACCCTGCAACAGGGAGAGATGGCCGAATCGCTGAGACATGTGAAGGAGGATCTGTTCAAGACGGCATATGCTACATACATCGTAGACCTCCTTGATAAAGCGACCGAGGACAAGAAGCCTAATCCCTTTCTGTTTGAATTGCTTTATAAGACTCTTCACTACCTAAACGAAGACTACGACCCGGAAATCCTTATGCATATATTTGAAATGAAGATGCTCCCGGTATTAGGGTTGTATCCTCATCTGAACGGGTGCTCCGTTTGCGGGGAGAGCGATGGGGAATTTGCGTTTTCGTTTAAGGAAAATGGATTCATCTGTCATCGATGTCTAAGTGAAGATCCTCATCATTTACCGTTATCGCAAGGTACTGTGAAACTTCTCAGGGTTTTTTATTATTTTGATATCAATCGGTTGGGGAATATTTCGGTGAAAGATGAAACAAAACGTCAATTAAAACGGGTAATCAGGACTTATTACGATGAAAATTCAGGTTTAACATTAAAGTCCAGAAGGTTTTTAGACCAAATGGATAACCTTAAGGACTTATTCTAGGATTTATAAATGCTGCTTGTGATATAGAAAGGCCCATTCACTTTTGTGGATGGGCCTGATTTTTTATGGCTACTGTTAGCTACGAGGCTTAGAGGCTAGAATTCAGTTCATATCTAAAAAATCCCCAAAGGCAAAAAACGCCTTCAGGGATTTTCCAGATATGCTTGTCGGGGCTGAGCAAGCCGCCTGCGCTTTAGGTGTCTGCTAGCTCCGGCGGCTAGAGGCTCGAGGTCATAAGTCAACCCTGCCAAAAAGGCAAAGAACGCCTTTCCGGCAGGGCCGTCTTATGCTTGTCGCCTCTGAACAAACCGCCTGCGCTTTAGGTGTCTGCTAGCTCCGGCGGCTAGAGGCTCGAGGTCATAAGTCAACCCTGCCAAAAAGGCAAAGAACGCCTTTCCGGCAGGGCCGTCTTATGCTTGTCGCCTCTGAACGAGCCGCCTGCGCTTTAGGTGGCTGCTAGCTCCGGCGGCTAGAGGCTCGAGGTCATAAGTCAACCCTGCCAAAAAGGCAAAGAACGCCTTTCCGGCAGGGCCGTCTTATGCTTGTCGCCTCTGAACGAGCCGCCTCCGCTTTAGGTGTCTGCTAGCTCCGGCGGCTAGCCCCTCGAGGTCATATCTAAAAAATCCCCAAAGGCAAAAAACGCCTTCAGGGATTTTTTAGATATGCTTGTCGGGGCTGAGCAAGCCGCCTGCGCTTTAGGTTTTTAAAACTTAATTTTCTCCTGCAAGAACGCTTTTACTTCACTGATTGGCATTCTGACTTGATCCATTGTGTCACGGTCACGAACGGTTACTTGACCGTCTTCTACGGAATCAAAATCGAAGGTGATGCAGAATGGTGTCCCGATTTCGTCTTGACGGCGGTAGCGTTTACCAATGGATGCCGTTTCGTCGAAGTCGATCATCAGATCCTGAGAAAGCTCTTCGTATACTTTGAAGGCATCGTCAGAAAGCTTTTTCGAAAGTGGCAGGACAGCCGCCTTGAATGGAGCCAGTGCCGGATGGAAGCGTAAAACGGTACGTGAATCATTCTCTAGCTCTTCTTCTTCATATGCATCACAAAGGAATGCAAGGGTCACGCGATCCGCCCCCAGTGAAGGCTCGATGCAGTATGGTACATATTTTTCATTGGTTTGTGGATCCATGTAGTGGAAGTCCTCATTTGAATGTTCCATATGACGCTTAAGGTCGAAGTCCGTGCGATCTGCCACGCCCCATAGCTCTCCCCAGCCAAACGGGAATTTGTATTCGATATCCGTTGTTGCATTGCTGTAGTGAGATAATTCATCTTTGTCATGATCACGCAGTCTCATGTTGTCTTCACTCATGCCAAGGTTGAGTAACCAGTTTTTACAGAATTCACGCCAATACGAGAACCACTCCAGATCTTCTCCTGGCTTACAGAAGAATTCCAGTTCCATTTGCTCAAATTCACGCGTTCTAAATGTAAAGTTACCCGGTGTGATTTCATTGCGGAAGCTTTTTCCTACTTGTGCAATACCAAATGGCATTTTTTTGCGCATAGAGCGCTGTACATTTTTGAAGTTTACGAAGATTCCTTGTGCTGTTTCAGGGCGTAAGTAAATTTCATTTGTAGAAGACTCCGTCACACCTTGATGGGTTTTGAACATCAAGTCGAACTGGCGGATGTCGGTGAAATCGTGGCTTCCGCAATCAGGACAGGCAATGTCGTGTTCTTTAATGATTTCTTCCATTTTATCGAAAGAAAGACCGTCGACGATCATTTCGATCCCTTTTTCTTCTAGCGCGTTTTCAATGATTTTATCTGCACGGTGACGTGTTTTACATTGTTTACAGTCAATCATCGGGTCGTTGAAATTCCCAACGTGACCGGAAGCCACCCATGTTTGAGGATTCATAAGGATACTTGCATCAAGACCCACATTATAAGGGGATTCCTGAACGAATTTCTTCCACCATGCTTTTTTGATATTATTCTTCAACTCGACTCCAAGCGGACCGTAATCCCATGTGTTGGCAAGTCCTCCGTAGATTTCTGATCCAGGGAACACAAATCCCCGGTGCTTTGCTAAGTTGACTACTTGTTCCATTGACATATAAGTCACTCCTTTTCTTTTTATGTAAATAAAAAAGCTCGTCCTTAGGCGCTTAAGGCCTAGGGACGAGCTTGATACTCGCGGTTCCACCCTAGTTGATATGCATATGCATACCCACTTTTCATCGGTAAGTTGCTCAGGATTTCCGTTTCCCTGCCTTCTGGGCTTTCACTGTCCCCAGTCGCTTATCGGTTAGCAAGTACTTATTGATCCATCATAGCATTATTGGTTGTAAGATGAAGACATTTTATCATGATAAAGAAATAAAAACAACTACAGTTTGATCCAAGTGAAATGATTTGAAGTTTTGTGTTAAAACAGATACTCTTTGTAAAGTGAAATTTTAACTATAGGTTGTCACAAATGGATGATAATATGCTCTTTTCATTTTGCTTGAATAGTATATAATATTTCATATAAAGTATAACATAAATCGTTTGAACGTTAGGTGGTGAGTAACAATCGAACTTAATAAGCGTCAAGAACATATTTTACAAATAGTGAAAGACAATGGACCTATCACTGGTGAACAGATTGCAGATCGATTAAACTTAACAAGAGCGACCTTAAGACCTGACCTGGCGATCCTGACCATGGCGGGATATCTGGATGCACGACCAAGAGTGGGGTATTTCTATACCGGTAAAACAGGGACCCAGCTGCTGACAGAGAACCTGAACAAAATTTATGTGAAGGATTATCAATCCATTCCTGTCGTGGTAAATGAAAATGTTTCCGTGTATGATGCAATCGTGACCATGTTCTTGGAAGATGTGGGTACATTGTTTGTTGTGGACGCCAATACATACTTAGTGGGGGTCCTGTCCCGTAAAGATCTTTTAAGAGCAAGTATTGGGAAGCAGGAACTCAGTACGTTGCCGGTGAATATCATTATGACAAGAATGCCGAATATCACGGTCTGTGAAAAAGATGACCAGTTGATTGGTGTGGCGAAGGACTTGATTCATAAACAAATTGATTCCGTCCCTGTCGTAAAGAAAACCGGGAATGGCGATCTCGAAGTCATCGGGAGAATTACAAAGACCAATATTACTAAAGCATTTGTAGCATTGGCAGATGAATATTAGAAGGTGGTGAACGATCGTGAAAGAACCGATCATCTATGTTGTATCCGACTCGGTGGGGGAAACTGCCGAATTAGTGACAAAAGCGGCGATAAGCCAATTCAATGGTTCCAATACGGTCATTAAGCGCTTTCCGTATGTAGAGGATCTGGAACACATTGACGAAGTGATTTCCTTAGCGAAATTGAACCAGGGATTGATCGTTTACACTCTGGTCAAGCCGGATATGCGTGCGTACATTAAAGAACAATCTGAAAAAGAAGAGCTTTATGCTTTCGACATCATCGGTCCATTAATGGATAAATACCAGTCTTCCTACCAAAAGGAACCTTTGTTTGAACCTGGGACTGTCAGAAAGCTTGATGATGATTACTTCAAGAAGGTGGAAGCCATTGAGTTTGCCGTCAAGTACGACGATGGGCGTGATCCCCGTGGTATCCTGAGAGCGGACATCGTGCTTGTAGGGGTCTCGAGAACCTCGAAAACACCTTTATCACAATACCTTGCTTTAAAAAGGATCAAAGTGGCCAATGTCCCTCTTGTACCGGAAGTCGATCCCCCAGAGGAATTATTTATGGTTTCTCCAAAGAAATGCTTTGGCCTTAAGATCAGCCCTGAGAAATTGAATACCATCCGCCGGGAAAGACTGAAATCTCTAGGTTTGAATGATCAGGCAAGCTACGCTAATATTAAGAGGATTGAAGATGAGCTCCAGTATTTCGAGAAAATTACTGACCGCATCGGATGTCATGTCATCGACGTAACGAACAAGGCAGTCGAAGAAACGGCCAATGTCATTACAAACATCTATCAAAATTCCAACGACTGAGCATAATTAAAAAAGATGATTCCCTTGAAATAATGGGGGAATCATCTTTTTATTTTTTAATGAAATTACGAACACCACCAAAAACCTCAAACAAATCAAGTTTTTATAGTGGTCAAACTTGTCCGATTATACTATAATAAAAAATTGTGATAAAAATATTTAAAATAGGTTTAGACTAAACTCTTAAGGAATAAACTAATTATTGTGATATGTCAAGTCTCGTCTGAATTACAATTCGACAATTTTAATCAAATCTCTAGGAAAGTTCCTAAAGAGAGAAGGAAAATACGGAGTGATGTAGAATAGTTAGTAATAGCGAACATAACCCTGCTGTATATGTAGATGCAGATGCATGCCCGGTAAAACAGGAGATCATAAAAATTACAAGAGGTTATGGCTTTAAAGTCATTTTTGTTGCTTCCCATGCCCATCGAAAGAATACACCTGACGAGGGTGAATGGGTATATGTGGATAGTTCGAAGGAATCAGCCGACTTGTACATCATGAATCACGTAAAAGAAAAGGATGTACTGGTGACACAGGATATAGGACTTGCAAGTCTGGTGTTACCGAAAAAAGTTTATGCCATCTCTCCCAGGGGAAAAGCCTACAGGGAAGAGAGTATCGTGACAGCGCTTGATTATCGGTATCTTGCAGCAAAAGAACGCAAGAGAGGTAACTACGGTAAAGGTCCCAAGCCTTTCACTAATGAAGACAGGGTAACATTCTGTACATCCTTTGATAAAATCTTGTCGGAAATTGCAGGAGATTCGTAATCAATACAGAATGGATTAAGAGGGTTAATAAAAACAGGTGATAGAACATGTCTGAAAGAATCCCTGAAGATAAGTTGAATAAAATTTTGTCGTCGACAGATATTGTTGACGTTGTCAGTGACTATGTGCAATTGAAAAAGCAGGGACGTAACTATTTTGGTTTATGTCCGTTTCATGGAGAAAATACTCCATCTTTTTCTGTTTCCCCTGACAAACAAATATTTCACTGCTTTGGATGTGGTGCAGGTGGAAATGCGTTTACGTTTCTTATGGATGTGGATGGTCTAAGCTTCCTTGAAGCGGCCCAGAAACTTGGATCCAAAGTAGGCGAAGATATTTCCATTCAAACCCAAACAGCCGACCAACCGCTTCCTCCTCAGGAAGACGAGAAACAAATGATGGAAGCTCATGGCTTATTAAGTAAATTTTACCATCATCTTCTCCTAAATACAAAGGAAGGTCAGGACGCTCTGGAATATTTATTAGCTAGGGGCTTCACAACGGAAAGCATCACGAAATTCCAAATTGGATGGTCCCTACCGAGTTGGGATTTCACGGTCAAGTTCCTTGAAAAGCGAGGCTACTCTTTGGAACTGATGGAAGAGGCAGGATTGCTCGTGAGAAGGGAAAGGGATAATTCATTCCTTGATCGCTTCAGGGGAAGAATCATGTTTCCGATTGTGGATGCGAAAGGCAATACCGTTGCTTTCTCAGGCAGGACCATTGATAAGGATGACGAACCAAAATACTTGAACAGTCCTGAAACAAAGATTTTTAATAAAAGTAGCATCCTTTATAACTATCACGGTGCAAGGTCGATGATCAGAAGAAAACAGCAGGCGATATTATTCGAGGGATTCGCCGATGTGATTTCAGCGAGCGAAGCCGGGGTGGAAAATGGTGTAGCCACCATGGGGACATCATTGACAGAGCAGCAAATCGGCCTTTTAAAACGATTAACGGATTCCATCACGATATGTTACGATGGTGATTCTGCCGGAGTGGAAGCTGCATTCAGGGCAGGGAAACTTCTTCATAAACATCAGCTGGACATCCGTGTGGCTACGATACCCGAACAGTTAGACCCTGATGACTACATCAGCAAATATGGTTCTGCCAAATTTCAACAGGATGTAATAGGGGCAAGTTTAACGTTCATGGCATTTAAGCTTCGGTATTACAAGCTGAATAAAAACTTAAATGATGAAGGAGATCGCCTCAAGTATATAGAAGACATACTTAAGGAAATTACTCAATTGAGTAAAGCGGTGGAAAAGGATTATTATTTGAGGTATTTGGCCGATGAGTTCGAATTATCCTTAGAGGCTCTTCAGCAACAACTATCCGAATTACAAGGTCCGGAAAACCGCGCATCTAATCCACCTAAACAGGTCGGTATGCAAGGTGATTTCAAACGGCATACGCAGACTAAATTGCTGCCTGCGTATCAAACCGCTGAACGAAGGTTGATTGCATACATGCTGAAGGATCCGAATATCGCTTATAAGGTCCAGGAGTGGCTTGCAGGTACGAATCTTAATATTGATGAACACCAGGCTATTATTACTTATTTATTGGGATATTATGAAGAAGGACTGCCTCCAAGTGCGAGTACTTTTATCGGGTACCTCCCTGATGAGAGGCTCAGAAGGATCGTGACGGACATAGAAATGATGTCCATTAGCGAAGAAAGTACGGATCAGGAATTAGCGGATTATGTAAATCAGGTGTTAAAACATCAAAAGATGTTGAGAATAAAGGAAAAAGAATTAGAAAGAAAAGAAGCGGAAAGATTAAAGGATTACAGGCAAGAAGCACAAATAGCGATGGAAATCTTACAGCTACGTAAGTCTCTATAAAGTTTTGTCAGGAAGTTGGAAGGAGGGGAACAAATGGCTGAAAAGTCAGCGCGTTCCAAGCAAATAGCGTCAGAATTAACTGTTGATCAGGTGAAAGAATTCTTAGTTAACCAAGGTAAGAAAAGAGGAGTCCTCACATACGAAGATATTGCCGATAAATTATCGGGCTTCGAATTGGATTCTGATCAAATGGATGAATTCTACGAACACTTAGGTGAACAAGGTGTAGAAATCGTTAATGAAAACGACGAAGATGATGATCCGGGTGCCACAGAGTTAGAGAAGGAAGAAGAAGAAGAGTTTAATCTGAATGATTTAAGCGTTCCTCCAGGGGTTAAAATAAATGATCCGGTTCGTATGTACCTGAAAGAAATCGGGAGGGTCGATCTTTTATCTGCAGAGGAAGAGATCAATCTTGCCAAGCGAATCGAAGATGGTGATGAAGAGGCGAAGCGACGTCTTGCCGAAGCAAACCTGAGACTTGTTGTCAGTATTGCCAAACGCTATGTAGGACGCGGTATGCTGTTCTTAGACCTTATTCAAGAAGGGAATATGGGACTCATCAAAGCGGTTGAAAAATTTGATTACCGTAAAGGGTACAAATTCAGTACGTATGCTACATGGTGGATTCGTCAAGCCATTACCCGTGCGATTGCTGACCAGGCAAGGACGATTCGTATCCCGGTTCACATGGTAGAAACCATCAATAAACTGATCCGGGTCCAAAGACAATTACTTCAGGATCTAGGTCGTGAACCAGCACCGGAGGAAATTGCCGAAGAAATGGACCTGACTCCTGAAAAGGTCCGGGAAATACTCAAAATTGCTCAAGAGCCTGTTTCACTGGAAACACCGATTGGGGAAGAAGATGATTCTCACCTTGGTGACTTCATTGAGGATGCAGAAGCTCAGTCACCTTCGGAACATGCTGCTTACGAACTATTGAAAGAACAGCTTGAAGATGTTCTGGATACTCTTACAGACAGAGAAGAAAATGTTCTAAGACTGCGCTTTGGTCTGGATGACGGCAGAACACGTACACTTGAAGAAGTAGGTAAGGTGTTCGGTGTTACTCGAGAACGTATCCGTCAAATCGAAGCGAAAGCTTTAAGAAAACTGCGCCATCCGAGCAGAAGCAAACGATTAAAAGACTTTTTGGAATAGAAATATCCAATTACTGCCTCTATTGTGCATAGGGGTGGTTTTTTTTTGTCCAACTTAAAGGGTTTTTCCTGTTCTTTGCCGAATAAAGCTATAGGATTCAACAATAGAAGGTGTGACATTTGTGACAAGAACGAAGGATTCGAAAACAGAAACGATCATCAGGGAAATTCAATTTTGGAAGCAGACCAAATTACTTCCGGAACAATATTGTGATTACCTGATTGCATTCTATACAGGTGGGTCAGGAATCAATGATCGAAAGCAGGCCGTAAACCGGAGGTCGATCACATTTACAGACGTTTTAATTTCAATGTGCATTTTAGCGATTTCATTATTTGTCATTTATTTTACTGAATTGTCAATCGTTTTGCAAACAGCGATTTTGGCAGGTTTTGTCGGATTATTATTGGGGATGGGGATTTATTATACTAAGAAACAATTATCTCCTATGCTTCTCTATGCTTCGGCAGCATGTATCCTCCTTCTTTCATCTATTGATGTGTCTGAGGTGGTTTTTAAAGGAAGCTCTTTGGAATTATACATAACCTTGTTTCTCAACTGCTTCCTGTGGATTGGAGCAGGAGTGAAGTGGAAGCAGAATTATTTCTCCTTTGCAGGCTTTATAGGAGTAGTGCTCGTAAGTATTTATATATTACTATAACTTCTGAAAATTAAAAAGTTTTTTAAAGTTGAGAAAATTCACTTTCCCCTCTTATAATAGGAATGAGAGCGTATTCATAGAATTGTATGTGTATGCTTGAAAGCGCTATTATCATTCGAAGAAGTCTAGGGCTTTCAGTCATCAAAGTTAGACAAGGGGGATAAGGATGAATTTCGACTTAACACAAGAACAGGCAATGATTAAAAAGACAATCAGGGAATTCGCTGAAGAAGAGGTGGCACCTGGCGCATTGGACCGGGACCGTACAAAGGAATTTCCTAAAGAAATCTTCAAAAAGCTTTCGGACCTTGGTATGATGGGTCTTCCCTTTCCGGAAGAGTATGGCGGAGCCGGGGCGGATACCGTCAGTTTCGCCATCGTAACAGAAGAGCTTAGCCGTGCATGTGCCTCTACGGGGATCACGTACTCTGCCCATATTTCACTCGGTGGGGCTCCGATTAATCTATTTGGTACACACGAGCAGAAACAGGAATATCTGACGCCGATATGTACAGGGGAGTCATTTGGGGCTTTCGGTCTGACCGAACCTAATGCGGGTTCAGATGCAGGCGGAACCCAGACGACTGCTGAAGATAAAGGGGATAAATGGGTCGTTAATGGTAACAAGTGTTATATTACTAATGCCAGTTATGCAAATCATCTAGCGTTAACGGCGATTACAGGAAGAAACAACGGCAGTAAAGAGATAAGTGCCATCATCGTACCTACCAAAGCGGATGGATTTACCGTCATTGATAATTATGAAAAAATGGGTCTTCATTCCTCCAATACAACAGAGCTTGTGCTGGAAGACGTGGAAGTGCCGAAAGAAAATCTGTTAGGGAAACAAGGGGAGGGATTCAAGCAATTCCTTGTAACCCTCGACGGAGGTAGAATTGGAATCGGGGCGATGGCAGTCGGTGTTGCTCAGGCTGCTTTTGACAAGGCGCTTCAATATTCAAAAGAACGAAAACAATTTGGTAAGACGCTATCACAATTCCAAGTGACACAATTTAAACTGGCAGACATGGCGATGAAGATTGAACTTGCCAGGAACATGGTTCATAAAGCAGCCTGGTTAAAGGACCAGGGTAGACCATTTTCAAAGGAAGCTTCTATGTGTAAGCTATACGCTTCAGAAATCAGTATGGAAGTAGCGGACGAAGCGATTCAGATTCATGGTGGATACGGTTATATGAAAGAATACCATGTAGAGCGCTACTTACGTGATGCAAAACTTCTTGAAATCGGAGAAGGGACTTCAGAAGTGCAGAGAATGGTCATTTCAAGGTTGATCGGGTGCCAATAGGGTGAAAGCCTATATGTGAAAGGAAGGAGCTCAGCTGGTCCCCTATGGACTGACAGAGCTCCTGTCTTTATACTGTTTTAAGGTTTATATAGAATCGTTTTAGGGTTGATGTTAGGAAAAAAGAAGGAAATGTGTCTAATTTGTGAGAAAGATGGAAAAGTTAATTGATAGTACTTTTACTTTGTCAGTTTTTACAGTAAAATATAAGGTGTTGAAAAAAGCACTATTTTTGGATGTTTTACATAAGGGAGGTTAAATCATGAATCGTAATCCAATCATTCCATTCGTACTTATCATGGCTCTTGGAATTGGTCTTGTTTTCTTCTTGTCGATTGAAGGCCTTAACAATGCTGATGAGAAAGCGAAAGAAGAAAAGCATGGGGAGATGGCCGGTAAAGAAGGCGAAGAGGCTTCAAGCGGCGAATTCGATCCGGAAGCCAAGTACAAGGAGTCTTGTGTATCTTGTCATGGTGGGAACTATGAAGGTGGCGCTGGTCCTGCACTTAAGGGTACGAAACTATCTAAAGACGAAATCAAGGATAGAATCAAAAATGGTGGAGGCATCATGCCGGCTGGCCTTGTAGCAGATGAAAATCTTGATGCGATGGCAGACTGGATCAAATCACTTAAATAATGTGTGAATGAAAAAGGTTCTTTGTCTTTAGGCAAAGGGCTTTTTTTATATAGAAAAGTTGGTTAGAATGAGTAACATATCAAGAATCCAATAGAGTAAAGGTGAACAAATGAATATTCAACAATTATCAAAACGACTTGAAACAGTGGTCTCATACATACCTAAACAATCTAAGATTGCCGATATAGGGTCAGATCATGCTTATCTTCCATGTTATGCAGTGAACAAGGGCATTGCTTCGTCTGCCATCGCAGGCGAAGTGGTGAAGGGCCCGTTTCTTTCAGCCAAGAAACAAGTAGAGGATGCACAGTTGACGAAGGAAGTAGAAGTGAGATTAGGCAATGGTCTGGAAGTCATAGCTCCTGGAGAAGTAGAGTGTATTACGATCGCCGGAATGGGTGGCACATTGATAGCATCGATTCTCGAGGCCGGCAAGGACAAGCTTACGAATGACCCAAGATTGATTCTGCAGCCGAATGTAAGTGCGAGATCGATCCGGACTTGGCTGATGGATAATGAATGGGATCTAATTGGAGAAGAAATCCTTGAAGAAGATGACAAACTTTATGAAATTTTAATTGCGGAAAAAGGAAACCCAAAGAGCCATTACTCCAAGGACATTGAGAAAGAGTTGTTGCTCGGTCCATTCTTGATGAAAGAAAAGAACGCCGCTTTCATTAAAAAATGGAATCAGGAACTTCATCAATGGAAGAATATATTGAATAACATGGAACGAGCAGAAAAGACGGAAGCATTAGAACAACGAAAGAATGAGCTTAATAAGAAGATCAAAATGGTAGAGGAGGTCCTTAACCCATGAAAACAGTAAATGGTCATCAGATCATTCAGCTTTTCGAAGAATTCGCCCCTAAACACCTGGCTGAAGAAGGCGACCCGATCGGACTCCAAATTGGCAAGCTGAATGAAAAAGTCGAGAATGTCATGATCACACTGGATGTTCTTGAAAACGTAGTGGATGAAGCAATCAAGAATAATGTCAAATTGATCATTGCTCATCATCCGCCACTTTTCCGTCCTTTAAAGGCGTTGCATACAGATTCTTATCAAGGAAGAATGATTGAGAAATTAATCAAGCATGATATCGCCGTGTATGCGGCTCATACCAACCTGGATATAGCAACCGGCGGTGTTAATGACATGCTGGCTGACATGTTACAGCTACAGCAACCGTCAGTGCTCGTTCCAACCTACCAAGAGGAACTTAGGAAACTGACAGTATATGTACCGAAAGACCATGCAGAGGAACTCCGGATCGCCCTGGGTAAAGCAGGCGCAGGACATATCGGTCTTTATTCTCATTGCAGCTTCTCAACCGAGGGAAAGGGCAGATTTCTGCCTGAAGAAGGGACAAATCCTCATATAGGTAAGCAGGGGGAGCTTGAGGAAGTGACAGAAGAAAAGGTGGAGACTGTTTATCCCGTTTCTCTGGAGAAAAAAATCCTGAAGGCGATGTTCACCCATCATCCATATGAAGAGGTCGCCTATGATATTTATTCATTAAATAATGAATCGCCTGCCCTCGGACTTGGCAGAATAGGGTATTTACAAGAGGAAATGAGTCTTGAGGACTTTGCACTGGTGGTGAAGAAAACCTTTGGCATGGACGGGATCAGGATGATAGGTGATGGGAAATCGAAGGTGAAGAAAGTGGCGATACTCGGCGGTGATGGCAACAAGTTCATCGGGAAAGCCAAAAGACAAGGTGCAGATGTGTTTGTCTCCGGTGATATCTATTATCATACTGCTCACGACGCCATGATGATGGGGCTGAATGTAGTGGATGCAGGTCATCATATTGAGAAAGTGATGAAAGAGGGAGTGGCCGCTCATTTAGCTAGAAGATGCTCTGAGAAGGGATATGTCGTCAATATCTTTGCATCAAACGCAGAAACAAATCCCTTTACGTATATGTAAAATAGAAAGACCCATTACCAGATCTGGTAATGGGCCTTTGTTTATTTAGTTCCCATTTTCGCTTTACGCACTTTAGGGAGAATTTTATTTAATGGAACATTGCGCTCTCTTGTCCATGTGGACTCATCATTAGGGTCAAAGGCTTCAAGGAACTTAATGACTTCCTTCACGATCGGTGTAGGAGTTGACGCCCCTGCGGTAACCGCGACGATTTTTGAATCCTTGATCCATTCAATGTCCAATTCGCTAATATCTGAAATACGATGTGCAGGAGTACCAGCGATATCTTTCGAAACTTGAGCAAGTCGATTGGAGTTGTTGCTCTTCGGATCACCCACAACGATGAGAACATCTGCATCTCCGGCCTGCTCGGCCACTGCTTCCTGTCGGACTTGTGTTGCAAGGCAGATCTCTTTGTGCAGCTCAACGTGAGGGTACATCTCCTTCACTTTGTCCATCGTATCCAATACGTCCCACTGACTCATTGTCGTTTGGTTCGTTACAATGATCTTCTCGTTGTTTATGGATAATTTTTCGACGTCCTCCGCTGTTTCTACAAGATGAACGACGTCAGGTGCGACCCCAACAGCGCCTTCAGGTTCAGGGTGTCCCTTTTTTCCGATATAAATGACATCATAACCCTCAGCTTCTTTTGCGCGAATCAAATCATGTGTCTTCGTTACATCAGGACAGGTTGCATCCAGGGTGACAAGTCCTTTTTGCTTGGCGATTTCCTTCACTTCAGGAGATACACCGTGAGCCGTGAAGATCACTGTTCCTTCATTTACCTGTTCAATGATTTCTTTTCTATTGCTTCCATCAAGGGTAATGATTCCATCTTCTTCGAATGCATCGGTCACATGCTTGTTATGGACAATCATGCCCAGAATATAAATTGGACGAGGAAGCGATTTATCTAATGCAGCATTTCTTGCAATGACCATTGCGTCTACTACACCATAACAATAGCCTCTCGGAGTAATCTTAATAATTTCCATCTATGAATATCCTCCTACATGAGAAAAGGTTTTGTCTTCATTATAAAGGAGATTGTTCTATCTGACAAAGAGTTCGATATCCGGGGCGGATTTCCGTATTGCCCCATTTGTGCTTAAAGCCAAAAAAATAATCCCTGTCGGGTGATTCTTAACCCTTAGGGATTCGGCTTTTTTAAATATAAAGTTTTGGCTTTGAACGTGATTGGGCATGTGTAATATTTTGCTTTTCTTCATCATCCGATAATTCAACGGGTGCCTTTTTCTTCTTTTTACTCTTAACCGGGGCTTCAGCTTCGGGAATGTCAGTTTCATCTGTGCTTTCTATATCATCTGTGTTTTCTTCTGGCGCATCTGACATATCTTTTAGCCCCCGATACAGCTTCCACAGAGACGGGATGTTTTTGACCATTGGACCGTATTGTTGAAACATGGGGCCTAATTGTTGAGCGGTCTGTAGCATCTGTTGTGTATTGGATAAAAAAGAATTTACATTTCCCGGATTGAGGAGGGTCTGTATAATTCCACCTGCTGCCTGTGGAGAACGCTCAAACCCGGTTGAATTGGCAGAGGCATCTCCCCTGGAAAACTGTTGAAGGAGTCCGCCCCCTCCGTCAGCACCACGGTTTTCACCTTTTTTCAAAAGCTTAGACAACAACCCTTTGCCTTGTCCCCGACCCTTTCCTCTCTGATTCATCCCCATATTAAAGCCAGGGTTCGGGTTCTGCCTTCCAAATTGAAATGGAGGGGGTTGTGTCTGTCCCAGTCCAAAATTATTTCTGCCAGGTTGCTGCAATCCAAAGCCGTTGCCCCGCCGCTGTCTCATTCCGAAAGGGTTTCGCATATCCTGACCTTCATTTCTCATTCTTCTAGGCGGCATGATGACAGCCTCCTTTCATTGAATAAATTCATTAACACTATAGAGTATGCAATAGCTTAAAAAAGGGTATTGTGACAATATCATCTGAAATAATATCAGGATAACCTAGATGTTTTGCTGAAAATTGATTATAATGATTAGATGTTCTTTAAATATGACGCTTGCTAACGTTAAAATATAATCACTGACCATTTAAAAAGTGATCCGTACATTTTATATAGATATTTGTGGTGATGATGTGAACGGCATACGGCATCCATCCCGATGACAGCGTAAATAAAAGGATAGTAAGAAAAAAGGAGATGTAAAGAATGAAAAAGAATTTATTTCTACAATTTGGTTTCAAGTCATTCATCAATGAAGCAGTAGAAGAATTAGGATTTTACGAACCAACAGAAATTCAAAAGAAAATGATCCCTTTGATCTTAAAAGGGCAAAGCGCGATCGGCCAATCTCAAACGGGAACAGGAAAAACCCACTCGTATCTGTTACCGATCATCGAGAAGGTGGATGCAGCTTCTGAACAGGTACAAGCTGTCATTACTGCACCTACACGAGAATTGGCACAACAGATATATCAGGAAGTACTGAAGATCACGAAGGACAGCGACATCGTATCCCGTTGCTATATCGGTGGAACGGATAAGCAGAGAACCATCGAGAAATTAAAGCACCAGCCCCATATCGTAGTAGGGACGCCTGGACGTATCAATGATCTGGTGAAGGATCAGGCATTATTTGTTCATACAGCCCCACTGCTTGTCATTGATGAAGCGGATTTGATGCTTGATATGGGATTCATTGAAGATGTGGATCAAATTGCTGCAAAGATGCCGGAGAAACTGCAAATGTTAGTATTTTCTGCCACCATCCCGGAGAAGCTGAAGCCTTTCTTGAAAAAGTATATGGAAAATCCTCAATATGCGCATGTAGAGCCGGAACAGCTGTCGGCGAAGAATATTCAACACGTGATCGTTCCCTTAAAGAGTAGGGATAAAGTCAATCTTCTGTACAATATTTTAGTGGAGATCAATCCATATTTAGGGATTGTGTTCACGAATACGAAGCAAAAGGCGGATGAAGTGGCAGATGCCCTAATTGCTAAAGGATTGAAGGTCGGACGAATTCACGGAGATCTATCTCCACGTGAGCGTAAGAAAATGATGAAACAAACAAGGAACCTCGATTATCAATATATTGTGGCCACTGATCTTGCTGCCAGGGGAATAGATATCGAAGGAGTCAGTCACATCATTAATTTTGAACTGCCTCAAGACCTTGATTTCTATGTTCATCGTTCAGGTCGTACAGCTCGTGCCGGGAACAGCGGTATTGCTTACACCATTTATACGCCTTCAGATGAAGATGCATTGAATCGCTTGGAGAAGATGGGGATCAGCTTTTCACATCGGGATATTAAAAAAGGCGAATGGTCCGAGCTTCCACCTCTGAACAAACGTAAGAATCGTCAAAAATCGAACGTCGATGAGATTGATGAAAAGGCGAAGTCTTTGGTTCGTAAACCAAAATCGGTGAAACCGGGATATAAAAAGAAGATGAAATACAAAATGGATCAAATCAAAAAGCGGGAAAGAAGAATCAAAAATAGAAATAAGTAAGTGTTTGAACGTGATTCATTTGTACACATTCGATACAATAAAGAGAGATTTTCTTAGGAGTTGAGAAGAATGGTTAAGATTGGATCCCATGTTTCCATGAGTGGAAAGAACATGTTGCTCTCTTCAAGCGAAGAAGCGGTTTCGTATGGTGCGAATACCTTCATGATCTATACCGGTGCACCTCAGAATACGAGAAGAAAGAAGATCGAAGACTTAAATATAGAAGCTGGACTCGCTCATATGAAAGAAAATGGAATAGAGGACATCGTCGTGCATGCGCCTTATATCATTAACATTGGCAACACGACAAACCCGTCTACATTTGAGTTGGGTGTCAATTTCCTCCGATCTGAAATGGAACGCACTGAGGCTCTCGGTGCAGGGCAAATCGTGCTTCATCCCGGTGCTCATGTTGGGGCTGGGGCAGATAAAGGAATCGAGAAGATCATTGAAGGTCTGAATGAAGTATTGACCAGGGATCATAAAGTTCAGATTGCCTTGGAAACAATGGCCGGTAAAGGTTCCGAATGCGGCAGATCATTTGAGGAATTAGCTCAGATCATCAATGGAGTAAAGTTGAATGATCGCCTATCTGTCTGCTTTGACACATGTCATACCCACGATGCAGGATATAATATTGTGGAAGATTTCGATGGTGTATTGGAGGAATTCGATAAAATTGTTGGAATAGATCGCTTAAAGGTGCTTCATATTAATGACAGCAAGAATGAACGGGGAGCCGCTAAGGACCGTCATGAAAACCTAGGTTTCGGTCATATTGGATTCAAGGCACTTAATTATATTGTGCATCATCCGCAGCTTAAGGCAGTTCCTAAGATTCTGGAAACTCCATATGTAGGGGAAGATAAGAAGAATAAAAAAGCTCCTTACAAGTTCGAAATTGACATGCTGCGCAACCAATCCTTTGATGAAGATGTTTTAACGAAAATATTGAATCAGTAAAGAGTAGAGGAGGTCATCTCTCAAGATTTGAGGAAGCCTCCTCTTTCTATACTATCTGATAAGCTGTAAAAAGAGCTGGTTGATTTCCTTGGCTTTAGCTGGTCCGATGACCCTGGCAAGATCTTTCACTAGTTTGCTTCTCTTCGTATCATCGAAAATATTGATGTTTTTTCCTTTCACCTTGGCAACAATGCTTGTAGCCTGATCGGGCGTCAGTGAAATATTATATTGTTTGGCATACTTTAGCAGTTCATCATTTGTAATATGGTTGATTTTGTGATTGATCACATTTTGTAATAGCTTCATGTTTATCACTCCTCAACAGATACATATGTAGTTTTCATCAAGAAAGTGACACTTTTATTAGAAAATAAACTGAAAGGAAAGGAATTGGCGATGACTCAAAGAGTGCATAAGAAAGAAAGTCCCCTCCATTTCATTTACCGTCTATTCTTTATTACTATCGGAGCCGGGTTGGCAGCAGTTTCGATTGAGCTGTTTCTTGTACCGAATAATATTATCGATGGGGGGATCATTGGTATCTCACTGATCATGAATTATTTGGTTTCGGATTCAATCCCTTTCCTTAATTTTTCAACCCTGTTGGTTTTACTCAACCTTCCGTTTATGTATTCAGGGTACAAACAAATAGGAAAGACGTTTGTCGTGTCATCACTGTTTGCCATCGTCGCGTTGGCGATCATTGAAAGCCTCCTTCACCATATGGATCCATTCGTGACAGAAGAGATCCTTGCGACCGTCTTCGGGGGATTGATTCTTGGGGTAGGTGTAGGACTGGTCATCCGTCATGGAGGCTCGTTGGATGGAACTGAAATCTTAGGGATCCTATTGACTAAGAAATTGCCATTCTCCGTCGGTGAGTTTGTGATGTTCATGAATATTTTCATCTTCGGTTGGGCGGCATTTGTCTTTGGTATCGAAGAAGCCATGTATTCTGTCATGACTTATTATATCGCCTTCAAGACAATCGACACGGTCATTCAGGGAATGGATGAAACGAAAGCGGTCATCATTGTTTCGGATCATTACCTCGAAGTATCGGATGCCATTTTACAAAGGCTTGGAAGAGGTACAACCATGTTGAAGGGACGTGGTGGCTATACGGATAATGATAAAGAAGTCATCTATGTCGTGGTCACAAGACTTGAAGTGACGAAATTGAAATCCATCGTTTCGGATGTTGATGCGAATGCTTTCATCACGATCATGAGCACGCAAGAAACCAAGGGGGCACGTTTCAAGTCTGCCATTCATTGATACATGACGAATCATTCAAATTGTATAGAGAGAGGCTGGGACATAACTAAATCTATACACTCTAAAGACGAACAATGAGATTACGTGTTACACCGCTGCCCGATTCCGTGCAAGACTTCGCTTTCCTCGGGCGGAAGGCGAGCCTCCTCACAGCTTGCGCTCCTCGAGGGGTCTCACCTATTCCGCTTTTTCCCGCAGGAGTCTTCGTCTTGCACTCCAATCAACAGCTAGAACCTGCTTAATACATGGATAATAAAAGTTATAATCCGAACGAGTTAGATTTTTATCATATCACTCGTTTGGATTTTTCTTTATCTGAAACCCTTTTGTTCCAGCCTCTTTTAAATGAGGTACGGAATCATTTACAATTGATCACGCATCCTGTATACTACCATATGTGCTTTTAAATCGTAATGATTCTTATAAAGAGAGTTGATGAACATGGATACGACTTATCCAGTGATTAAAATAGAAGATGTGAATTTCCGTTATGAGCGTGAAAGAGTGCTCGAAGATATTAACTTAAACATCCCAAAAGGGGCTTTTCTAGGCATCGTGGGTCCAAATGGTTCGGGAAAATCCACATTGTTAAAGCTTGTCCTTGGTCTCTTGCGGGTGAAGCAGGGGAACATCGAGTTGTTCGGGATCCCTCAGCAGAAATTCAAAGAATGGGACCGCATCGGCTTTGTATCCCAGAAGGCGAACAGCTTCAATACTGGATTTCCGGCAACCGTATATGAAGTGGTTGCGAGTGGACTGGCTAAAAAGGTTGGCTTATTCAAGCGGGTTTCTTCTGCATACAGGCAGGATGTGTACGAAGCGATTGAATCTGTCGGGATGAGCAGGTTCACCAAGCGGAATATCGGCGAGCTATCAGGAGGTCAGCAACAGAGAGTATTCATCGCCAGAGCCCTCGTGAGCCGTCCTGAAATATTGATACTTGATGAACCTACAGTGGGCGTAGACAGCAAAAACGTTCAAAACTTCTATGATATGTTAGAAAAGTTGAACAAAGATTTAGGGATTACCCTTGTACTTGTCACACATGATATTGGATCGATTTCGAATAAAGTGACTCACGTTGCCTGCTTAAATAAACATTTACATTTCCATGGCAAAACAGAAGAGTTTGAAAAGCTTAAAGAAAATCAGCTTTCCTCTTTCTATGGTCATGATGTACATTTCTTAAATCATGAGCATGAACACCATCATTCATGATCGATTGGAGGGAAGACAATGATTCAAGCTATTTTTCAATATGAATTTTTACAAAATGCCTTTCTAACAGGGATACTGATTGGGATCATTGCCCCACTATTGGGAGCTTTCATCGTGGTAAGAAGGCTTTCTCTTATTGCGGATGCCCTCAGTCACGTCACCTTATCAGGGATTGCAGCTAGTCTATATCTGAGTAAAACCGTACCTGCTCTATCAGGGTTGAATCCCCTTTACTTCGGAATGGCGTTCTCTGTTATGGGTTCGTTATTTATTGAACGTTTACGTATGGTATACAAGCATTATCAGGAACTTGCCATTCCGATCATCTTGTCAGGGGGAATCGGAATCGGGGTCATTTTCATTTCATTGGCAGATGGCTTCAACACCGATTTATTTAGTTATTTATTTGGTAGTGTCAGCGCAGTCAGCAGAGGGGACTTGTATCTGATCGGGGGAATCAGCATCCTAGTGATCGGTGTCATTTCCTTATTATACAAAGAACTGTTTCTCCTATCATTTGATGAAGATCATGCAAAGGCGTCAGGAATCCCTGCAAAGGCGATACACTTTATCTTTATGATCATGGTGGCCCTTGTGATTGCCGCTTCCATGCGTATTGTTGGAATCCTTCTTGTATCTTCTTTGATGACATTACCGGTTGCAGCAAGTATCAGGATTGCCAATGGCTTTAAGCAGACGATCGGATTTTCCCTATTATTCGGTGAAATTTCTGTCATCGTCGGTTTGGTCAGTGCCTTTTATCTGAATCTTGCACCAGGTGGAACAATAGTGATGACGGCGATTTTGATTTTGCTTATGACAATTGTATATAAGAAACTGAGAACAGTGAATCATTCTTCTAAAGTAGAGGTGTAATAAATTGAATGTAACCGAAGCAATGGATCTTCTAAAAGCAAAGGGTTATAAACATACTGGAAAACGGGAGCAGTTACTTGAATTGTTTTCAAGTTCGAATAAATATTTAACCGCCAGGGAAGTGTTGGAATTCATGAAAGCTGATTATCCTGGTCTCAGTTTCGATACCATCTACCGTAATTTAAGCTTGTTTGTAGAGCTTGGGATACTCGAAGAGACGGAATTATCAAGTGAAAGGCATTTCCGATTTACGTGTGAAAGCCATCACCATCATCATCACTTCATTTGTATGGATTGTGGAAAAACGAAGGAAATACACACATGCCCCATGGAGGCGCTAAAAGAAAACCTGGCTGAAACCGGGTATGATATTTCAGGTCATAAATTCGAAATTTATGGTAAGTGTCCTCAGTGTCAATAGAGATCCTTTCAGGATCTCTTTTTTCATTCCTGGCACCTTCCCGTGTTTAATCACCTATAAACGAGGGAAAAAATAGTTGTATCAAAAGAAGAGGAGATGTAGCCATGGAATCCGTACCATTCACACACTGTCCCACCAATAAGAAAAACTGTGTCAGCACGATCGACCTTACATCCTATCATCGCATTGCACCTCTTCCCATCAGCGGAAGGATTGAAGATACGAAAGAGCGAATTCATAAGACCTTGAATCAATTTGAACATGTGGAAATCCAGGAGGAAGAGTCCCACTATGTGCATGCGGTCTTTACATCCAAATGGTTGAAGTTTAAGGATGACCTGGAAATTTACATTGATGAAAACACCAACCTGCTGCATATGAAATCGGGTTCGCGTCTCGGTTATTATGATTTCAAAGTGAATAGAAATCGTGTAGAACAATTCAAATCATTTTTTAACAAGCAATAGAAAAAGCCCCTGTCAGAGGCTTTTTCCATCATTGATTTTTTAGCCAGTTTTGAACCCAGGAGTTCGCTTCATGCCAATCATTCACGCGGATGACCCCATCGGGAATCGGCTTTTGATTGTAGGGCGTATTAAATAATACAACGGGTATGGAAAGTTCTTCTGATATGGCCACGGCATTATCGTGCTTATCTTCAAAGAAGATATCGACTCCATGCTTTTTAGCAGTTGAAATTTTATCATGCGATCCGATTAATTCGATATGATGATACATAAGGTCCTTTGCATCGAACCATTCCCTTGTGATTTGGATGAGATCCGATCTTCTGGCACTGATGAAATAAAGCTCATGACTTTCTTTCCACTGATCAAGGATCATCTTTGCACCGGAAGCAAGGGGAGATTCTTGATAGATGGATGGTTCTGCTTCTTTAAACCATTTCCCAAAAGTTTGAGGTGAAATATCCAGAACTTCGGTCAGTTCGTATTGGGTGATGTCCTGTAATGTCAAATTCAGTTTAAAATGATCATTTATGTGAGGCAGTAAAGATTCAGGGGACGTGACTGTCCCATCGATATCAATTCCAAAACGTTTCATTCTTTATCAGGCTCCTCTGTATAAAAACTCCTTCAATTTTATCATATTCCCCGTTTTGAAATAACCTTGTAAGAAATAAATCTTCAACTGAATGATAAAAATGCATGCCAACTAACAAAAATGACAAAGATTAGCATAGTAAAATAGCTGAACTGACACACAATAAGAAGGCTCCCAAACACAGAAAGTGAGGGATTGCTGTATGAGTGATGAACGACGCGAATTAAACAGCGTTGATCGAAATCTTCAAGATATCGACGTGTATTACGACAATCCGGAAACAGATGTGGATAGAGATGATTACAGAGAAGAAACAGCAGCAGAAATCGCTGCTCCAATGAACGTCAGCCGCGACTTTGAAAATGATGCCGTGGAAGATACGACAACATCAGGTCGTGTGTTAGGATACTCTGCACTTGCCTTGTCCATCCTTTCCTTATTCATTCTCCCGGTTATTATGGGGGCGGCAGGAATCGTACTTGGATTTGTGGCAAGACGCCGTGGAGCAGAAATGCTCGGAGCCTGGGCAATTGGAATTGGGGCCGTATCGATAATCGTAGGATTATTTGTACTGCCGTTCTTTTAAAATAAATCGTTTTTCTTGAAATTGGGAGCGTTTCAGGAAACCAGAAAAGAGGGCTGATCTTTGATCAGCCCTCTTTTCATCATTGCATTAAACTTGCTCCTGTTCTTTCTTTTCAGCTTCCTGCTTTGCGAAGTATTCTTCTGCAATCTTGTCGATTTCTTTCTTTAATTCTTCAACCATTGTTTCCTCAGGTACTTTACGGACCGTTTTTCCTTTGCGGAATAGAAGTCCTTCCCCACGGGCCCCGGCTATACCGATGTCAGCCTCTCTGGCTTCACCGGGTCCGTTCACTGCGCATCCGAGGACGGCTACTTTGATCGGTGCCTTTATGGTTGAAATGTATTCTTCCACTTCATTGGCGATTGAAATCAAGTCGATTTCGATACGGCCGCAAGTAGGACAGGAAATGAGTGTAGCTGCATTAGCTGCCAATCCGAATGATTTTAATAATTCCCTTGCAACTTTCACTTCTTCGACAGGGTCAGCGCTCAATGAGATACGAACCGTATTACCGATTCCGAGGCTTAGGATGGCCCCAAGACCTGCGGCGCTCTTTACGGTTCCTGCAAACAACGTACCTGATTCTGTGATCCCAAGGTGAAGCGGGTAGTCAAATGCCTTCGCTGCTTTCGTATAAGCCTCAATAGCTAAATTCACATCTGAAGCCTTCATGGAAACGATGATGTCATGGAAATCAAGGTCCTCAAGAATTTTAATATGATGAAGGGCACTTTCGACCATTCCATCAGCTGTTGGGTACCCGTACTTTTCCAGGATCTTCCTTTCCAGGCTTCCTGCGTTTACACCGATTCGAATCGGGATGCCTTTTTCTTTCGCTGCTTTGACGACAGCCTCCACTTTTTCACGGCGCCCGATGTTTCCCGGATTGATCCGGATTTTATCAGCGCCGCCTTCAATGGCTTTAAGTGCTAGTTTATAATCAAAATGTATATCGACAACAAGTGGAATATTGATTTGCTTTTTGATGTCAGCAATCGCGTTAGCAGCACGTTCGTCTGGACATGCGACACGCACAACTTGACATCCTGCTTCTTCAAGACGGTGGATTTCCTTAACCGTTGCTTCTACGTCATGCGTTTTAGTAGTTGTCATGCTTTGGATGACCACTTCATTATTACCGCCAATTGTTAAATCTCCGACTTTGACCGGACGTGTTTTTGAACGATGTATAATTTCACTCAAGTGTAATTCGCTCCTTTAGAAAGGTTCTCAAAGTTTCATTATAAGTAATACGAAGCTATTGTAACAGTGTTTTATGTGAAATGACAAGAAATAGGTGTTTTTTTCGACTTGCAGAATTATTGATAATTCGGTATTTTATACGTCTTTCCTATCTGTATTTTCGCCGGAGGGACATCATTCAATTCTTCAAAGTCAGTGATGACCTTATCAATGGAAACAGGAATGGATGCATCAAGGAGATCTTCAACCAGGCTCAGCACTGTATCACCTGGCTTTACTTCCATTTCTACATAAGGAAGAGAAGAAGGCTCCCGGTCTCCATCAACAGGGGTAGAAGGCTCCGTTTGATTTACATTCACACGGGGCGCTGAATTTGCAACGGTGGCTTCTTTATACAAGAGCTTTAACGTTCCATTGTTTAAATCATAATAAACACTGTATAGAAGAATGATAATACCAAAGAATATAGCCATTCTTTTCATCCGTTTTTCCTCCCGATTAGTTTGATGGTTGAATGGTCATTGAAGGAGTTGTAAATTTATGAGGGATAAGCTTCTTCCATTTGTGATTGGTTTACTACCTATATTGATGGTGCTCGGGAACTCTATGCTTATTCCAATCATTCCCGATATTGAAGCAGATTTGCATTTAAAGTCCGGGTGGTCCGGGTTCATATTAAGTTCATTTACGATCCCGGCTGCCCTTGTCATTCCATTTACTGGGGTACTGTCAGATCGTTATGGGAGAAAGCGATTGATCCGCATTTCCTTATGGATCATGATTCTGGGAAGTCTATTATGTATATTCAGCAGAGAGGATATTAGTCTTTTTATGATCGGCAGAGGATTACAAGGTGTTGGGGCGGCAGGGACGACACCTCTTGCCATGGCGTTGATTGGCGACCTTTATCATGGGCAGGAACGATCACGGATGCTTGGCTCTTTGGAGGTTTTCAATGGTATCGGCAAGGTAGCAGCCCCCCTTGTTGGTGCGACTCTCGCGCAGCTTATTCTTTGGCACCAGTCCTTTTGGGTGTTCCCGTTTATATCGATCATGATTTTAGGCGGTTTACGATATACGGTTGAGTCTAGAGAACCTAAGCAGAAAATGGATAAACAATCATTCTCAGCTATCTTTCTGTCGAAGGGGCGTTTATTGATCCCCCTGTATGCGATCGGGGGAACAGGCTTATTTTTATTATTCGGCATGCTCTTCCATCTTTCCTACCATATTGAAAATACTTTTCAAATCGATGGGTTCTTCAAAGGGTTCACATTCATTTTTCCCCTTGGAGCGATGACACTTTGTTCCTATTGGTGTGGGAAAAGACTTAAGACGGATGAGGAATTGGGGTGGAAGTATTTAAAATATGGTTTGATCATGATGGCCGTACCGTTAGGATTGTTAATTGTGTTTCCGGCATTAGGATCTCTGATGTTCTTGATCACGATAAGTTTTGGTGGATTAGGCTTAATGCTGCCTATCATCAATACATTTATCACAGGGAGCGTGCCGGAACAGGATAGAGGGCTTGTTGTCAGTCTCTATGGAGCGGTAAGGTTCGGCGGTGTTGCTTTGGGGCCGATTGCCTTTGACATGTGGAGGCAAGATTCTGCACAGCTGTATGTGATTGCATTTAGCTTCTCATTGATCAACATCTTTCTTTATATCTTTCTTTCTTTACGGACAAAAGAGATTCACCCAGAGATTCAATAGTAATTATAGATAACAAAATCCCCGTCAGATCAACGGGGATTTTGTTTAATGACGAATTTTCCTTTGAGGAATTTCTTTCACTACTAAATAAAGGATAATGGTAATCACAAACCAATCCAAAATGGGAGCAGCGGGAATCTTGGTTTGCAATAATTCCATTAGGGTAAAAAATAACGTAGAAACAGTAGCTGAATAGGCTGTGATTCGAAAGCTCTGACGGTATTGCAAATTTCGCTTAAGGACATTTGCGAAGGTAACACCAATAAGAGCAAAAATGGTTATTTTCAAGAAGGTCATCCCCGAGGTGAACAGATATAGTATGAAGAGGGCAACGGGAATCAGTATCCATTTCAAAGCAGTGAGGGAATCAATTAAATCAAGTAAGCCTTCTTTCGATAAGGCGGTATCCCCAAACAGAGAGTAGGAGGAAGACTGTACGTGACCCTGGTTGATTACAACGAAATTCTTCTTCAGGAAAGCAATGGTATTTTCCTGTTTGTCAAGGTCCCCTTCTTTTATCTCGCCAGAATCATCAAAGATGATGGTCATATTGTCTTTTTCAATCGTCAGCGGTTCTGACTGCTCAGAAGATAAGGAACCGTCCTTAATTGTAAATGGTGGAAGTTCCTTATCGACTGATCCCTTCAAGGTATCGAGGGCATTACCGGTGAATGCTACAAAGTGTACGGCTGTTGGGATGATAGAAATAAGTGCCAACAAAAAAATGAATCGAATCGTCTTTCCGATCCCCTGGAACCGGAATTTTGCAATATCTTTTGGGGAATAGATACTCTTATACAATTGCTGAAATACATTCATTAATCAATTTCTCCTTTCATGCACGCTCTATCTATTTTATGCTTGTCTTTATGCTTCAGCAAGTATAGACCCTGAAAACAAATTAAAAATATTATTGTTTGTAATGTTACTGTAATAAAAGACGACTTTTATTAACCTATTGTAAATTTGGTGTGAAAAGTATTTACGTAAGCTCCATAATATATTAAAAATGATATGGGGTTTTTGTTGTTTAATGTCGAAAATATATGTAGGGGTTGAAAAGATGGAATTAAATTGGCAAGAAATGTTGTTTCAGTTCTTTGGAGGATTGGGTATTTTCCTCTTTGGGATAAAGTATATGGGGGACGGACTTCAAAAGTCTGCCGGTGAACGCCTGAAGGAAATCCTGGATAAGTTCACGACCAATCCATTCATGGGTGTATTGGCAGGTATCTTTGTAACGGTCCTGATTCAGTCAAGTAGTGGTACAACGGTTATCGTTGTCGGACTGGTAAGTGCCGGTTTCATGACCCTTAGACAAGCAATCGGAGTCATCATGGGTGCCAATATCGGTACTACGGTTACAGCATTCATCATTGGTGTGGATATCGGAGAATACGCCCTTCCGATTATCGCTGTCGGAACGATCATGCTATTCTTCTTCAAAAATAAGAAAATCCATAACTTTGGACAAATGATTTTTGGATTCGGTGCCTTATTCTATGGATTGGAACTAATGGGTGGAGGAATGAAGCCGCTTCGTTCTCTTGAGGCTTTCCATGATTTAACCGTTAGTATGAGTGATAACCCTATCCTTGGAGTTGTGGTGGGTACATTGTTCACTGTCATCGTACAAAGTTCTTCCGCTACGATCGGTATCCTGCAGGAGTTATACAGCTCAAACCTTGTTGACCTGCAAGCTGGATTACCAATCCTTTTCGGGGATAACATCGGTACAACCATTACAGCTGTACTGGCAGCCCTTGGTGCATCTGTGGCAGCAAGGCGTGCAGCAGCAGTCCATGTACTTTTTAATTTAATCGGAACAACTATTTTCTTAATCATATTGCCGTTTTTCACGAAGTTTGTAGTCTTTCTACAATCTACATTTAATCTAAATGAACCAATGACGATTGCATTCGCTCACGGAACGTTCAACTTGACGAATACGATCATTCAATTTCCGTTCATCGCCATCCTGGCGGTCATAGTAACGAAATTAATACCTGGACAGGACTCTATTGTCGACTATAATTCAAAGCATTTAGATCCTGTGTTTATCGAGCAATCTCCGTCCATCGCATTGGGACAGGCGAAAGAAGAGGTTCTCCGAATGGGTGCCTTTGCTGTTAAAGGATTGCAAGAAACAAATGAATTCCTCAAGACAAAGAGCTCGAAAAACGCTGAAACAGCATATCAGATTGAAGGTGCAATCAATAATCTTGACAAGAAGATCACAAATTATCTCGTTGATCTATCATCCTCGTCACTATCTGAGTCTGAATCAGAGCGTCATTCCATCCTTATGGATACCGTACGTGACATTGAGAGGGTCGGGGATCATTTTGAAAACATTATTGAATTAATCGAATATCAGCAATCCAATAAAGTGAAAATTACAGATGATGCCATGTCAGATCTTGAAGTCATGTTTAATTTGACCATTGAAACAGTTGAGAAAGCCATCAAGTCATTAGATTTGAATGATACTGAAATTGCCAGAGAAGTGGCTGAAAAAGAAGATCAAATCGATAAGATGGAACGTAAGCTGCGCAAACAACATATCCTGCGTCTGAATGAAGGCAAATGTTCAGGACAGGCAGGTATCGTATATGTGGATATCATCAGTAATTTAGAGCGTATTGGTGATCATGCCGTTAATATTGCTGAAGCAGTATTGGGAGTAGAATAAGACAGTCAGACTGACCTCTTTGATATTTGTCAAAAGGGGTCAGTTTTTTTTATACTCAAAGTGAGGTGTTGGAATATGGAAATTGTTTACTGGAGTATCATCATCGTACTCATGATCTTATCTTTTGTCGGCTTGGTGTACCCAATCCTGCCAAGTGTCATCTTTTTAGTGGGAAGCTTTCTTTTGTACGGGGTGTTTTTCAGTTTTGAGCCTTTCAGCTGGCTGTTCTGGACCGTGCAGATTCTCTTTGTTGCCCTGTTATTCGGTGCCGATTATATGGCGAACCTGATCGGAGTCAAAAAATTCGGCGGAACGAAGGCTGGTAGATGGGGAAGTACCATCGGACTACTGGTTGGTCCGTTTGTCATACCCGTAGCAGGAATATTGATCGGTCCCTTCCTCGGTGCTGTCATTGGAGAATGGGTGGTCCATCGGTCAAACGTGAAGACTGCCGTTAAAGTGGGAATAGGATCCGTCGTAGGTTTTATCTCAAGTGTCTTTACAAAAGGAATCATCCAAGCGGTCATGGCCATTTATTTCTTCTGGGTCGTTTAAACAATACGATCTAGTATTTATAGGAATTCCTGATTTCTTAGGTGATTATATTCTGAGAATATAGGGTATTTTATTCTTGTACGAAAAAAGTAAAAGATTGAAGGCAAAATATTTGAACAGCTATAGTTGTTTTGGTAATCTTATACTGAAACGGCCTGAATATAGGTATTCAGGAAACTATACATAGGGAGGAATTTATAATGGCTTACGAATTACCGCAATTACCTTACGCATATGATGCATTAGAACCTCATATCGACAAGGAAACAATGAACATCCACCACACAAAACACCATAACGCATATGTGACTAAAGTTAATGATGCACTTCAAGGACACGACGATTTATTAAGCAAATCAATTGAAGATCTTGTTTCTAACTTAGACGCTGTTCCTGAAGGTGCTCGTACGGCAGTCCGCAACAATGGTGGCGGTCATGCTAATCACTCTCTATTCTGGACGGTATTATCACCGAATGGTGGAGGCGCTCCATCTGGAGAATTAGCAGATGCCATCTCTTCCAAATTCGGAAGCTTCGATTCATTTAAAGAAGAATTCGCGAATGCCGCTGCAACACGCTTTGGCTCAGGCTGGGCTTGGCTTGTTGTAAACAACGGTGAATTAGAAGTAACAAGCACACCAAACCAGGACAGCCCTTTAATGGAGGGTAAAACTCCTGTTTTAGGCCTTGACGTTTGGGAGCATGCTTACTACCTTAACTATCAAAACCGTCGTCCTGATTACATCAGTTCATTCTGGAACGTTGTAAACTGGGATGAAGTAGCAAAGCGTTATTCAGCTGCAAAATAATTTAATCTTTCCTGAAGAGGGGTTCTTTAAAGAACCTCTCTTTTTTTTGTATAAGTTTCTTCCCTTTTTCAAAAGATAGGGGTACGTTAAAGGGGAGTTTTTCACATGAGTAGCTTTAAAAAGGTATTAGGCGATATTGATTTAACGAAAGATCTCACTTTGCTCCTGTTAATCGGAGGATTGTACTCATTGAGTATTGCCCTCTCCAACACCTTTGTGAACATTTACCTTTGGAAGCAGTCAGGTGAATTCATTGATCTAGGGGTCTATAATTTAACCGTGGTCATCTTTCAGCCTTTGACATTTATTTTAGCTGGAAGACTGGCTAAGAAAGTGGACCGGGTGATTGTATTACGCTTCGGTGTTATTTTTTTGGCCTTCTTTTACATATCCGTCCTCGCATTTGGAGAATCGGCAGAAGATTTTCTAGTCGTATTGGGTGCGCTACTTGGAATCGGATATGGTTTCTATTGGTTGGCCTTCAATGTCCTGACATTCGAAATCACCGAACCTGAAACGAGAGACTTCTTCAATGGTTTCCTTGGTACACTGACTTCAGCGGGAGGCATGATCGGACCGATCCTTGCCGGTTTCATCATTTCAAGATTTGCTTCCTTTAAGGGGTATACCATTGTATTTGGAATCTCTCTTTTATTGTTTTCTGTCGCTGTAGTCATGAGCTTCTTCCTCAAAAGGCGACCGGCTTCCGGGAGGTATTTATTCCTTAGGATCCTGGAAGAGAGAAAACACAATCACAACTGGCGGCTCATCACCAATGCCCACTTTTTTCAGGGTCTAAGGGAAGGGACGTTCATCTTTATCATTTCTGTCTTTGTATTCATCAGTACCGGAAGCGAATTTGCGATCGGAACCTTCGGGCTAATCAACTCTGGCATAGCCTTTATCGGCTACTATGTCGCTTCCAGGGTCATAAAGAAAAACCTTAGGAAGCGGGCTATTCTTGCAGGAGGGATCCTCTTATATCTGGCAATATTCCTGATCGTATTCGATGTAACCTATACGAAATTATTGCTTTATGCAGGAGTCATTGCCATTGCATATCCCATTTTGTTGGTGCCTTATATTTCTATGACCTATGATGTTATCGGTACAGGATGGAATGCAGCTGAAATGAGAATCGAATATATCGTGGTAAGGGAAATATTCTTGAATCTCGGAAGGATTGTATCTGTACTTTCCTTCATCATAGCTGTGACCTATTTCAATCAGGAAGAAAGCATCCCCATCCTGCTATTGATCCTCGGGGCAGGACATACGCTGATCTATTTATTTGTACGAAAGGTCGTTCTGCCTCTATAAGGAACATAAAGCAAAGAGAGGGAAAGATTTCCTCTCTTTACTTATGGCTAGATTATCATTGAAGAATTCTATAAAATAAGAAGAGAGGAAACAGGATGAATCTGCATCATTCCAATGGTTAATAAAAAGGATATCAGAGAAGAGTCAGGATGAATTTTTACATATAGGAAGGGCTGGAAGAATTGAAAAAAAATAAGAGAAAAAGAAAGACGCATGTTCCCGTTCGGATGAATTTGCTGTTTTTTGCCGTGTTCTTATTATTTTCTCTTCTTGTTCTTAGACTTGGACTTGTTCAGATTGTGAATGGGGAGAGCTATAAGAAAGAAGTGGAAAGAACAGAGGACGTAGTGGTTAATACAGGTGTACCACGCGGGAAGATGTATGACCGTTATGGCAATGTAATCGTGGATAACGTTCCACTCAATGCCATTACTTACACTCGTGCAAACAATACAAAGATCGAGGAGATGATCGAGGTTGCCTCCAAACTTTCTGAGTATATCAAAAAGGATACGGGTGACGTCACGGAAAGGGATAAGAAGGATTATTGGTTAATCAATCATAAAGAAGAAGCGGATGCCAAAGTCTCTGCTTCGGAAATCAAAAAACTTCAAAACAATGAAGACCTTTCTGAGGACGATGTGAATAAAAAAGTTTATCAAATGAGATTGGACCGTATCACCGACAAAGAACTTGCATCTCTTACTGATAAAGATTTAGAAATCATCGCTATTTACAGGGAATTTTCAAGTGGATATGCATTGAATCCACAAATTGTGAAAAATGAAGAAGTCACACCTCAAGAATTCGCAGCGGTCAGTGAGCACTTAAGTGAACTTCCAGGTGTCAACACAACTACGGATTGGAAGCGTTCATATGTATTTGATGATACGCTAAGAACCATTTTAGGAAATGTATCCTCTGCCAGGGAAGGACTGCCGAAGAATCTGGTAGATTCATATTTAGCCCAGGACTACAACCGGAATGATCGTGTAGGGAAAAGCTACGTAGAATTAGAATATGAAGATGTTCTTCAAGGACAGAAAGAGCAAATTAAAAATGTGACAAAAGGCGGAAGTGTGCTGGAGTCAGTCCTTGTGCAACAAGGACAGAGAGGGAAAGATATCGTCCTGACCATTGACATGGAACTTCAGCGTGAAATAGAGAAGATCATTGAAGAAGAATTAAGTAAGCAGATTGTCAATCGTAATGCATCACCGAATTTGGATCGTGCATATGTTGTCATGATCGACCCAAATACAGGTGAAATCCTGGCCATGGCGGGAAAACAATATGTAAAAAATCCCGAGACAGGAAAATATGAAATGCGGGATGCTGCACTTGGAACCTTTACCTCTTCCTATGAAGTGGGATCAGTTGTAAAAGGCGCGACCGTACTTACAGGCTATATGACAGGTAAATTGACACCGGGAGAAGTATTGATCGATGAACCGTTAAGAATCAAAGGGACGAAACCGAAGACTTCATGGTTCAATAAATATCAGCAAATTCCCATGACCGATTTATACGCACTGGAGAAGTCATCCAATGCTTACATGTGGAAAGTTGCCCTGAAAATAGCGGGTGGCAGATATGTGCCGAACGAACCGATCGTGAATAATCCTGAAGCCTTCGATATCTTTAGAAATCACTACGCTCAATTTGGCTTGGGTGTACCGACGGGCATCGACTTACCTGGAGAATCTGCCGGACTGACAGGGACCAAGACAGACCCAGGTTTCTTGCTAGATTTGGCTATAGGACAATTTGATACGTATACGACCATGCAGCTGGCTCAATATGTTTCCACCATCGCCAATGATGGTTATCGTGTACAGCCTCATATCATGAAGGAAATAAGAGAACCTACCAATGAAAAGGATAGTCTCGGTCCTATCTTGTTTGAAAAAGAAACAAATGTGCTGAACCGCATCGACGCTACGCAGGCACAGATTGAACATGTTCAAGATGGGTTTTACCGTGTTTATCATAATCCTGAAGGAACGGGTTATTTATTCCATGATGCTCCATACAATGCGGCAGGTAAATCGGGTACAGCCGAAACATATGTAGATGGTGAATTAAACTATAACACTACCTTGATCGGATATGCACCGTTTGACAACCCTGAAGTAGCCTATGCTACGCTGGTTCCAGCATCGCATATCCAAGCAAGCGGCGTGGCGGATCCGTATGTAAATAAATACATCTCCAGACGGGTGATGGATAAGTACTTCGAGTTAAAGAAAGAACGTGCAGAAAAAGTGAAAGACCCAACATCGGTTAACAAGAAAGTGGAAAATGCAGAAGAAGCGGAAGAACAGATGAAAGAAGAAAGAGAAGAGAATAACTAATAAAAAAAGCTGATTTATGGGAAAATTGTTCCATAAATCAGCTTTTTTTTGACATGAATACAGAAAAATTTGATCGATTTCATTGTGCAATTAAGGAATGAGAGCTTTTTTTTATAAGGGTACATAATTCATTAAGCATTATACAATACTAGTCCTATAAGGTTTTTTGCAGTTATGAACCGCGGGATCATGAAGAAAAATGTCGAATTTACAAAACCTTTACAATCGATTAAAACACAATTAACACTCATCTATTAATCTATAACTCGTAGGACAAAACAACCAATATTTTAGGGGGAATTAAAGAATGAAGAACTTCAAGAAATACGGTCTGCTTTTAATCATCGCAACGCTAGTAGCATTTGCCGCTGCATGTGGGAACGGAAGCAGCACAGACGAAAATGCTGGAGACGAAAAAGAAGGTTCAGAAACAGCTTCTGGTTCAATCGTAGTTTCAGGTTCTTCTGCAATGCAACCACTTGTTGCAGCAGCAGCTGAAGAATTCATGGCAGAAAATCCGGATGCAGATATCCAAGTTAACGCTGGAGGATCTGGTACAGGATTATCCCAAGTTTCTGAAGGATCAGTTCAAATCGGTAACTCGGATGTATTCGCTGAAGAAAAAGAAGGAATTCCAGCGGACGAGTTAGTTGACCATAAAGTAGCGGTTGTAGGTATGACAGCTGCAGTTAATCCTAATGTTGGTATCGAAGAAATTTCTAAAGAAGATCTTAAAAAAGTATTCACTGGTGAAATTAAGAACTGGAAAGAGCTTGGTGGTAAAGATCAAAAGATCACACTTGTAAACCGTCCTGATTCTTCTGGTACACGTGCTACATTCGTTAAATTCGGTCTTGATGGAGAAACTCCTGCTGAAGGAATCACTGAAGATTCTTCAAACACTGTAAAGAAAATCATCAGCGAAACTGAAGGAGCAATCGGTTACCTTGCATTTTCTTACTTCACAGATGACAGTGTAACTCCACTTGCAGTTGATGGTGTAAAACCAACTGACGAAAACGTACAAAAAGGTGATTTCCCAATTTGGGCATATCAACACTCTTACACTAAAGGTGAAGCTGAAGGTTTAGCTAAAACATTCCTTGATTACATGATGAGTGAAGATGTTCAAACTGGTTTACTGAAAGACCAAGGTTACATTGCTTCTACAAAAATGGAAGTAGAACGTGACGCTGAAGGGAAACAAACGAAGAAGTAATTGAGTTGCAATGAAATAAATTGATAGGGTAAATGCGAATGGGCATTTACCCTATTATCTCGTATTTAGGGGTGTTTACGGATATGGAAAATAAGCTACCTGCCTCAAAGAGGCTGATCAAAAGTAATAAATCTTGGATGAACGGTGAATTTAAGGGAAGATTCTTAGTGACATTAAGCGCAGTCATCATGATTGCCGCAACAATATCCATTACCATTTTCTTAACTTCAAAAGGTTTACAATCATTTATTAAAAATGGTGTAAGTCCAATTGAGTTCTTAACCAGCCCGGATTGGAAGCCTACAGGCGAGAATCCAATGTATGGTGCTCTCCCGTTCATTTTCGGTTCCTTTGCTGTTACAATTCTTTCTGCTTTAGTTGCAGCACCGCTAGGTATTGGAGCAGCTATCTTTATGACAGATATCGCTCCATCATGGGGAAGGAAAATCATGCAGCCGATTGTAGAACTCCTTGTCGGGATTCCATCAGTTGTTTATGGATTTATAGGGCTTACAGTGTTGGTTCCGTTTATTCGAACGAATACTTCCGGTATCGGTTTCTCATTGCTTGCCGGAATGATCGTATTATCAGTGATGATATTGCCTACTATCACGACCATTGCGACGGATGCCATGAGTTCGTTGCCTAAAAGCCTTCGCGATGGCTCATATGCATTAGGGGCAACAAGATGGCAAACCATAAGAAAAGTATTAATCCCTGCAGCATTGCCAACTTTATTGACAGCTGTAGTACTAGGTATGGCGAGAGCATTTGGTGAAGCATTGGCTGTTCAGATGGTCATCGGAAACACCAGAGATCTTCCTCAAAGTATAGTAGATGCGTCGGCAACATTGACAACGATCATTACGTTAAATATGGGACATACAACTTATGGAAGTGTGGAGAATAACACGCTATGGTCCATGGGACTTATTCTATTAATTATGTCTTTCGTATTTATCTTATTAATCCGCTACTTATCATCTAGGAGGAAAGTCTAATGAATAGTAAGAGAGCAGACAAGATAGCTACAGGTATTTTCATTGGAATAGCAACGGTCATTATTGCGCTTTTAGTGGCACTATTTTCTTATATATTGATTAAGGGCCTTCCTTACGTAACGTGGGATTTCCTTACAACCCCATCAAGTGCTGTTCGCGCCGGTGGTGGAATCCGTGACCAATTATTCAATTCATTCTATATCTTGATCATCACTATGATCATTACGGTACCACTTGGAGTCGGCGGAGGCATTTATATGGCTGAATATGCAAAGCCGGGTAAAATCACGAATACAATCCGTTCATGCATTGAAGTATTGGCATCGTTGCCTTCTATTGTCATCGGAATGTTTGGATTATTAGTGTTTGTTAATACAACAGGCTGGGGATATACCATTATAGGGGGAGCACTGGCACTTACGGTATTTAACCTTCCTGTATTGGTTCGAGTGAGTGAAGATGCCATCAGGGGAGTACCCCGGGAGTTGAAAGAAGCTAGCCTTGCTCTTGGGATCACCAATTGGCATACAGTGAAAACCGTCCTCATACCTGGAGCATTCCCATCTATTTTGACGGGGGCTA
Organism: Rossellomorea sp. YZS02; assembly: GCF_033963925.1. NCBI lineage: Bacteria > Bacillati > Bacillota > Bacilli > Caryophanales > Bacillaceae > Rossellomorea > Rossellomorea sp. YZS02. The sequence continues at coordinate 23,513 of NZ_JAXBLY010000001.1, read as the reverse complement.
TCCTTGCATCGGGACGTGTATTCGGTGAGGCTGCTGCGTTATTATTCACAGCCGGCCTATCGACTCCCAGGTTGAACTATATGGATTGGAATCCAGTTTCACCTACATCACCTTTAAATCTATTCAGACCGGCTGAAACCCTGGCTGTTCATATTTGGTCTGTCAATACTCAAGGTTTAATCCCTGATGTAGACGAAAAAGCAGCAGGTGCATCAGCCGTCTTGATTCTTTCGGTCTTGATCTTTAACCTTGGTGCACGGTTCATTGGAAGCTACATTCACAATAAAATGACAGCGACAAAATAATAGAAGGTGTGATAGTACATGTCTGTTCAATTAGAAATGAAACAGAAGCGCTCTTCAAGAGTAGCGGATAGAATCAAAAAAGAGACCATCATCGATGTTCAGAATTTAGACTTCTATTACGGTGATAATCACGCAGTGAAAAATATTAATATGGAAATCGAAAAAAATGCTGTAACAGCGTTAATCGGCCCTTCAGGTTGCGGGAAATCCACCTTCTTAAGAACGGTTAACCGCATGAATGATCTAGTGCCGATCGCCCGCGCAGAGGGGAAAATCATGTATGAAGATGTCAATCTTCTAGGTAAGGACATTGATGTAGTAGCTCTTCGCAAAGAGATCGGGATGGTTTTCCAAAAGCCGAATCCATTCAGTAAGTCCATTTATGAAAATATTGTTCATGCACTGAAATTTTCTGGAGTTAAGAAGAAGAGTGTGCTCAATGATCTTGTAGAAGAAAGTTTGACTAAAGCGGCACTTTGGGATGAAGTAAAAGACCGCCTTCATACTTCAGCACTGTCACTATCAGGGGGACAGCAACAGCGTCTATGTATTGCAAGAACGATTGCTATGAAACCGACTGTCATGTTATTGGATGAGCCTTGCTCGGCGCTTGATCCAATCTCAAATGCAAAAATAGAAGAATTGATCACCGAATTGAAGAAAGAGTACACGATTATCATTGTCACCCACAATATGGGGCAGGCATCCCGTGTTTCTGACAAAACGGCATTCTTTTATAATGGAGACTTAGTGGAATTCGATCAAACCGAAAAGATTTTCACCAATCCATCAGAAAAGAGAACAGAAGACTACATTTCAGGGCGTTTCAGTTAATCATTTAGTTGGAGGGGTTTCGAGTGGCAGTAGCAACAACGAAAAAAACGGCATTTAACGTTAATGACTTGAATTTATGGTATGGCAATAACTATGCGTTAAAAAATATTACATTTCCTATATATGATAAAGAGGTAACAGCTATCATCGGGCCATCAGGATGTGGAAAATCGACATTCGTCAAAACATTGAACCTAATGAATCGTTCTGTTCCCGGGATAAAAATGTCCGGTGAAATCAATTATGACGGAACGAATATCCTTTCCGACAAAGTTGATTTGGTTGAATTGAGGAAGAAAGTCGGGATGGTATTCCAAAAAGGGAATCCGTTTCCTCAAAGCATCTATAACAACATTACATTCGGACCGAAAGTACATGGGGTTAAAAAGAAGAAAGAGCTTGATGAAATTGTCGAGTCCACTTTAAAGAGTGTTGCGTTATGGGATGAAGTAAAAGATCGATTGGATGCCCCGGCCATGGGCCTTTCAGGTGGTCAACAACAGCGGCTTTGCATTGCCAGAGCGCTCGCTACCAAACCTGACATCCTATTGATGGACGAACCAACGTCTGCATTGGATCCGATTTCCACCGTCAAAATTGAAGAGTTGATCGGTGAGCTAAAGAAACAATATACCATTGTGATTGTCACTCATAATATGCAGCAGGCAGCCAGGGTTTCTGATAAAACGGCATTTTTCCTATTAGGGGACTTGATTGAATTAGATGAAACCGATAAAATATTTTCTAATCCCACTGACAAAAGAACGGAAGATTATGTGTCGGGTCGATTTGGATAATACGCACAGATTAAAAAAGGTTCTTCATCATTACTTAGCAAAGGGGAATAAGTATGGCGATAAGAAGAAATTTTGATAACAATTTAAAAGAGTTGAAAGACAAGCTTTTTGATATGGCTGATCTTGCTAAAACGTCTTTAAAAGAGTCTGTGGTCGCCTTAAAGACACAAGACATTGAAAAGGCAGAGGAAATCATCAAAAAGGATCACGTGATCAATCAATATGATAATGAAATTAACAACCTTGCCATTATATTAATCGCAAAAGAATCACCTGTTGCGACAGACTTGCGAAAAATCATCTCGGCATTAAGAATCTGTTCGGAAATCGAACGAATCGGGGATATGGCGACGAATATCGCGAAGTCTACGCTGCATATAGGGAATCAAAAATTGATCAAACCGATTGAAGAAATCCCTAGAATGCTCTCGATTGCTGAAGAAATGCTTGAAGAAGCGTTGACGGCTTTCTATACAGAGGATGCTTCCATGGCGAAAAAAGTAGCGGATCGGGATGATGAGGTTGATGAATTATACGGTCAATTAGTTAAAGAACTGATGACCTATATTCCGAACTATCCAAATGAAATCAGCCAAATCACTCAACTGGCCTTTACGTGCAGATATATCGAACGCGTAGCGGATCATGTGACGAACATTTGTGAAAATGTCATTTTCTTAGTCACTGGCGAACGTTTTGATTTAAATAACTAAGTTTTTTGCGTCCCTTCAAATGAAGAAGGGACGTTTTTTTTGTTTCTATTAACAGTCCTTCGGTTCAATTTGTAAAGATTATATTAAGATAATGTCGAATCTATAGAAAAAATGGGTATTTTGGTACATATTCTTAATAGATATAAAGTTTTACATACAGGAGGATACAATGCTGAAAATATCTATTCCCTTTAGGAAATATGTACTGAGAATGAAAGAAAATCGATTTTTAGCCCGGATGTCATACCATCATTCAATAAGAAATAAACTTGCCTACACGTTCCTATTGAATGCCATGCTGTTTATATCATGCGTGGGCTTGGCGCTCTTCAGTTTGAATCATTTGATGCAGGATATGCGATTTATGAAGGGTACAGGGGAACACTCTGTTGAAATCACAGAGTTAAGCAGGCTTATAAATGCGAAGGATATTCGGATTGCCGATTACATAACATTTTTAAATGATGGAGATGTGAAAGAATATCGTAAATTAAGGGTAGAGCTTAACGAGAAGACAAATAAAATCCTGAAAGATCTGGACAAGGAAGATCAAAAACTGATTCGGACATTCTCTCAGCATAATAACATGATCGATGAACTGTTCATCAAAGAAATTGCTCCAGCTGTCGTTCGCTTGGATGAAGATATTTATACAAATGCCCGGAAACAAATAAGTGTTCTTAGAGATGAAAATAATGAATTATTATTGAAGATAAGAGAGCGCACCCTCGAGCGGCAAAATTCTGTTATGAAGACGACTGAAAATAATATGAACTCACTTTTTTTCTGGTTGATTGGTTTTGTGGTACTTTCCCTGGTCGTGAGTGGTTTCATCGTAACGTTTGTTTCAAACAAGATAAATAGGAGCATAGGGAAAATCCTTACCGTTACCAAAGCTGTCGCACAGGGTGATTTAACCCAATCGGTTCCCCCTACCAGGAGCAAAGATGAGATTGGTCAGTTAAACTACTCTATCAGCCATATGGTAGAGCGTTTAAGGGAGCTGGTGTTCGCGATCAAAGACGGGTCTTCAACGGTCCAGAGCAATAGCCAGCACATAAAAACTCTCGCAGACTCCATCAATGCCTCTAGTCACCAGGTATCCGATTCAATGTATCGTTTATCGATCAGTTCCGATGATCAAGTGGCAGCAGCACATCAACTGAATTATCAGTATCAGACCTTCAATGATCAGGTCACTCAAGTGGAAATGAATGGGCACTCCCTGTCAGAGCTCTCATCGTACATGCAAGGAATCGCAGTAAATGGATTCGCATCCATGAATTCTACAACAGACCAAATTGAAATGGTGTATAAGAAAATAAAGAAAACATATGATCTTCTGGATAGATTAGAAAAGAGCGCAACCGATATCAGCAACCTGACAAAAATCATAAAGAAAATTGCCGATCAGACCAATTTACTTTCACTCAATGCTTCCATTGAAGCTGCGAGGGCCGGAGAAGCTGGTAAAGGATTTTCTGTAGTTGCAAATGAAGTGCGCAAGTTGGCACAAGACGTAGATTCCTCATTGGTCGAAATGAACCATAGCGTTCTGAATGTTCAACATATATCCAATGAAGTTTCCAGTTCTTTAAAAGATGGATATCAAGAGCTGGGTATCGGGAAGGAGTACATTCAAACGACAGGAGATCATTTTAAGGAGATGAAGGAACAAGTCTCTGGTATGGACGGAAATATCACGGATATTTCAGGCAGCCTGGAGCTATTAAAAGAATACATGAATCATATTCAAGGAGCATTTCAAAGCGTTTCTGCTGTCGGCAAAGAGTTTAACAACGGTACGATTACCATCAATTCTTCAGTCCAGGAACAAAATAGTTTGATTGAAACGTTATATGGGCAATCGGATGATCTAATCCAAAAAGCAGATCAGCTTTCTGAATTGGTTAAGACATTTAAGATGTAAAAAAACGGCCAACTCCGGAGTTGGCCGTTTTTTTATTTTATCCGACTTAAGAGTTTTTAATGACGGACAGGACTTCTTGTTTGGATAATGCGGATTGCTTTGTAATCTGGTCCACGTTCACGCCCTGCTTATGGAGTGAAATCACCTGATTTTTTATGATTTCGTTAACAGGATTCTTTTGAAATGTTATCTCTCCATCCATCATCAACTCTTCCTCCAGTACACTTATCCGCTTCTTCAGTTTATAGTTCTCCTGCAGGACATTCATCGATAGTTCTTCCATGTCTTTTTCAATATCACTATACCGATCCCGTTGGAAAAACGAAAGTGCTAGTAACAGGATAGAGAAGCTTACTAATCCAATGAATAGTAAATTCACTATATCACCCCATGCTGTATTTTTTCCTTCTTTATTTATAGCACAGTTAGGGCTCTAACTCTATATGGCAGCAGGATGAAATTGTGGGATAATCCAATATTTTGTCGAAAACAACGAAAGAAAAATGTCGCTATTAAAATGTAATCGCTTTATTATCATTTCAGAATAATAAATCTCAAAAAAAATGCAGGATGAATCCTATTATCACTGCATTTAACAAGATACGACAAAATGCGTTTATTGTAGGTTTTTCAATACGGTGTTACGATAAATTTAAGAATAATTGTCATAATATTTAGATTGGGATCATATAATATATGTTTACTCTTTGGGAGGAATTGTTTTGATAACAGAAATCATTAAATTGAAGGAACAAGGAGTGTCTTTCAGAAAGATTGCCAAAGAACTGAATACGACCGTTGGAAAAGTTCAGTATCAATGGGTGAAGTACCAGAAAGCATTGGAGAATAAACAGGAACCCCGGACGGCTAAAGTGTTGATGGAGCAGGATATACCTAAAAAACGTGTCGGAAGAGCTTCATTTGGCAGGCGGATGCCAAAGCAAAGGGCAAAGAATCCACGAGCTACAGAGTTGACGATCATGTTTTCAACTTCTTCGAGAATCTATTGTCATTGGAATATATCACAAGAATGGATCCGACTGGTAAAGGAACATTTTAAGATGAAATCCGATCCTCAGCCATTCGTTCTTCGATTATATGATATTACCTCTATTTCCTTTAACGGACATAATCAACATCACCATTCGGACTCCTACGTACCATTTACTGAAAGTGATTGGTTCGTAAATGGTTTGAAAGAAAATAGAAGTTACTGCATGGAAATCGGATTACGGCTCTCTTCAGGTGACTTCGTTGCATTCACCCGTTCCAATGTTCTTCATACACCAAGAACATCTCATCATCAGGAGTCTCATAGTATGAAAGAACTTATAGAATATGAGCAGGGATTGATTAAGGAACCGAAGTGGGTCGAACATGTGAGCACGTATTCGTATTATGTAACGAATGGAGGGGAAAAGGCATGACGGCACTTTCAAATATCATTGTTTACCCAAAGTTCAATGAACTTCCATTCTCTGATATTTATGAAAAGGAAGAAGCTCTTCTTTCATTACTTATGGAGAATAGTGAATTAATCGAATTTCTTGAAAGGCATGACGGACATTCCATTCCTGTGGTATTAAATCCTCTCTTTCTTTCCCTTTATATGAGTGAGGAGTTTAAAGAGCGGTCAACTGAAATGATCCAGGCAAATCTACTGCAATCAGGCCTACGTGATAAACAGAAGTGGCAGCTCATCTATTCACAGTGGTCAACCTGCGAAATGAATTTCGTACAAGCATACAAACAGCTCGCAGTACAAGGGAAAATAAGGATTATTCCTACGACGGTCAGTCCTTTTCCATTAACTCATTTCCGGACACCAAGAGCGATAGAATCCCAGGTAAGGATGAGTACGTTATTGTTCAAGCAATATTTCCAGATGATACCGGAAGGATTCTGGTTACCTCAAGCCGCTTATGTTCCGGGTATTGACCTTTACCTTACTCAGCAGGGAATACAATATAGCTTTATATCTTCCTTCTCCTACGAACATAGTGAGAAAGAACACGACAGTGGGGTCATCAGGACACCAAGGGGATTGAAGCTTCTCCCTATTTCAGAAAGTACAATAGAGGAGGGAATAGAAAGCGATCTCCCGCTTTCCATCCTTCAGATTAAAGAGCTTACAGACTATGATGCATTAACCGAGCTGGATGATGGGAGCTTGCATCATGAACTGGAAACCCATATGAAAAAACCTACTTCTCTATCAAGAGTGGGATTCGGATATCTTGGGATGGAGAAGCAAATCCCAATTATGCCTGATGCCTCTATAAGAAATAGTAGGAAGATTCATCGCATGGAGGAGCAGTTGGAGAACATTGTGAGCATGACAGATGAGGCTGAGTGGACTCATCAGCTCATAAGAGAATGGGTATCATCTCTGGAAGGGTTCAATGAGGAGGATGGAGTATCAACCATTCATTTTGACACCTTGTTTGAGCAAGTCAAGGACGGCCGGAAGGATGATCATTTCCTTCTTCATCGGAAAAGGTTGGTCCCTTTTCCTTCTGATGAAGTATTGGAGAAGCTTAATGCAGGTACGCGCGATGGGGTGGAAGGGAAGTATGATTCAGTCCTGATTCTCTCATGGGAATACCCACCTAATATCGTCGGCGGATTATCGAGGCATGTGTATGATTTAGCCAATAACCTTGTGAAAAAGGGAAAGCAAGTACATGTCCTTACAACCAAAGCAAATGATACACTTCCCCTGGAGAAGATGGAAGGGGTCACGATTCATCGGGTGCATCCCTTGCACCCTTATGAAGAAGATTTCTTTAAATGGGTATTCGATTTGAATCAGGCATTCATTCATTACGCTCATGACTTAGTAAAAGATGAAAGGATTACACATATTCATGCCCATGACTGGATTGTTTCAACATCGGCAATGAAGCTGAAAGAATACTACTCCCTTCCGCTCATCACTACCATCCATGCCACTGAACATGGCAGGAACCAAGGGATTTATACCGATTTGCAACATAAGATTCACAGAGAAGAACAGCTACTCATTTCTGCATCGGATCATCTAATCGTATGCAGTGAGCATATGAAAGAAGAAATTAAAAGCTTATTCACCATTGATGCGCCAATTGCTGTGATACCGAATGGTGTGGAACTGGAGAAACTGGATCAGTTTTCTTTGTATGATTCTCAGCAGCCCCAGATACCATATTTCTTTTCAATCGGAAGAATGGTGCATGAGAAAGGCTTTGATACCATCATCAGGGTAGCATCAAGGCTAAAGAAGGAAGGCCGGGACATCTCATTTGTCATAGCCGGGAAGGGTCCGATGCTCGAACATTATCGTCAGACTGTCATCCAGGATGAACTTTCTGATACCGTATCATTCGTCGGGTACATTTCTGATCGGGAACGGAACGACTATTTGAAAAATTGTCTGGCTGTTATCTTTCCTAGTTTGTATGAACCCTTTGGGATCGTAGCTTTAGAGGCAATGGCGTTCCGTAAAGGGGTTGTGGCATCCAATACGGGTGGATTGAAATCAATCGTAAAACATGAACAGACCGGCTTGTTATTTGAACCGAAAGATGAGACGAGTCTCTACACCCAATTGGTTTCGTTAATTGAAAACCCTAAAAAGTCGGAACAATTAGGCGGACTTGGATTTAAAATGGCAAAATCCATGTTCAGTTGGGATCGGATTGCAGACCAGACCATTCATGTCTATGAAGATGTCCTTCTTCAATCCAAAGTGGAAGGCATAAAAAGATGAAGGCGGTCATATTGGCAGGTGGAGAAGGGAAGCGATTAAGGCCCTACACGATGTCCATTGCAAAGCCCATGGTACCGATCCTGAATAAGCCGATTCTTGAATATAGCATTGATCTCCTTAGGTCTTATGGAATAAAAGACATTCTGATTACAACATGTTATAAAAGTGAAACCATTAAAGAATACTTCGGAAATGGGGAACGGTTCAATGTGAATATTACTTACCTGGAAGAAAGGTCCCCTCTTGGTACTTCCGGTGGTTTGTTCCTCGCCCGACACAGGTTGCGTGAACCGTTCCTTGTCTTAAGCGGCGATGCATTTACCAATATTCCCATTGATAAGGTCATAGAATTCCATTATGGGAAAAGAGCGGTCATGACAGTAGTATCTAAGGAAGTGGCAAATCCGAAAGAATACGGGATCTGTCATACAGATGAAACCCGAAAATTAGTCAACTTCATCGAAAAACCTGAAGAGTGGGTCGGGAATGAGGTCAATACTGGTGTATATATGATGGATCCGATGCTGCTTGATCGCTATGCCCATACCGGTGCCAGGGACTTTGGGCAGGATTTCATACCACTGATGCTTCAAAACAATGAAGAAGTATACGTGTTCAAGACCAGTGCATATTGGCGGGATATCGGCAACCCGGAAGAATACAAGGGTGCAAGGGACGATCTGATGAGGGGACATTTCTCTCCCCCTTCTTTCAAAAAAGCGTACCACCATTCAAGGGACTTTATGGAGCCTTTCATCACCCGGCTTCAGGTGGCGTGCCCAAATGGAAAAAAACCGGTGGTGTTAGCAAAACTGCTTGAGACGGTTCCCACTTCCTCCAACCAGAAAGAGATCGTGTTCGATCATAGAGATGGGGGGAGGACGAAGATTATCAGTGATCCAAATAGAGGATTCATCATATACTCCAAGGCAGATAGACGGAATCTTGCAAGGGAGCTTGCAAGGTATTATGGAAAGAAAATAAAAATCTGGCAAAAGGTGTAGAGGCTAATGAAGGATAATCCTATACGTACATTCCATATCCAAGGGATAGCCTGGAGTAAGAAAAATGACTATGTGCCCATATCCGGTCAATCACACGCCCTTAATGACATTAAAGTGAGTGTGAGGGAAGAAGTTGAGGGATGGGGGGATTCCTGCTTATTCGAAATGGAGAACACTTCAAAAGAAGACCGTCAATTAAAGGTATTCTTTCTGATTGAGTGGCTTGCATGCGCAGAAGATGGGGTGGGGGTACTTTCGCTGACAAAGGATACATTCTGGAATTACAGTGGCAAACATGTTGCGATTACCAATATCGTTTCCTGTGCCCAATCTGTAAAGAAAACCATTTATCCACTTAATCTGAAAGGACTTAAGTTATGGAAGAAATCCTTGAGTAATGGAAGCTTATATTACTATCCCATCACCAATGGCCGGAATATGATGGTGTACATGCTTGACTTTTCTTTCAAGCCTTTTGAAGTGAAACAGGGGAAAGTATATGCTATTGTTGGGGCTATGGAAGAAGAGGTCTCAAATTTAAGCGACAGAATAAAAAACGGACTAGCATTTCCAAGAGAAAAGTGATATTATAGAAAAGTCGTATGAATAGTAGATGATGTATATGTTTGGAGGGAAATTATAATGCGTGTAAACATTACTTTGGCTTGCACAGAAACTGGTGAGCGTAACTATATTACAACTAAGAACAAGCGTAATAACCCAGATCGTTTAGAGCTAAAAAAATATTGCCCGAAATTAAAGCGTGTGACTCTTCACCGCGAAACGAAATAAGCAGCCGGATTTTATCCGCTGCTTTTTTTTATGCTTTATTAGGTGAATGCCTGTGTGATAACCTAGGGGCGCATCGCAATTACATAGGAAATCGATTAAAATAGAGTATGATTACAGGCCATGGAGGGATCGTATGTCTAAAAAGGAGCTGCGGAAATCTCAGCTGCAAATATTGAAGTCCATTGATCAAATTACATTCCAACAAAAATGTTTTCAAATCGAACAGCGCCTCTTTCAATCTCCTGAGTGGCAGAATAGCCAAACGGTTGCGCTAACCTTATCAAATCCTCCGGAAATGAACACTTGGAATATCATTCAAAGAGGCTGGGAAGAGGGGAAAACAGTCGTTGTACCTAAGTGTCTCCCGAAGAATCGGCAAATGATCTTTTATCAATTGCATCATTTTCATCAATTGGAACAATCCTACTTTAATTTATATGAACCGGTCCCTGAAAAGTCCACGGCTGTTCAAAACAAATCGATTGAATTAATGATCGTCCCGGGCTTATGTTATACGGTTACGGGTTACCGGCTTGGTTTTGGCGGAGGTTACTATGATCGATTGCTTTCCGCCTATACAGGATCAACCATGTCTCTTGCATTTGAAGAACAAATAGTCGATACACTGCCGGTGGAACCCTTCGATATGAAGGTTTCCACTATTCTCACGGAAAAGCGACGGATACATTGTGACGGTTGAATCTTTTTTTCTTATTCTCTTTATTCTCGCCATTTCCATAGGTGGATGGAAGACAAAGAATTTAAGTTCATCAGGTGCTGTGATGGCAGTGGTGATCGGTCTTTTCATTGGGAACGCATATGGTTTCAAGGGGTTATTTGTATTGGGCGTTTTCTTCTTGTCATCAAGCATATGGTCTCATCTATTTAAGAAAGCCAAGGTTGGAATAGAGGACCGGCTGGCTAAGACGTCCATAAGGGATTGGCAGCAGGTATTGGCAAATGGCGGTCCTGCTGCCCTGTTTGCCTTGATGTTCAGCTTGACTGGGGAAGAGGTTTTTACATTTGCTTTTGCCGCTTCGATAGCAGGTGCCAATTCAGATACGTGGGCCTCTGAAATTGGCCCGCTCAGTCATAAATCCCCTTTTTCTATAAGATCATTCAAGAGAGTTCCCAAAGGCACATCGGGAGCCATTTCTCTTGTTGGTACTGCAGCAGCTGTCATAGGGTCAGTCATTATTTCCCTGACGGCACTCCTAATGTTTGACCGTATGGATTTTATAAGCTTAATGCTGATCACTGTTTCTGGATTTCTCGGCAACATTATCGATACTCTGCTGGGTGCTTTCGTCCAACTGGATTTCAGGTGTAGAGTGTGTGGGATTCATACAGAATCCACTGTCCACTGTGGTAAGCAGACTGAAAGGACGAAGGGCTTCTGGATGAATAATGAGCTTGTCAATGCCCTTTCAAGCCTTATGGCAGGTGTGATCCTTCTTCTCTTTTATTGGAGATAGGAAAAAACGGAAAATGCAAAAAAAATTTATTGGATAAGCTGATCAGATATGATCCAAACTACTAGTAGGAGGGATCATGATGAACGGATGGACAAAATGGTTAGTACTTGGCGGTTTGGTTCTCTTTCTTGTTCCAAATCGATATCGATTATTGAACCTGTTATTAGGGAATTTCCTCGTTCGAAAATTTGCCGTAAAAGCAGCAATGGGCGTGCCGGGAATCCGCTCGAAATTTATCCAAGGTGCATTTCGGTCTTGATTCATAAAGATGACTGCAGGGAGGGAATGTCCTCACTCTGCAGTCTTTTTTGTTTACACCTTAAAAACAGGTTCGGTATAGTAAGGATATATACATATATGAAGATTAAGACTCTGGGAGTGGTAAAAGAGTTTATAAGAAAGTAGTGGATGTTGTGGATTTACGTTATCATTATTTATTTTGGAAAGCGGCTCACCATCTGGTGGAATATAAAGAATATCGGATACTCAATCTTTCTCAGAATCAGGATGAGATATGGCTGGAAAATTCGAGGGTGAAAGAGGCAAATATCATCCGGATCGTCAAAAGGGACCTGGATTGGGGTAACTGGGTCAAGCGGGATTTGGAAATGACTACCGTAAATGGGGAGAAAATAAGAAAATCCCTGGGGAAAAGGCAACTGACAATAAAAAACCTCTACATATCAACCTATCCTCCCGTCGATGGTGATCCTGATTTACTTCGGGTTCCTGTGGAGCATCGAAAGACAAAGGTTCAGCCTATGCTTCTTCATGGTGAAAAAAGTGTTGAAATGCTGAAAGGGGATCCTTTATTCAATGAAGGAGAATGGGAACTTCCCCCTGAAATACTGGAAGCGAATGTCGATTGGATCAAGAACATGACCCTGACGTCATCTAAACGGCAAGTTCAGAAGGAGAGACAGCTATTCGAGAGGGGTAAGCCGTTTTTCACTTATTTCTTCATTGCCGTTCAAGTCATCATGTTCCTTATCCTTGAACTGAATGGAGGAAGCAAGGACCCGGAAACGCTCATAGAATACGGTGCGAAGTATAACCCCCTTATGATCGAAGGAGAGTGGTGGCGCCTCGTGACCCCTATCTTCCTTCATATAGGATTATTGCATCTTTTGATGAACACACTGGCGCTTTATTATTTGGGGATGGCAGTGGAAAAGATGTTCGGAAGGACCCGGTTCGTTGTCATTTACTTGCTGTCGGGAGTGACTGGTACTCTTGCCAGCTTCCTGTTCACTTCCAATCTATCAGCCGGGGCAAGCGGAGCGATCTTTGGGTGTTTCGGTGCTCTCCTTTACTTTGGTGTATTGCATCCCAGCACTTTTTTTCGAACAATGGGCCCGAACATCATTGGTGTGATCTTATTGAATCTGGCCCTTGGATTCTCCCTTCCAGGCATTGATAACGCTGGTCATTTAGGCGGATTGATAGGGGGATTTCTTGTAGCCGGTATCGTCAGTCTTCCACACAATGTCCGTCCCCTTAAGCAGATATCATTCCTTGTGGGAAGCCTTTTGCTCATAGGTATATTGGTATGGCAAGGGATCGTAACGGATTCCGCGACATGGGATGTCGATACAGTCAATGGGGTGGCCCAGGAAAAGATATCGAATGGAAATTGGGAGGAAGCAGAGAAGCTCCTTATCCCGGTGGTTGAGGAAGGTTCGCCAAATGCCCAGACATTTTTCTATCTTTCGTATGCTGAAATCAAACAGAATAAATTAGCAGCCGCCGAAAAGCATTTGATGGCGGCCATAGAAGAAGATGAAAGCTTTCATGAAGCTCACTACAATCTGGCATTGATTCTGATTGATTCTGGTAAAAAGGAAGAGGCTCTCCTTCATGCAAAAAAAGCCTATGAGCTAAATAGGCAAGATGGAAATTATGAGAAGCTGTATAAAGAACTTCAGGGAAACCTTTAAATGGAAATCAGTTGTCTGAGTAAGGAAGCATCCCCATTTTGATCAATCAGCAGCACAAGGACTTCCTTTTTATCCTTTTTCACCAATATAAGCGGGATGGCACTGTCGATGGATTCCACGACAGAGCCGTCCTCTTTTTTGATTCCGAGATAATAGTTTTTATACAGACCCTCCCACAGATTTCCGACCAGGCGATCCCATTCCTGTTTGGTGAATCCTTCCAATGGGCGGCTTTCGTACATAGGAAGTGAGGTCAAAGGGAAGGAAGTATAGTCTTTGATCTGTATCCCCATTGAAGAAATCCCTTTTTCCCATAAGTAGTCAAGTTGTTGTTTCGTCACCTTGTCGAGGATTCCCTTCCACTCGTTTTCCGCTTCGGTCCCCGGTTGTCTGAAAGCATTTAGGGGACTGAAATTGGAATCGATCACATACAGTGTATCTTCGGACATTTTCTGGGCACTGGTGAAATCAGTGTCGGATTCATGTATCTCGGAATAATGGAAAGATACGGCTTGTAGGAGACTGCTTTCCTTGCCTTTTATTGTGGATTGCTCCACAATTTGATCTGTATCCTGTTCCCATTCATTCATGAGCCCCTTCAATCTCCCGTTCATATATAAAAAGCCGACATCCTGACGTAAATAAGCCGGTGTATCAAGCTTTGAAGATACCTTCCAGTCCACTTCGTAATGATCGTTCTTCTTCTTCGGCTCAAGCATGAGGATCGTAGCCGCTGATTCGTAGGAAACATTTTCATTGATCGGAAAAAAAATAATACTTTCTTCTGTCTGTGGTTTGTAAATGTATTGAATGCCGAGAGTGACTAGACACATGATGATCAAGAAGGGCATTGCTTCTTTCAACCTATGTTTCATTTTGTTCACCCCAGTGGTTTGTCCATTTAGTACATAGTATGTAGATCTGTATTTGAATATGATACGATGTATGATTTCCGGTTACCTTGTCTAGGATGGTAAAGATGGAAATTCATGTAAAGGTATTGGGAGTGAAGGCTAATGTCAAACGAAAAGAAAAAGCCTGTCTCTACTCAGATTGAAGAAAACACCAATTATTTAAGGGACACCTTAGCAGTGGACAAGAGCTTTGATGTCATTCAATTGGATCTGGAGTATGCTGAGCGAAAAATGGCCATGTTTTTAGTGGATGGCTTTGTAAAAGACGATATCATGCATTATTTAATGAAGCTCTTATCGGGGCTCAGTCCTGAACAATTGGAAGAAGATACGTTAGAGAAGTTATTGAAGACGTACATTCCTTATATAGAGATTGAACAAGTAGATGACTTGAATCAGGTGATTGATTTAGTATTAGCGGGTCCGACAGCCCTGGTAGTGGACGGAATCGACAAGGTCATTATGATTGATGCGAGGACCTATCCGGTAAGGGGACCTCAGGAACCGGATATCGAACGGGTTGTCAGGGGTTCAAGGGACGGGTACGTCGAGACGATTGTCTTTAATACCGCATTGACGAGAAGGAGGGTTCGCGATCCCTCTCTTCGCATGGAATACATGCAGATTGGGAGAAGATCCAAGACCGATATCGTTGTCAGTTATATAGAAGATATCGCCGATCCGAACCTGGTGCATAAAATCAAAGATGCGCTTTCAAAGATCGATACAGACGGACTTGCGATGGGTGAGAAGACGCTCGAGGAGTTCATCGCCGGGCGTCATTGGAATCCCTATCCATTGGTAAGGTACACAGAACGGCCAGATACAGCGGCAGCACATCTTTACGAAGGTCATATCCTGATTATGGTGGACGGCTCCCCGAGTGTCATGATCACCCCGACGACCTTTTGGCATCATCTTCAACATGCCGAGGAGTACAGGAATAAACCTTCTGTAGGAGCGTATCTCCGATTCGTAAGGTTCATTGCCGTATGGTCGTCAATCTTCTTGCTGCCGCTATATTATTTATTTGCGATTCACCCCGAACTCCTGCCGGAAGCACTTCAATATGTGGGACCGAATGATGTGGGAGAAGTTCCATTGTTCCTTCAATTCTTAATTATTGAAGTCGGAATCGATATATTGAGGATGGCGGCCATTCATACTCCATCTTCTCTGGCAACTGCCCTGGGTCTCGTGGCCGCATTGATGATCGGCCAGGTTGCGGTGGAGGTCGGTCTATTCATCAATGAAGTCATCCTTTATCTGGCAATTGCTGCAATCGGTACGTTCTCTACTCCAAGTTACGAAATGAGTCTGGCCAACCGCCTCGTGAGAATATACCTACTGATATGTACTGCACTATTCGGGGTTTACGGATTTGTGATAGGGATATTTTTATGGATCATCATGCTTTCAAGGATGAACTCCTTTGGCATTCCATATATGTGGCCATTCATCCCATTCAACTTCAGGGCATTCAGGGACGTATTTCTTCGTTCACCCATGCCACTTAAGAACAGGCGTCCGAGATTTCTTCATCCTAAAGACCCGGACCGGTAGAAACGATAGATTAGAGATTTCCTTATTGGATAAACCTTTAAGGGAATCTCTTTTTATTTGCAATGGTAGTGCTCTTTTAAAAAGTCTCTTTTTGCAAGGCTGTTTTCGCAAAGATTGTTGCTATTTGCATATAAACTAAGATTTACGATGCTCTGTCAATTAAGTTGTGGTGCAGGAGGGTGAAGGGAACAGTCCCGCTTTCCACGGACGTTCGGCCGAGCTTCCTCAGCAAAAACCGCTTCCGGGGTCTCGGCACGCCCGTTTTCCGTAGGAGTCTACGCAGTTCCCTTCACCCTCTAAAGTAGTAAGTAGTTGACAGAGCAAAATGGTTTGTGACCATCAGTTCAAAAAGAGTAAGGGACTATGAAATAAAATCAGTCACTGCAACGAATGAAAAAGCAGTTGCATACGCGATCTCCACATTTCCTTTGGGTTTGTAAAACACTTCTTCTGTATAGTTGATTGGAGCGGAAGGTGCTCGACTCCTGCGGGAAACGCTGGACAGGTGAGACCCCGCAGGCGCAGCCGAGGAGGCTCACCGCCAGCCCCGCGGAAAGCGAGCACCTGTAGCGGAAATCAACCGCCACTCGCTACATCCAAAAGCAACAATGTTTACGAAAACAGCCTTTTGCAAAGATTGTTGCTTTTGAAGAACTAGTTCCCCTCATCTTGAAAAACACGCTGATTAACAGAGTATGGAATAACGATAATCTTTGTTTTTGATTGAGAAGAAAGCGGTTTTCACTTATACTTTATAGTGAAGATTTGAAAGCAGGTGTATGGCATGAAAACGATTTATGATATCCAACAGTTACTAAAAAGTTACGGAACCATTATATATGTTGGGCATCGTCTTTCCGACCTGCAGCTAATGGAAGGCGAACTAAAGGAACTCTATCAATCCCAGCTAATTGAAACCCGTGATTTTCAGACTGCTTTATTGTTGTTGCGACATGAAATAGAGATTGAAAAAGAAAAACAGGACAGGTGATATAAATGACAGAAAAATGGTTGGTTGGAGTGGACTTAGGGGGAACGACAACAAAAATTGCGTTCTTGAGTAAATATGGAGAGCTTCTACATAAATGGGAAATCCCCACTGATAAATCAGAAAACGGAAAAAATATCATCGTGAATATTGCCAAAGCGATTGATAAAAAGCTTGAGGAACTGGATCAAACTAAAGATAAACTGGTCGGGATCGGCATGGGAGCACCAGGACCCGTCGATACAGCAAAAGGCATCATTTACGAAGCGGTCAATTTAGGGTGGGAGAATAATACACCGTTAAAAGATCTGCTTGAAGTTGAAACAGGATTGCACGCAGTCATTGACAACGACGCAAACTGTGCCGCATTGGGTGAAATGTGGAAAGGGGCAGGAGATGGTGCCAAGGATCTTGTATGTGTCACATTAGGAACAGGTGTGGGAGGCGGTGTGATCACAAACGGAAATATCGTCCACGGTGTGAAAGGGGCAGGTGGTGAAATCGGCCATATCACAGTAGTTCCAGAAGGTGGTTTCCAGTGTAATTGCGGAAAGACGGGATGTCTTGAAACCGTTGCTTCTGCCACTGGTGTCGTTCGCTTAGCCAATGAGAAACTGGATGCTGTTGCGGATGAATCCTCACTTAGAGAGCTGAGAGACTCCCGTGGCACGATCAATGCGAAGGACATCTTTGATGCAGCGAGAGAGACCGATGAACTTGCCCTTGCTGTCGTCGATCAATTAGCATTCTACCTCGGGTTATCCCTTGCAAATCTAGGAAACGGATTGAACCCTGAAAAAATCGTGATCGGTGGCGGAGTCTCGAAAGCGGGGGATATCTTATTAAAGCCGGTCAAGAAACATTTTGAACAATTTTCATTTCCTACAGTTCGTACCTCGACGAACTTAAGTATTGCCACTCTTGGAAATGATGCCGGAGTGATCGGAGCCGCATGGTTAGTCAAGAACAAAATCTGATTGTATGAGTGATAAAATGATGACAAAAGAAGAACTTTCCAGACTGGAAGGTTCTTTTTTTTGTTGCCTTTGTTAGTGCAAATAACCCACGGACCATTGTACCGTTTTTTATTAATCATGTTTTTTTGAAACTTTTAATGGTTTCAATCGTCTAATAGTATGGGTAAGTTAATAAGACTTTAACTATTATACGCCCTCAATATGAAACCGCGTTTGACGTTTTGTAAAAAAAGTATTAATATAAGTCAAGATTGCTTCGAATTATTACCTTATTTTACCATTACTATAATGAAAGTGTTACATACGAAGGAACCGTTTGTAGCAAGGAGGCTGAGTACATGAATATAAGAAAGACACCTAAAGTACCGCTGATCATCATCGCGGCACTGCTCCTCTGGATCAAAACGTATATTGTCTATAAAACTAGCTTTGATATAAAGATAGAAAACACACTCCAGGAACTGATTCTTTTTATTAACCCGCTAAGTTTCTTACTATTCATCTTTGGAATAGGATTACTCCTTAAGAAGGATAAATCACGTACCCGTTATATTATCTCAATAAGCTTCATCCTATCGTTTATCCTGTACGGGAACGTCGTGTTCTATCGATTCTTCGACGATTTCTTGACGTTGCCTGTCCTCTTTCAAACGAGCAACTTCTCTGATTTAGGCACAAGTGCCAGCGCCATCATGAGCTGGAAGGATATATTCTACTTCTCTGATGTGATCATGTTAATTCTCATCATTAAAATAAAGCCAACCTGGTTTTCTTTACAGAATTACTCCAGGGCCAACCGACGGGCTTATTTCCTGGTGGCGACAGCCCTTGTTTTCTTTAACCTTGGCCTTGCAGAATCGGAAAGACCTCAATTACTTACAAGGACATTCGATCGTGAAATGCTCGTCAAGAATATTGGCACATACAATTACCATGTATACGATATCTTTCTTCAATCCAAATCTTCTGCACAGAGAGCATTGGCAGATGGAAGTGAGCTGGCAGACATCGATAACTATGTCAGGGCAGGGTACATTGAGCCCGATAAAGAAATGTTCGGAGCAGCCAAAGAGAAAAACCTGATCATTGTATCTCTTGAGTCACTGCAAAACTTTGTCATCAACAGTGAAGTGAACGGTCAGGAAATCACGCCTTTCCTGAATGACTTCATCGGGGAAAGCTACTACTTTGATCAATTCTACCATCAAACCCAGCAGGGAAAGACGTCAGATTCAGAATTCATCCTGGACAACTCCCTTTACCCGTTGAATCGGGGAGCTGTTTTCTTTACCCATTCAGGGAATGAGTTTGAGTCGATGACGGAAAAGCTCGGGGAAAACGGATATTATACAACAGCCATGCATGCAAACAATAAAAGTTTCTGGAATCGTGACATTATGTATGATTCGTTAGGATATGAACGTTTTTATTCCTTACCGGATTATGATGTAACAGAAGAAAACTCAGTAAACTGGGGTATGAAAGATATCCCGTTCTTTAAGCAGTCTGTAGAGCATATGAAACAAATGCCGCAGCCGTTCAGTACTAAGATGATCACATTAACGAATCATTACCCTTTCACTTTGGACGAAGAAGATAAGTTGATCGATCCCTATACTTCCAATGATGGTACAGTGAATCGCTATTTTCAAACGGTCCGTTATATGGATGAAGCAGTGAAGAACTTCATCACTGATTTAAAGGAAGCCGGACTGTATGAGAACTCTGTCATCGTGATGTATGGAGATCATTATGGGATATCTGAGAACCATAATAAGGCGATGAGTCAATATCTTGGTAAAGATATCACACCATTTGTGAGCACTCAGCTTCAACAAGTACCGATGATTATCCATATCCCAGGTCAGAATGGAAAGATCATTTCCAAAGTGTCAGGGCAAATTGACCTGAAGCCGACCATCATGCACCTTCTCGGAATCGATACCAAGGAAGACATACAGTTTGGATCGGATATCTTCTCCAAGGAACATGAAGATCTCGCCATACTTCGAGACGGTCGATTCATCACGAAAGACTACGTGTATGCTGGAGAAAAATGCTGGGACAAAGAGACAGAAGAAAAAACGGATATGAACTATTGTGAACCATTTAAAGAGCGGGTGAATAATGAGCTCGAGTACTCCGATAAGATCATTTACGGAGACCTGCTTCGCTTTTATGGAGACAATGAAAATACGGACAATGACGAATCATAGACAAAAGGCTTGCGAAGATTTTCGCAAGCTTTTTTTTGTCATGAAACTTCGAACTGTTCATACATGTAAGTAAGGACATATGTATGGGGAGGTTCTATCATGAAAGTGAAAGTGCGCAGTGGGGACACCCTTTGGTATTACAGTCAGCTGTTTTACATCCCGATCGGGCTCATCATCGATTCAAACCCTTCCGTTGAACCGAATAAATTGAAGATCGGTACAGAAATAGATCTCCCCGGTTTTAGGGAAGTAAATTATACGATCAGAAAAGGTGATACCTTTTGGGCACTCGCCAGTGAGTGGAACATTGGCGTCGACGCCTTACTTCTATTAAATGAAGGCGTAAATGCGAATGGACTGCAAATAGGTTCAACCATCATTTTGCCGTCCAGGGTTATTACTCCCATCGTCAAAGGAAAACAGGCATATCATTCTAAAATACTCCATAAAGACATTAAAAGCCTAAAAGAGATTTACCCTTTCATAAGATTAAGGTCTGTTGGGGAGAGTGTTCTGGGTGACGACCTTGTGGAAATCCGGGTGGGGACCGGAAAGAAGAAGGTTCAATTGAATGCTTCCTTTCATGCAAATGAATGGATCACGACCGCCATCCTTATGTCGTTTCTCAATGAGTATTTACTGTCCCTGACCAACAGTAACCCAATAAGAGGTATAGAGACCTTGCCGATCTATGGGGATGTGACGGTGTCATTCGTGCCGATGGTGAACCCCGATGGAGTGGATCTTGTTCTGATTGGACCACCGGAGGATAGAAGGAAAGAACTGCTTGCCATCAATAGGGGCAGCACGGATTTTACCGGATGGAAAGCCAATATCAAGGGAGTGGATCTGAATAATCAGTTTCCTGCCAAATGGGAAATCGAAAAGGAAAGAAAAGAGGAGAAAGCACCTGCCCCGAGAGATTTCCCAGGATATAAGCCCCTTACAGAGCCTGAAGCCATCGCAATGGCTAACCTTGCACAGCAAGAGAATTTTGATCGTCTCCTCGCCATTCATACCCAGGGGAAAGAGTTTTATTGGGGTTATGAAGGGTTGGAACCTCCGGATGCCGCCAAACTTGCAGCTGATTTTACCAGAGTGAGCGGATATGAATCTGTCAGATATATTGACAGCTACGCAGGCTATAAGGATTGGTTCATTAAGGAATTCAAAAAAGCAGGATTCACCCTGGAGTTAGGAAAAGGGATCAATCCGCTACCCCTTTCTCAATTTGATGAAATCTACCAGGACGTCCTGGGCATATTCCTTGTTTCCATTTATCGCTGGTACTAACAAAAGTGGAGGCGGTTTGACCTCGAGGGGCTAGCCGCCTCCGCTTTTTGTGCTGAGGAGGCTTGGCCGAACTTCCGTGTAAATCGGAGCAGGTCCCTTCACCCTCCAGCACAGCCTAATGACAGAGCATACTCAAACCGAATCTTGTGTATGTATAACAATAATCTTTTTGAAAAGCTTTTATTTATGACAGTACATAAAAGAAATGGGATGGTGAAAAAACCCTCGAAAAAACGATGAATTTGTTCCATAAATAACTATTGTAGAAATCAGCAATCAGGAGTAAAATTAATCATCATCCTAGTGAATAGTAACCGATATTGTGGTGACCCAAAAGGTGTATATATGAGCATCTGGTCATCACTTTTTTGAATTTTTGTAATGTTTTTTTAATATTTTTGAAACATTTTTGCTTTAAAAACGTACTAATTAATATGAAATAAAATGGGAGGGGGGAAGAGGATGAAGAAGAAAAAATTAAGCTTGATCATGCTCATGATGTTGTGCATATTGTGGTTGCCGGCATGTCAGTCAGACGAGACGCAAACCCCCCCCTCAGAAAAAGTGAGTGCTGAGAAGAAAGAATTGATGGCCAACCACCTTCCTGTCGATGGATTTATTGAAAATGTGGGCTGGCTGTCTAACTCTGAAATTCTGACTGTGAAAGATGAGGGGGGTGTCACCTCCTTCTTTATCTACAACTTATATGATGGCACCAGTAAAAAAATCTATGAAGTGAACTCCTCATATGTCACTGCAAGCATTTCACCGGATATGAAAAAAATATTCATCCATTCGTCCCCTGCTTCATATTCAGCGCAGGTGACCATAATAGATGCAACGGGAGAGATCCAATTTCAAAAGGATGTACCTTCCTATGAATTGACTCATTCATGGAATCAATTCAGCGAGGATGTTTTGTTAATGACAAGTTTCAGCGAAGATTGGAGCTTTCAGGTTTTTGAAATAAACCTGGAGAATAAGACAATGGATCCCATCGAAGTGGAGCAGCCATTTGTTCAGTGGCAATCAGAATCCTCCATCCTTTTTCAAGATTGGAGTTCGAATGAGCTGAGTGTATCAGCACCGCTGATTTCTCAAAATATCCTCAATAATGAAAAGGAAATGATTGTGGAGGATAGTGTTCACTTCAATCAGTTCGATGATTCTCTATTATCAGTTCATTCAGGTGAAGATCGGATGCCGTTCACATATCAGTTCATTGATACCAATGGAGAAATTCAATCTGAATTTACAGTAGAACTATTGAGCCGTTACTCTGATTGGTTAATTCCTTATTATGATATGATAGAAAAGGATGGTCGGTTGATTACGTTCGTGGCAAACGAACCAGGCTCCTTTGATACGTACACAGGGACATTCTCTTTAAAGAGCTGGGACACAGTTTCAGGTAAGGAGAAGGTGATATTTGAAGATCTCCCTTTAGAGCCCATTCAATGCTCCCCTGATGGAGGGTTCTGTTTATATGGAAACCAGTTAGAAAAAGTAATCGATCTCAAGAAACCGAACATCATTCAACTACTCAAAGAAGAAGGAGCAGATAGTTAATGGCGATTGTCGATGTAACAGTCATACCAATTGGAACGGAATCTCCCAGTGTAAGTTCATATGTGGCGGACCTGCAAAAGATCCTGAAGGGATATGAGGAGGAAGGGAAAATTCGTTTTCAGCTTACTCCCATGAATACGATCATAGAAGGGGAACTTCCTATTCTTTTTCAAGTGATACAAGATATTCATGAGTCACCATTCCAACACGGCATCCAGCGTGTGGCAACCAATATCAGAATTGATGACCGCAGGGATAAAAAAACGACTATGGAAGGGAAACTGTCTTCCATTCAGCGTCAATTAGAAAAGTAAAAATGGCAAAAAGAGTGGGCATTCGCTAATTGAATGCCCACTCTTTTTAATTGGTTGTTTTCGTAAATATTGTTACTTTTGGATGTAGCGAGTGGCGGTTGATTTCCGCTACAGGTGCTCGCTTTCCGCGGGGCTGGCGGTGAG